>NZ_UCNL01000008.1:0-508838 GCF_900473955.1 Synechococcus sp. GEYO
CGCAGAGGCGTTTTTGGCATCGGTCGAATCGCGCATTGCCTTGGATGGCAAAACCTCCAATAGTGGAAACGGTGTGGCTGGATCGTTCCCTGGAAGCAACTCTTCAGCTGTCATCAACACCACAGAAGGATGGGCTGGCGACCATGGGCGCTGGCAAAGCAGCAACTTTGATTGACTGATGGCGGCATTTGCGCAAGAGATTGAGGCGGGTGATGGCTATTCATCCAGGCGGACCAAGGAGATCTTCAATCAGAATTTCAAGGACGCTACCCCTGAGGAGATTGAGGCGTCCCGCAAGTGGTTCGACCACGACAGATGGACTGAAGAGAACCAGGACCACAAGATCTGGAAGCCAGATCTGTTGGCCCCAGTGCCGGAGGGTCAACAAGGCCACGGTGTGTTCGTGGTTAAGCATCCACACAGCATCACCTTCATGTGTGGGCTTTGGGCGGTCGTGCTTGCGCTCAGCGACGAAGCAGGCAAGAGGCACAAGTATCCGGCCTGGACACTGGGAGTGAAGACCGGCAAACGGTTCCGATGTTCACCCTCAGCCATTCGCACACTGATCCTCGGCCAGTTTGATCAGGACACCTATGACGCCTGGAAACAGCTTGTGATGAACAACCAGCAAGGCGCGTATGAAGCTCTTGCCTCTGCATGCGACTGGCTCGGACACAAGAAAAAAGTGGGCTTGAGCTACCTCAGTGGTCGATCGTCGATGCAGCTTTTAACGGACATGGGGATTCGATGTGAGAGAGATCATGCCTTCCTTTATCCCCATTACAAAAAGATGTTTGAGGAGAGGCTGTTGAACGAAACCAGGTCGGAATATGAAGAGTGGTTCAAACATGCTTCAAGCGACCATCGAGAGATGTTTAAGCAGATGGTCTTGAACACCAAAAGAGAGAACCCAAGGCTCACCGAAGCGGCTGCACGACAACAGGTCATGACCACCCTTCATGAAATGGGCGTGATGTCATAAAACCTTGCCGCCCACCTGTCGTTATGGATGGTTCATCAATGCCTTCAGCATCAAGTGATTCCAGCTTTCTCAGTGATGATCAGGACTTGATTGCACAGAACCTTAATCAGATCATTCATTCGGACACCTACAAGCTGGCTCACCATGACCTTGACCTGTTGAATCGTTCGTCGATGCGCGGGGTCAGGATGCTTTTAGAGATTAGTAAGCCAGATCTAAGGCTTGAGGAGGCTGGAATCACCTCGACCATCATCGTCTTCGGAGGTGCTCGCGTTCAAGAACGCTCAGCTGCAGAGGCGTGTCTGGCGCAATCAGTTGATGCACTGAATGCTGACCCAAGCTCCCCCTTGTTAGAACGCAAAGTGGATCAAGCCCGAAGACTTGTAGAGCTTTCAGATTTCTACGATTCAGCACGAGAATTTGCTTTTTTGGCTTCCAGATATGGCCAACAAGGTGATGGCTCCGCTTCTTGTTGCTCGACCCATGTGATCGTGACTGGTGGCGGTCCTGGGATTATGGAAGCTGCTAACCGTGGTGCTTTTGACGCTGGCTGCCGTTCGGTCGGTTTCAATATTGATCTTCCCAATGAGCAATATCCAAATCCTTACATCACTCCAGACTTGTGTTTTAAATTTAACTATTTTTCGCTGCGTAAATTCCATTTTGTGATGCGCTCCGTTGGTGCAGTGCTATTTCCAGGCGGTTTTGGTACGTTGGATGAACTTTTCGAAGTGCTGACATTGCGGCAGGTTGGAGCCAAAGGAACCATGCCAATCATTCTTTTTGGTAGTGATTACTGGTCGCGTCTGATCGACTTCGACTTCATGGCTGACTCAGGACTGATTGATGATAAGGATCAGCAATTATTCCAGTTTGCTGATACTGCTGATCAGGCTTGGAGAATTATTCGTGATCAAGCTCAAGTGCCTTCCTGAATGATTGAACCTAAATCGAGGTATGGCCTCTGCTGAATCAACAGCTCTGTTTGACCCACGACTTTGGCTTGATTGGACGTCTTTTGCGTCATTCGGGGTAATTTCAGTTGTAGAGGCTGATTTGATATGAAGCGTTTTCTCGCCACGGTGATTGGCTTATGTGCTTCGGCGGCCCCGGCCTTTTGCGCTGAACAAATCAGCTTTCAGCTTGGTGAATTCGAGCGATCCATCCCGATCGACGAACTCGCCGACTACGCAGCTGGCAAGTCTCCTGGCACTGCGCTCGCCGATATTCTTCGTCTGTTTAAACCTTCAGAACAACAGGCACTCCGTAAGGCTCTCAATCAGTCGGCGCCGGTGAATGCCGTGATGGCATCGAACTATCTATCTACGCCTTTGGGTCGTCTAACGATTCAACAGCTGGTGAAGCTGATAAATCAGCCCACAGACGTTGCAGCTGATGCCCTGGCTTCAGCATTGATCGAGGGAGCTGCCAGCGACAACAGCATGGGCATGATCGATGTGCTTCAGGCCTATCCATTGCCCACGATTCCTATTGATGTGAGGGCTGTCGCTTCGCTGCTGCGTTCCCTTAATCAGGAGTTCAATCTTCAGAACAAGTTGTATTCGCGTCTGGCTGAGCTGGAAGGTACTCCTGAGACGGGTCCAGATCTTCTGGCAGCCGCGAAGCCAGGCAGCATCCGCTTTCAGCAGTTTCACTTCAGCTTTCAAGGTCGTGTTGTCGACAGCATCAAAGCCGGCGCCTATCTGCCTGACTCGTCGACGGCTCAGAGCAAGGCTCCTCTGGTGGTGCTCTCGCCCGGCCTGAACACCGACATGAATGCCCTTTTGTATGTGGCGCAGACCCTGGCCAGTCATGGATATGCGGTCGCTTCTCTCGATTTCCCCTTCACCAGCGCCGACACCATGACGGCAGTCATCAAGGGCACAGGAGCCATTCCTCCTGCGAACGCCTGGTATCGCCAGCCGATCACAGTCAGCGAATTGATCGATCAGGTGGAGAAGCGCTGGGGGAATCGTGTCGACACACAACGGGTTGGCGTACTCGGTCAGTCCCTTGGCGGTTATACGGTCACGGCGCTTGCTGGCGCCAAGCTGGACTGGCCCCATCTGGTTCGTGGTTGTGAACAGCTGAATGATCCCCGCACAGTGGTTCTCAATCCGGCGATCGTCTGGCAGTGCAAAGCACCCGGTCGTGTGGTGAAACAGACAAGCTTTCGCGATCCCCGCGTGAAGGTTGCTGTGGCGGTGAACCCGGTGACCAATCCGATTTTCAGCAGTCGATCAATCTCCCATGTGGAGGTGCCGATGCTTGTGATCGCTGGCATGAATGACGTCTTTGCTCCGCCTGTCTCCCAGCAGCTCTCACTGTTTACGAGCCTCCGCCAGCCAGGCTCGGTTCTGGCAGTTCAGGAGAAGGGCACCCATCTTTCTTTCTTGGATGCCACCTCAAACCTTCCACCAGTGATCACCGGCCCGGATCAGTCACTCGCCAGACAGGAGCTTCGGGGGATGGCCAAACTGTTCTTCGACAGGAATCTGCTTGGTGATTCAGAGACTGTGCCGCTCGCGCCTACGGGTGATGGAGCATTCCAATCTGGTGGAGCACCTCTTCCTTTGCTGTTGCGATCCTCGTTGACCATGCAGCAACTGCAGCAGGTGGAGCCAGGTCTGAAGGAGGTTCCCTGATTGCACGACTGCTCAGAACCTTTTGCATGGAATTCATGCGGCCTCGCTAGCGCCCTTGAGCCTTGTCTGGATCTTGATGAAGCATCGATCAATCAAGACAGCAAATTGTCTTTTCACTGTGATCTGGCAATGAGTGTCTCAAGTCAGCCTTGAAGGTCTTGAATCACTTCCGGCTGCAACCGGTAGTTGACTCAGCGCCCACTCTGCCGATGACTCAGCAGCAGCCAGGTCGAGAGGGGAGAAGTGAACGTTGCGCTTGTGCATCACTTCCATATCGAGGCCGGCACAGTTGAGGATGTCAGCTCAGGCGAAGCAACATCCGCGCTGTATCTCTGCAGATCATGGTTTTCGAGAGTGGATCGATCGTTGCCTGCTCAATCCATCGGCCTGCGAGTTCGATGTCTTCGTAGGGGTAATCCGTGGAGAACATGATGCGTTCCGGGCCGAGAGTCGCGAGCGAACACTGCAGTGCCGCATCATCACAGACGCCTGAGGTAGTGATGAAGAAATTTCGTCGGAAGACGGCGCTGGGTGTGGTGGCGATGTCATTGCGATAGCGAGTCGAGGCATAACGACTGTCCAGTCGCCAGAGATAAAAGGGCAGGTTCTCCCCCATATGTCCGAGGATCACGTTGGCGTTGGGATGTTTTTCGAAGACGCCTTTCACAATCAGACGCAGCGCATGGGTAGCGGTGTCAAATGACCAGCCCCAAGTGGCACCATCGAGTTCCTTCACCATCGAAGCGGGTTGGTTGGTAGGAAGTCCGGGATGGAGATAAAGGGGCACATCAAGCTGCTCGAGTGTCGACCACAGCGGATCGACTCTGGGATTGTCGAGGTATTCACCTTGTGTGCTGCCATTGACCAGAGCTCCAACGAAACCCAGCTCACTCACGCATCGCTTCAGCTCCGCACAAGCGGCATCGATATCCTGCAGATTCAGCGCCGCAAAGCCTCTGAAGCGCCGAGGTTGCTGCTCGATTGCTGAGTACAGAGCATCGTTCGCACATCTGGCCATGGCCGATGCTTCGCTCGACTCGGCGATCGCTTGAATTCCCGGTGCAGTCTGCGACAGCACGGCGATTTCAATTCCGGCCTTGTCCATATGGGCCAGTCGCTGTTCAGCCAGTTCAGGCAGCAACGGTTCGATCTCGCCCAGCACCTGTGGGTCGAAAAACTCCAACTCCTCTGAGGTTGGGAGAAGTTCTCTGATGGAGAAGTGTTCTTCGAGAGCTATCTTGTTGATAGTTGGCTCGTTCTCTAGTTCGGCCTGTGATGCTGGGGTGCGGTTCTGGTTCACCATCGGACTTTTTAAGCGCAGTGGTTTAGTGGAGTGGTCCCTGAGTTGTCTCTGGTTTGTTGTGCCACTGGGGAGGTTTATGGGCAACTGCTCGACTCCTCAATAGGTATGACCGGGCTGGGTCCTTTGAATCGGAGGGGCTGAGTCTTGGTTCAGGCTTTAGAGGTCTGTTCGATGCCACTGGCTGCCGGGTAGTTTCAAACCGACCACTGCACGGTTCGCATCTAGGCAGAATCGTGGGTGCAGAACCTGAATTGCGTGGCTGCGAGCAGCATCCAATCTGAGGACCAAAGCTGGCCCTGGTGGCCGCTGCTGCCAATCTGGAGCCCCTGATTGCAATGGTTCTAAGTAGCTGATCCCTCAGTTTTTTGTGCAACTGGTCGTGATTGTGGGCTAGTGCTTGACCCTCTGACTGTTTTTATCAAGAGCTTTTCAAATGGCCTGCCAATCTGTTGATGAGGATGATGGGTTCCTTTGGTGACTGCTGATCTGCTGCAGCTGACAAATGCTGTCGGTCAATTGCTTCTCGGCAAGGAGAAGCAGGTGCGGCTCGCTTTGAGTTGCCTGCTGGCAGGAGGGCATCTCCTGATTGAAGACCGCCCAGGGATGGGCAAGTCGACCCTTGCTGAATCTCTTGCAACCGTGTTCTCGTTGGCGTTCAAGCGAGTGAGTTTCACCAGTGACCTGCTTCCCGCGGATCTCACTGGGATCAACGTCTTCAATCAGGTCGATTCAAGCTTTCACTTCCAACAGGGTCCGCTCTTCAGCCAGATGTTGTTGGCGGATGAGATCAACCGTGCCAGCCCTCGCACACAGAGCGCACTGTTGGAGGCGATGGCAGCAGGTCGCGTGAGTATCGATGGCACCAGCCATGCGCTGCCTCGGCCTTTTTTTGTGATCGCCACACAGAACAGTCTGGATCAAGTGGGGACAAGCCCTCTCCCTGAAGCGCAGCTGGATCGTTTCCTGATGCGCGTGACTCTTGGTTTCCCCGATCGTGATGCGGAGCGTCAGCTACTTCGCGGTGATTGGTCTCCGGCTGAGAGCCTGCAGGGGGTGGATGATCAAACACTGCTTCAACTCCAGCAGCGATCTTCTAGTCAGTACTGCTCTGAGGGGGTCCTTGATTATGTGCTCGACATTGTTGAGGCGAGTCGACGAGGGCAGGAGGGACTCTCTCCAAGAGCAAGCCAAGGAGTTGTTGCTGCTGCACGCGCATGGGCACTGATCGCTGGCAGAGATCACTTGTTGATCGAGGATGTTCAGGCCGTGTTGCCGTCCGTGGTCGAGCATCGACTTGATGCTGGTTGTCCATCGAATGCAGGAACTCCTCTGAGCAACGATCTCCTGGAGCGGGTCAATGCGTTGCGATGAGGTCAGGCTTGGATTGAGGTCCCTTTATATCGTTCCCAGTCGGTTCGGCCTCCTTTGGCTTTCAGCATCAGCTGTGCTGTTGCTGGTGGCGATCCAGACCTCCAGCAATAACACCTTTCTCCTCGCCTTCCTGATGCTTGGCATCATGTTGCTGGCGATGTTTCTCACTCACGACACGCTCGATGGGGTGACTCTGCGCTGTGGTCAGCCAGTGCCGGCTTTCGCTGCTGAAACCAGCAGTTATCCGCTGATTCTTGAAACCCGTTCGCCTCGTCCTCCGATGCGTCTCCGCTTCCGTGATGGTTCTCGGGCTGTATCCCTCCAGTTGTCGAGTGGAATCTCCACAATTGCTCTGCCATGGACCCCGCCATGCCGGGGTTGGCAGCGACCACCACAGTTGCAGGTTGAGACCATCGCTCCTCTGGGGTTGTTCATCTGCTGGACGCGATGGATGCCTGCACAGCCCCAACTGATCTGGCCTCGTTGTCGATCAGGCCCGGTCAGAGAGATGCAATCCTCACGTTCAAGGCATGGTCTTGAAGAATGGCACGATTTGCGAGACGTACGCGATCAAGAGAGTCCGGCTGTTGTTGATTGGACGGGTGCAGCCAAGGGGCGACCACTACAGGCAAAGGTTTTTACCGATCCCACCAATCAGGAAAAGATGCTGGAGCCAGCGTCTGGGATTCCTTTGGAGCAGGCGCTGGAACACCTGGCGAAGCGGGTTATCCAGCTGCATCAGCAGGGTGTTCGTTATGGCCTGCGCCTGCGAGGCAAAAGCTTGGCACCTGGCATGGGCCTACGGCATCGCAATGCCTGTCTTGAGGCATTGGCGACGGCATGATCCGGACGTTGCGATCAGGAGTGCTGGCTTGGTGTGCATTCCCGCCGCTGTTGCTTCAGTGCTTTGCGCTGAATACCACGGCAGCCCTGACCTGGCCGACCTGGGCTTTAGTGATCAGTGCCATGTTCAAGTTGAGGGAGTGCCGCAGGCCTTTTGATCGCAGACTTGTGGCGCTTCTGCAGTTGTTCTCAGCTGGGTTGCTGGCGGCGCAATTGCAAAGCCTTATGGCCACAGGATTGCAGCTGGTCGTGGCGTCCACAGCACTTGCCGGTCTGCTCAGTCATGAGCTGCAGGGCATGTTGTCATTCAGAGGGTTAATGCAGCGCAGCCTTCAGCTGCTTGTAGCAGCTCTGCCACTGGCCCTGGTGCTGTTCCTGTTTGTTCCACGTATTCCTCCGTTGTGGACAACGCAACTTGGGCCTTCACGCGGTGCGGTCACCGGGCTCTCCCCTGATCTCGACCCGCTCAGCATCGCGACATTGGCATCGGTGGATGCTTCCGCTGCGCGCATGATGGTACCTCAGGGTGCCGTTATGCCGGTTGATGCCTACTGGCGTGTGCTGGTGCACGAGACGTTTGATGGCCGTCGATGGCAGCACCGAGATTCCCCCGCGCCGTCAAAGTTTCTCAGAGAGGTTCGCAACACTGCTGCTATCAGCCAGTGGTGGATTGTTGAACCCTCTGCCACCCGTGCGCTCCCCTGGGATGGGATCTCAGGTCCAGTGGTTGCCGATCAGTGGATTGCCCCGGAAGGAGAGCTATTCATGGACACTGCTTCACGACAGCGCCGTGCTTTTCGGTTGATGGCCAGCGTTGATGCGCAGCAATGGCAATTCCGATCGCCGCTTAAGACTGAGTCGCAGCTCCCGCCTGATGGCTTGCTACGGCTGAGAAGGCTGGGAGCAGGATTCCGCAATTTGCCAACTGATCGCGAGCGCCTGGCGGCTGTGGAGCAATGGTTTCGGAGCCAGCCATTCCGTTACAGCCTTCAACCAGGGACAGTTTCGGATCTCGATGTCTTTCTGTTTGATCGTCAGGTGGGCTTCTGTGGTCATTACGCCAGTGCATTAGCGGCCTTATTGCGCTCTGCGGATGTGCCCGCCCGAGTCGTCAGTGGTTATCGAGGCGGCCAACTCGTGCAGCCGCTCGGCGGTGCGGATTACCTCGAACTCAGGCAAAGCGATGCTCACGCTTGGGTCGAAGTGTGGCTTGATGGCAGCGGCTGGCAACGTGTCGATCCCACGCTTTGGATTGCTCCAACTGCTGAAGTTCCCCTTTCTCCGCAAGCGCAAGCAGGTGTGATTTCAGTGCGAGAGCCTTCCTGGTGGCACTGGATCCAGCGGCAGTGGTGGGGTCTGGATCTGCTTTGGACTAGGTGGTGGTTGGGTTTTGATCAGTCCAGTCAGCAGATCTGGTTACAGAAGCTGTTTGGGGATCAACAGCAATGGCTCGTACTGTCGGTGCTGTTGGCCTCCACGGCCGCTTTGGGGCTGGGTTGGGTGATGATGCGCCACACGTCAGCGGCGCATCATCCGCTTGATCAGTCGCTTCGTTTGCTCGCTCGGTTCGGTGTGTTGCCTTTACCAGGCGAAAGTTTCGGCCAGCTCTGCCAGCGTGCGGCGAATCATCACCCTGATCAAGCTGATCTATTGGCAGCTATGGCTGACAGGCAGCAGATGATTGCCCACGCCAAGCTCAGTGATTCCTCACGTCGAGATCTTTTGCGCCAATGGCGAAGCATTCGTCAGCGTCTTCGCTCATGCCTCTGAGGATCCAGTCGTCTCTTTCATGGATCGAGTGGAGAATGTTTTCATCGACAATGCAACTGCTCAGGCCCCCTTGCTGGGCAGAATCGTGGGTACGGCACCTGAACTGAGTGGCTGCAAGCAGCATCCAATCTGAGGAACAGAGCTGGCCCTGGTGGCCGCTGCTGCCACTAAGGAGCAAATGCTTGCAATGTTTTTAAGGGGGTAATCTCTCGGTTGTCCCCAGTTTTTTGTGCAACTGGGCGTGATTGTGGGCTAGTGCTGGATTCAGCAACTGCATCCAGTTTTCGAATGGCGTGATTGTGCTGATCAATCAGTCTTTACTGAAGAAGCAGGTATCCCAACATCGTTTCCCCCTACTGCCGCTCGACCTTCACTGTCATGATTGCACCGGGTGCTGGCACGTACGCACGAAGGACTCCATAAAAGTCTTTGCCAGTGGGGATTCCGTTTTTTCCACTTCCATCCGGACTGAGTGTGATGGTTGTTGTTCCGTCTTGGTTCGGCTCTGAGGAAAAAGTGGTCCGGTCGTAGATCTTCAGATCGTTCGGGATCAGCAGCTTGTTATCGGTTCCGTAGAGGGTCACTGAAAAGTAGCCGCCAGGGTTGTAGAGCCCTGAAGGCACAGTCACGACATACGTCGCATCACCGCGCAAAGGCGCACCGCTGTCGTCGACCAAGATGGTGCCGTAACGGACCGTGTCGGAAGGAGTTCCTAACTGGCCCAACTTCACTCCGGCTGCGAGGTCGAGGAAGCTGACGTCTCCGCTGACCCGACCAAAGGCGTCATCGGGATTGATATAGGTGATCACCGTGTCGATCACGGCCTGGGCGTTCTTTTCCGTCTCTGGGCTGAATTGCTGGACCTCACGCTGCATGTCTCCCTTGCCGCCCTGCATCTGGAATTGGCTACGGGAGGCGACGACTGCGTCCAGGTTTTCGACGACGACCATCCTGGTCAGCACAAGACCTTGATCCGTTTCAAGCTCAACCACCTCAAAGTCGCCCTCGGGCATCGCTTGGCTGGGTCGTTTGAGCAGGATCGGTTTTGTTGGGTTGGTGATGACAGCCGGCACATTGTGCTTCATATCGAAGACCGATACCGACAGGAATTTGTCATAAGTCGGCGTCGTCAGGATCGCCGGGCCGTCTGAGATCGAAAACCAGTTGTATCCGTAGTCGACAGTGGCTTGTGGTGTGACCACGGTGGTGTCGCTGGGATCCACCAAACCGGTGAACTTGAAGGTGCCCTTCTCGTTCTTCTCAAGCCAGGTGTTCATCATCTTGACCTGTTCCTGATTCGGAAACTCCCTCAGGTAGGACTCGACAGTTTCCTGTGCTGCTGCCATTGGGCTTAAGGTCAGCAGAGGCAGGAGGCAGAGGAAACGACGAAGGCGGTGAGACATCTCAGAAATTCTGAAAGGCGAACGTGGTCTTGATCCCTATAAGGGAGATTTCTGCAGCAATCCGACTAATGCAGGCTTGCTCAACACATTTACTGGTTTTTAGCAGCAGATTGCATTTCGGGAACTTTCCAACTTCCATTAAAATAAGGCTTTTGCGGAGAGTAGATGCGCAGCGTTGCATTGGAGCCTGGGTAAATTTCTAAGAAATTTTCTTTGGCTGAATTCTTTCCAAAATTAAGCACATAGTTGCCATCTTTATCCTGCTTCGCAAAGGAGCTATTTACATTGTAATTCTCTCCTTGGGCGAATCCATCTTTGTCGTAGACAGTTACCGACCAAAAAGCATTGCTTGCCATAGGGACATCCTTCAGTAAGAGTGTGAATTCTTCATCAGATCCAGGAATGCTAATGGAGGGATAGACAGCTCCTTCTTTTGTTAGAGCACCCCACCCGAAGGCAACCCCAATATTTCTCATCTCCGAACTGATTTCACCCTTGTCACCAAATATTTCTTCACTGCTAATGCCTTTTGTATCCTTTTCTTCTTGATAGTCAGATCGCATTGAAAGCATTTGGCTCCTGTCCCAATCTTTTGTTTGCACGAATTTGCCGCGATTCTTTTGGCGAATTGTTATTTCATCTTGAATGTCGCCAACCCGCTCAATATCGGCAGGATCCTGCATATTTACTTGGGTGCGAATGATGATAAATGCGAAGCGACTACCCACCATTTCTTCTGTTATCTCGTAGACGCCGGGCTTGCTAGTCACCAATGGAATCCAGTGATAAGCGCTAACCACTTCCAGGATTTGCAACCGATCGGAGGCTGGCAAGGTGATTGTTGCTGGACTTTTCAAGTCAACAACAGCTGCTGAGTACAACGTATCGAAGTTTGGCCTCAATATAGTTCTATCTTTGGGATCCATTGCCTTCCGGAAATGCATGAATACACCCATCCCGTCTGAACAGGTTGCCTTTGCAATTTTTTGAACATAATCACCGAGAATTATTTCAGTCTCGGCAAACGCGTAGTTGTCTGCATTGACGATGGCTTTCGTCGTTGAACTTTCTTTTTTAAGAGCAGGCTTGATGTCGTCGCACTCCGACGGCCTGCTGCTAGCAAAACCAGAAGTATTGGCACTCATCGCCAAGGTTGCTGTGATGACAGCCGCAAGACAAAAAGCAGGCTTGATCCGATTCACTATTTAAGCTTCAAAAGATGTTGTAAGTTTAGCCAATATTTCGGGCTAAGCATTAATCTTAGAGAAATCAGAGCGCTCCCAACACCAGCTAGAGCAGTCATGAAGGGCGATCTGAGTGCAACTGAGGGCATCTCGGCGAAGGACCAAAGCTGGCCTTGGTGGCCGCTGCTGCCGTTGTATCCGTATGGCCGCCGTGCCACTCACTTTGAAGAGTTGATTCCCGGACAGATCTGGAGCCTCGAGCAGCTTCAGGGTGTGTATTACGTGGCGGTGCCGATCCGTCTCACGGTTGTGAAGGTTCCCGGCGGTCTGATGCTGGTGAATCCGCTGCCGCCCACCGGCGAGCTACGTGCGCTGATTCGCACCCTTGAAGCTGAGCATGGACCGGTGCGCAGCATTGTGTTGCCCACGGCCTCTGGCCTGGAGCACAAGCTGCCGTTGGCTCCGATGGCCAGAGCATTTCCTGAGGCTGATCTCTGGGTCTGCCCAGGTCAGTGGAGTTTTCCGATCAATTTGCCGCTGTCTTGGCTGGGTGTGCCCTCCAAAAGAACCAGGGTGTTGCTCGACGATGGCGTGCCCCATCCCGAAGTCTGTGAGTGGATTTCGCTTGGGCCCCTGGATCTCGGCGTTGGTCGTTTTCAGGAAGTGAGCTGTCTGCACCGCCCCTCAGGCGCACTGCTGGTGACGGATGCCCTGGTTGGGATTTCTTCTGAACCACCGGAGGTGTTTGAGCACGATCCTGCACCGCTGCTGTTTCATGCCCGTGATCGCGGCGATCAACCCTTCGACGACACCCCAGACAATCGCCGCCGCGGCTGGGCGAGGCTTGTGCTGTTTGCCTCCTATCTGCGGCCTGAACCGCTTGATGTGCCTGGTTTGCTGCAGGTGATCCGGAAAGCCTTTCGGCCCGGTCTGCGCAGTGCGCGAACCCATTTTGGCCTTTATCCCTTCGCCTGGAAGACGGGGTGGCTGGATTCGGCAAGAGCGTTGATGGGAGACGATCAACCACGACTGCAGGTGGCTCCGGTGCTGGAGCGCCTGGTGCTGCCGAGGCAACGACAGGCGTTGATCGCCTGGTTGGCGGCTCTCGAACAGCAGCGCGATCTGCACTGGTTGGTGCCCGCTCACTATTCAGCGCCGCTGGCCTTCTCAACCCTGCAGGTTGTTCAGCTGCGCGAGCATCTCATGATGCGCGAATGGGCCCCCAGTGAAGGCAACTGGGAGTTCCTGGGCAGCATTGATCAAACCCTGCTCGACCTTGGCGTTGTTCCCGACTCGCAGAATTCATCGCAGTGAACAAACGCTGTAATCGCTAATCACTGCAGGCTCGAATTGGAATCTAGAGAGTCGAGTCAGAGTCGATCGCCATTTCATCGTCTCCGAATAGTGTCTCTTCCAGTTCCTTGCGTTGCTCCATCTGGCGCAAGAAATAGCCAGTCATCATTGCGGAGGCCAGCATGTTGGCCAGGTTGTCGCGATTGGAGGTCACTTTTACCTCAAACTGTTCACCGGGAAGCATTCCCAGCAATCCCTGAACGTTGTGGCGAATGATGTCCTGAATGTCAGGGCTGGCCGATTTGGCCACGCGTTGCAGCACATCTGGAGATTGATCCTGCAGGTACTGAATCAGGCCATTGACGGGCTGACCCTCCTGGTTATCGGTGGTCAGAAACTCAGGGTTAAACATCCCATCGCCCTCTTTCATGTGCCTGACCCTATCGCAGCTGTGCTCTTCGTCACTGAAGCGTCGGGTCGAGAGAACCGAATCGGACCGAACCTGTTGAGCGGCCAGTAGCGCAGGATTGCGGTGCCGATTACATCGGCTTCCGGCAGCGGGCCCCAGAGGTGGGAATCAAGGCTGGCATTGCGGTTGTCGCCCATCACCCAGAGCTCGTTGTCGGGCACAGTGACCGGGGCCATCGAATAGTCGATCGTTTCATTCAGCCAGGGCTCATCCACGGCCTCACCGTTGCGCCTGAGCTGGCCATCACGCACTTCCAGTAGGTCTCCAGGCCTGCCCACCACCCGCTTGATCAAGGCAGCATCCCGGTCATAGCCGGCCTGCACCAGTGGCTCAGGAACCTTGAACACCACGATGCTGTTCAGGGGCAGCGCTTGGTGACGCACCCGGTCGAAGCGTGGACTTAGTTTCTCCACCAGGATCCGGTCCTGCAGTTGCAATGTGGGCAGCATCGATCCGGATGGAATCCAGCGCGGCTCCACCACGATCCAGCGCAGCAGTAGTGCCAGTAGCACCCAGATCAGCAAGGAGCGCCAGCTCCCCTGACGTTTCGTGGAGTCGGCGGACGGGTCGCTCATCAGCAGCGTCAGCAATGAGGGTTGGCCTTGACCGAGGATCGCATCAGCCTCGTCATCAGGTCTGAGTCACGCCGCCGACAATCTTGCTGCAGCGATCGGTCTGCTGTTGTGCCTGCAGCGGCAAGGCCTGGAGCGCTTGGTGCTTTGCCCTGGCAGTCGTTCCGCACCACTGGCGCTAGCGGCGGGTGGCCTGGCTGAACGGGGATTGCTGACGCTGACCACGGCCATTGATGAGCGCTCAGCTGCGTTTCATGCCCTTGGCATGGCGGCCGCATCCGGGCGTGCAGTGGCTGTGATCACCACCTCTGGCACTGCGGTGGCCAATCTGCTGCCCGCTGCGGTGGAGGCCGACCGTTCAGCGCTGCCCTTGCTGTTGCTCACTGCCGATCGTCCGCAAAGGCTCAAGAACTGCGGCGCCAACCAGACGGTCAATCAGGAGGACTTTCTGGCGTCGGTTTGTCGCGCGTTCATGACTGGACCCGTCGATGGCCTGCACCGGCTGTCGCAGGCCCAGCTGCAAGCACTGGCGAACAAGGCCTGGGAGCAAACGCTTCAGCATCCCGGGCCGGTGCACCTCAATCTCCCCTTCGAGGAGCCTCTGAATCCCAGCCGCGAAGACCAGCAGCAGGCCTGGTCTGGTTG
Organism: Synechococcus sp. GEYO; assembly: GCF_900473955.1. NCBI lineage: Bacteria > Bacillati > Cyanobacteriota > Cyanophyceae > Synechococcales > Synechococcaceae > Synechococcus > Synechococcus sp. GEYO. Next base: position 14,481 of record NZ_UCNL01000008.1, read on the forward strand.
GGATTTCGCTCTGAATCAGCAGCGGCAGCTTCGCCGGCCACCGGCATCCGCTGCTACCCGGCCAAGCGATGGCTTCAATTGGTCCCGTCCCGGCGTGGTGGTGGCCGGACCCTGGCGAGGCCTGGAAGCCGATAAGCCCGCCTATCAGCAGGCACTCAGGGCGCTGGCTGAGTGCAGTGGTTGGCCGGTGCTGGCCGATCAGCTGGCTGCGATTCCTGCTGATCTGCCCCATTTGATCCGCCACTGGGAACTGCTGTTGCCGCAGTTCCTGCCTGCTGCTGAAGCAGGCCTTCAGGTGCTGCGGCTGGGTCCACTCCCTGCCAGCCGGCGACTGGAGAGCTGGTTACGCAGTCTTGGTACGGGCCAGCTGTTGATCAGCGAGGGCGAACCCCGCTGCCTGGATCCGCTCGGCTTGTCGCGGCAGTTCAGTAAAGGCCTGGTGTCCTGGTGGAACGCCATCAGCATCGATGCTTGCTTCAGTCCGTCCGGCTCGCGGCCGCTGATCACGGCCTGGATTGAGGCTGATGCCCAGGTGCAACGCGTTCTGGATCAGCACTTGACGGCTGCAGGCGGCGTCAGCGAGCCCGCACTGATGAAGGCCCTGCCTGAACTGTTGCCGCTTGGGATGCCGCTGATGCTCGCCGCCAGCAGTCCTGTGCGCGACTGGCAGACCTTCGCAGCTGCCGATCTTGGCTCACGTCGTTGTTTCAGCTTCCGCGGGGCGTCCGGCATCGACGGCACCCTTTCGCTGGCTCTTGGTCTGGCCCGCGTTCAGGGGCCCACCGTGCTGATCTGCGGTGATCTGGCACTGCAGCACGACAGCAATGGCTGGCTGCTGGCCAGCGAGGCCTCACCACCTCTTCTGGTGCTGCTGATCGATAACGCCGGTGGCGGCATCTTTGACCAGCTGCCGATTGCTTCCGTTGCATCCAACGCGTTGGATCAGTTGTTTGCTATGCCTCAGCGCCATGACCCTCTGGCTCTGGCAGCGGCCCATGCAGTGCCCGCTCGCCAGCTAACCCGGCTCGAGGACCTGCCTTCAGCTCTGGAGTGGGGATTGGCGCAGCAGCGCACGGCACTGCTGCGTGTTTGCACCGATCGATCCGCCGATGCCGAGCTGCGTCGTCAGCTGCGTGAGATCACGGCCGCCGCACTGCAGCAGTCGCGGGGCGGTACAACGGAGGCCTGATCGTCGTCGCTGCTATGGCTGAGTCGTTCCCCCGCGCGGTCTTGCCCGGTGATCCAGGGGTGACGTGGCAGCCCTGGGGCCAATACGAGGATGTGCTGCTCGATCGCTGCGAATCAGGCATCGCCAGGGTTGCCATCAATCGACCGCAGAAACGCAATGCCTTTCGCCCGCGCACCGTGGCAGAGCTCTGCGATGCCTTCGCCCGCATTCGCGATGACAGCAGCATCGGTGTGGTGCTGTTCACCGGCGTTGGCCCTGCAGACGATGGCGGCTATGCCTTCTGCGCTGGCGGTGATCAGAGCGTCCGCGGTGACGGCGGCTACCTCGATGAACAGGGTCTTGCCCGCCTCAATGTTCTTGATCTACAGCGGATGATCCGCAGCCTGCCCAAGGTGGTGATCGCTCTGGTGGCTGGCTATGCGATCGGTGGCGGCCAGGTGCTGCATCTGCTCTGCGACCTCAGCCTGGCGGCAGACAATGCCGTGTTTGGTCAGACCGGACCACGGGTTGGCAGCTTCGATGGCGGATTCGGCGCCGGTTATCTGGCCCGGGTGGTGGGTCAGCGCAAGGCTCGGGAGATCTGGTTTCTCTGCCGTCGTTATGGCGCTGAGCAGGCGCTCACCATGGGTCTGGTGAATGCTGTGGTTCCTTTGCAAGAGCTCGAGGCCGAGGGTGTGCGCTGGGCGCAGGATGTGTTGCAGCACAGTCCTACGGCGATTCGCTGTCTCAAAGCTGCCTTCAATGCCGAGACCGATGGGCTGGCTGGGCTTCAGGAGTTGGCGGGGCAGGCCACCCATCTTTTTTATCGAACCGAGGAGGGCCAGGAGGGTCGCAACGCCTTCCTCGAGAAGCGAGATCCTGATTTCTCTGCTTCTCCCTGGTTGCCCTAGCTAAACAAGGAGAAATCCCCCGCTCTGCGTAGCGATGCCGGTTCGCATTCCCTTCGTTTCAGGCCTTCCGGCTTTGGCCCCCCTGCTGTTGTTGCTGCCTGGTGTCGCGCTGTCTGTTGAAACAGAGTCCAGTAAGAGCGCTTCTGCGGCTCACACTGTCGCGGCTGAAACGGCTGCCGCTCCCTCCGCCAAGCGCGAACCGGATCCCATTCCTCCCCTGGCAGCAGCCGTTTCGGATGCTGAATCGATGCAACGGGTTCCCGATGATCTGCTGCAGCGGGTGGGGTTGCAGCTGGTGCTGGATCGTCAACATCGCCAGCTGCTTGTCTTGCACGACGGTGTGCTCACCCGCCGCTTTCCTGCTGCGGTCGGCACCGTGGGCTGGGAAACACCTGCGGGGCGATTCAGCGTGATGCAGAAGGTCAAGAAACCTGTGTGGACCCATCCGGTCAACGGCAAGAAGCTGGGCCCGGATGATGCGACCAACCCACTTGGCAGCCGCTGGATTGGCTTCTACCGCGATTGCAAAGGCCGTGAAGGCTGGGATGGAGAGCAATACCTCGATATCGATGGCTGCACGGTTGCTGGCTTCCACGGCACCCCCTATCGCTGGACGGTGGGTCGCGCTGTGTCCCACGGATGTGTGCGTCTTTACGAGGAGAACGTGCAGGAGATCTTCGAGCTGGTGCGTGTCGGAACTCCGGTCACCGTGCTGCCCTGATCGGCCTGAATACAGGGGGGGATTGCGCTTACAGTCGCGCCGCTTAGCCGGATCGATCGTCCATGCGTGTGCTGTTTGCCGCCGCCGAATGTGCACCCATGGTGAAGGTGGGCGGTATGGGCGATGTGGTCGGCTCCCTGCCTCCCGCTCTGGCCCAGCTCGGCCACGACGTGCGCCTGATCATGCCTGGCTACAGCAAGCTCTGGAGCCAGCTCGAGATTCCCGCTGAACCGATCTGGCGCGCCCAGACCATGGGCACTGAATTTGCAGTGTTCGAGACCCGCCATCCCACCAATGGCCTTCCCCTTTACCTGGTGGGTCATCCCGTGTTCGATCCGGAGCGGATCTACGGCGGCGAAGACGAAGACTGGCGTTTCACCTTCTTCGCCAGTGCGGCGGCGGAATTCTCCTGGAATGTGTGGAAGCCCCAGGTGTTGCATTGCCATGACTGGCACACCGGGATGATCCCGGTCTGGATGCATCAAGACCCTGAAATCAGCACGGTCTTCACCATCCACAACCTTAAATACCAGGGGCCCTGGCGCTGGAAGCTGGATCGCATGACCTGGTGCCCCTGGTACATGCAGGGTGATCACACCATGGCGGCAGCACTGCTCTACGCAGAAGGTGTCAATGCCGTGTCGCCAACCTACGCGCAGGAGATCCGCACGTCCGAATACGGCGAAAAACTCGAGGGGTTGCTGAACTATATCTCCGGCAAGCTGCGCGGCATTCTCAATGGCATCGATCTAGAGGCATGGAACCCCGCCACAGACAAGACCCTGCCAGCGAATTACAGCGCTGATGATCTCAGCGGAAAGCTGGTTTGCAAGAGCGTTCTGCAGGAGCGGATGGGGCTTGAAGTGCGCGATGATGCCTTTGTCTTAGGCATGGTGACGCGCCTGGTTGATCAGAAAGGCGTTGATCTGCTCCTTCAGGTTGCCGATCGACTTCTGGCTTACACCGATACCCAGATCGTTGTGCTTGGGACCGGTGAGCGTGGCCTGGAGTCCGGTCTGTGGCAGCTTGCCTCTCGCCATCCGGGCAGGGTTTCGGTTTTCCTCACCTACGACGATGCACTCTCCCGGCTGATCTACGCCGGCAGTGATGCCTTCCTGATGCCGAGTCGTTTTGAACCCTGCGGCATCAGTCAGCTCAATGCCATGCGTTACGGCAGTGTGCCTGTTGTCCGCAAGGTGGGCGGACTGGTGGACACCGTGCCGCCGCATGATCCCCGCAATGCTGTGGGGACAGGCTTCTGTTTTGATCGCTTTGAAGCTGTCGACTTCTACACAGCGCTGGTGCGCGCCTGGGAGGCCTACCGCCATCAGGACAGTTGGACACAGCTCCAGCTGCGAGGCATGCGTGAGGACTACAGCTGGGCGCGCTCGGCCCTGGAGTACGACCAGATGTACAGGGATGTCTGTGGTCTGAAGGAACCCGGCCCCGATGCGGCAGCTGTCGAGCGGTTCTCTCAGGGCCAGGACGCTGATCCATCACGCGACAGAGCCTTTGAACCGCAGTCCGAAGAAGCTCCGCAAGCGGAAGCCCGCGGTCGTGGCAGTCGCAACCCCCTGGCCCGTTTGCTGCGTCAGCCGCGCTCCTAAAACCAGCGCATCGCCGTCAGGACAGGCCATGATGGTGATGGGCTTGGTGCGCACCAACTGGGCGGCACTCGGTTTCCATGTCCCAACGCTTGAGTGATGCAGGATCAGGACGCAAGGGACGAACGTTCGCTTCCGGCTCCTTACCAGAGTCCGTGGGAAGCCTTGCGTCAGGACCTTCCCGCTGCAGCTGCTGATCTGCGCTTGCGCTTGCAGGAACTCTGGCGACGCAACCGCGAAGGTGATCTATTCACGCCTGGTTTTTGGCCGCAGGATCTGGCTCCTCTGTTCTGGCCTGTTGCGCTGGCCGTTGTGCTGCTGGCTCTTGGTTTCGTCCAGCTGCGTGCAGCGTTGAGCGGCAATGATCCAGACCCTGTTCCAGCTGTCGAACGCATTCGCACAACTCCCTTGCCTGAGGCCCGGCCGCTTGTGTCCGCGCCAGAGATCGTGCCGGATGCTGCTGATCCAGCACAGATGTCAAAGCCAACGTCTCCTCCACAAGCGCCGATTCAGCCCGCGTCACCTGAGCCTGTCGCTCTCCAACTCCCTGAGCCGGAGCTCCCGATCCTTCAGGTCGATCCTTTGTTGAACCTGCTGGAGCAAGTGGACGCCGACGCTGCAGCTCCAGCAGGCTTGTTGCTGTCTGCACGTCCTGTGCCTGCTGAGAATGCTGCGGTGCTGGTTGTGGATGCAGATCTGTGGTCTGAATTGCCGCAGGCTCTCCGCCGCGAACGCGCTGAAAGCTGGTGGGCCACTCTGCAGGACCAGGGCTATGACGCCATCACCCTCGAAGATGTCGATCAGCATCTGCTCGCCAGGCCAGCCCGGGTGGGCGGCGGCATGATCATGTTTGATCCGTTGCCTTCGCCATGACGCTGCAGCTTGCCCAGCTTGTGCAGCTTTGGGGGAATCCCGAAATCAGCGGAGCAACGTCAGCTCATTTGCAGGTCGAGCTCGGGCCTGTCTGCACTGACAGTCGCCAGCTGCAACCGGGTGAGTTCTTCATCCCCTTGCGCGGTGAACGCTTTGACGGACATACCTTTTTGAACCAAGCCGCGCAGCTGGGAGCGCAAGCCGCAGTTGTGGCCAGTGACTGGAACGAGCCCCTGCCGGAGGATCTTCTGCACTGGAGGGTGGAGGACACACTCTGGGCTTATCAGCAGCTGGCCACGCTGCACAGGCGTCAGCTCAAGGCAAGTGTGGTGGCCGTGACCGGTTCAGCGGGTAAGACAACGACCCGTGAGCTGATCCGAGCAACGCTGGCGCCTCTTGGAGATGTTCAAGCCACGGTCAGCAACAACAACAACGACATTGGCGTGCCGCTCACCCTGATGGGTGCGCATCAAGACCATGCTGCTGTGGTGGTGGAAATGGGCATGCGCGGCCTGGGTGAGATTGAACGTCTCTCCCGTTGTGCTGAGCCGGATATTGTCGTGATCACCAACATCGGTACGGCACACATCGGTCGGCTTGGCAGTCGTGAGGCCATCGCCACGGCCAAGTGTGAGATCACTGCCGCTTTGGCCCCCCAGGGAGTGGTTGTGATTCCAGCGGGAGATCCCCTGTTGGAACAAGCACTGTCGCGATGCTGGAGTGGCCGCACGTTGCGGGTTGCCCTTGAAGGTGACATCGCCGCTGACCTGCCGGAGAGTGATTGTCCTGCACCCGATCTGATCGGTGTTCATGATCCACAGCAGGGTCTGCTCAGCCTGAAGGGTCTGCGCTTCTCCTGTCCGCTGGAGGGTCGTCACAATGCCTGCAACCTGATGCTGGCTCTGGCGGTGGCCTCAGAACTCGGTGTTCCCCTGCCGGATCTTCAGCACCTCAAGGTGACCGTTCCCGGTGGCCGTAACCGGCGCCTGAGTATCGGCACACTCACTGTTCTCGATGAGACCTACAACGCTTCCCCGGAAGCCGTGCTTGCAGCTCTGGATCTCCTGGCACAGCAGAGCGGTCGGCGATTCGCCGTACTCGGCACCATGCTCGAGCTCGGCGCCAGCAGCATCGAGCTGCATCAGGCCGTGGTCTCCAGAGCCGTCCAGCTCGGACTGGATGGTCTGGTGGCGGTGGCGTCGGGTGAGGAGGCCGCTGCCATGCAGCGAGCGGCGACCTCTCTCGAGCGATTTGCTCTTGTGGAGTCGCCCGAATTGGCTGCAGAGCCTCTCAATCACTGGTTGCAGCCTGGCGATACGCTGTTGCTCAAAGCCAGCCGCGGAGTTGCTCTTGAGCGACTGATCCCTTTTCTTCAGCAACCCTGAGGGTTGCGGTTTAGGCCGCCATCACTCCTGATTGTGTGTCTTCGCAGCGAATCAGATCGATGGCATGGGGGTGGTTTCGGATGTAGAGAACCGACTCCATGGCAAGAACTCTGGCCTCAAACGCATCACCGGCGTAGTAACAGGATTCGATCTGTCGGCTGCTGGCGTCGCGATAACGCACCGTGTAGCGCTTGTGATCGTTCATGGATCCAGTGATGGATGCACCCAAAGTCCCGCATGATCAGCATCAGGCCATCGGCATCACCTGAAGACAATCAGTGGATTCGGACAGTGGATTCGGATCAGTTTTGCGCGTTGATGTTGCCTACAACAAGGATTGCCAACCGTTCAATTGGCGTTTGAGATCATTGTTTTGAGTTGATCAGGTTGCGGCAGTTCGATATCGCCTCCTTCCGCGATGGCGCGCGACGAAGTCACACCAAGATTGCCGAGGCTGCCGTCGCTGGTCATGCGCTCAAGCACATCCTCGGCAACGAGAAGATCGAAACCTTTGAGCACCTCACTGTTGTTGCAGGTCCAGGATCTGAGTGCCGAACAAACGTTCAGATCGGCATTGAGAACAATCTTCGACGGCATCGATGCTCAGGGGAGAGGTCGGACGTCAGAAACTGGCTTGGCTGTGGAGTCGAGCTCCACCCTTCTCTGACAATCTGTCGGGTTGGATCGATGGCAGATGCGCCATCAACGACACCCTTGTTGGTAGTGGATCAAACGTTCAGCGTCAGCTGATGATGGAGGCCGACAGATCCCAAAAGTGATGAGATTTCCTCCGTTCTGAGATTGGCTCTATGACTTGGCCGCAGTCCAGTTGTCTTTCATCGTCTGCTTGGCGCGTCCAATCGCGAGAGCTCCATCAGCAACGTTCTTGGTGAGGGTTGAACCGGCCGCCACGGTGACACTCTTCCCAAGGGTGATCGGTGCCACCAGCACTGAGTTGGCTCCTGTTTTGCTGTTGTCGCCGATCACGGTGCGGTGTTTGTTCACGCCGTCGTAGTTGGCCGTGATCGTGCCAGCGCCCACATTCACATTGCTCCCCAGCTCGGCATCGCCTATATAGCTGAGGTGATTCACTTTGCTGCCATTGGCAATGGTGCTCTTTTTCACCTCAACGAAATTGCCGATCTTGCAGTCATCGCCGATGGCCGCAGCGGGCCGGAGGTGGGCGAACGGTCCAACTGCAGTGTTGCTTCCTACCTCGGCCTTGTTGATCACCGAGTGCAGCACGCTGACACCGTCCCCAAGCACCGCATCCTCCAGAAGGCTCCCGGGTCCGAGTCGGCAGTTGTCGCCGATCTGGCAAGCGCCGCGCAGGTGTGTTTGAGCTTCGATCACCACATCGCGACCGAACTGGCAGGTTTCACTCAGGCTGCAGCTGTTCGGATCCACAAAGGTGACCCCCTCATTCATCCAGTGTTCTTTGAGGCGCTGCTGCAACAGGGCTTCGCATTGGGCCAGCTGGCGCCGGTTATTTATGCCGTTCACTTCATCAGAATCCTGCACTTCCAGGTGCATGGCCCGATCGAGCATGCCAACGGTGTCGGTGAGGTACAACTCGCCCTGGTCGTTGTCAGTGCTCAGCGTCGGCAGCACGGCCGCGAGCTTGCGCCAGTTGAAGCAGTAGATGCCTGCATTGGTGAGGTTGTTGCAGCGTTGTTCCTCATTGCAGTCGCGATGCTCAACGATGGCGCTCACCAGGCCATCGGCAGTTGCAAAAACGCGGCCATAGCCCGTGGGGTCGTCCAGTCGTGCAGTCAGCAGGGTCACATCGGCTCCACTGCTCCGGTGTGTGGCCACCAACTGATTTATGGTTTCAGCACGCAGCAGCGGAACGTCGCCATTCAGCACCAATAGCTCCCCCTCAAAACCCTGCAATGGCGTCAACAGCTGTTGCACGGCATGGCCCGTGCCGTTCTGAGGATCCTGCAACACAAATTCCAGCCCACCGATAGGGCTCAGCTGCTGTTCAACACGAGCGGCCTGATGGCCAACGATCAGGATTCGACGCTCAGGCTGCAGATTGCCGGCGCTTGCCAGAACCCGCTCCACCAGAGTGGCGCCAGCCAGCGGCTGCAGCACCTTTGGCAGTGCACTCTTCATGCGGGTGCCTTTGCCTGCGGCCAGAACAGCGACAGCGAGCATGAACAGCAATGCGAATCGGGCGGAATCTACCGGGATCCAGTGGCTTCAGCCCAGCAGAACGGTTCTTGGTCTCTTCAACGGCCGACCAGGGTGCAACTGGGTTGACGGATCAAGGCATGGGCCCGTTGACGGGTGCAGTCCATCGGTTGGAGCACTGTGCTGAGGCGCTCGTCGTCGTGCAGGGCTTCAAGAACCAGAAGACTGCCGTAAAAGACGATCTGAAATGTCCAGGCGTCGAAGCCGGACAGGGTGAAAGTCATGGCAGAAATGCACATCACTGCATTCAGCCTGGACCTTCATGGGCCCGAAGTCGACGATGTCTTGAACTCCCCACCATCAATCAACAGAAATGACCATCAAGATCCCGCCAATGGCCTTGTTTTTCCTACGGGCGAAAGTTGATCTCAGCGGTGAAAACAGTCTGATCAGGCATTTTAATTCAGCCTGTACAACCGGTTTTTGATGTCGCTCCAGCCTGGAAAATCCAGACCTGGTTCTTCGTTTCAGGATCACACTCAGCTGATATCTGAACTTTGCTATGGGGTTTTGTTCATCATCCAGCGACGCTGCCAGGCACTGGTGCTCTCCAGATCACAGCACTGCTGCTCGAGCCTTCGTCGTTGCTGGATGCTCTCGGCCTGATCAACACCCTCGGGATCTCGATAGGGCACTGACGCTCTGGTGTTGAGGTGTTCTTCTTCCATGGCACTCAGTGCAGTCCAACCAGGCCCTTCCTTCGCCAATGGGTCTGAGGCGAGGGGTTTCACTGCCAGGGTGCCGGCGCTCCATCCGATCCGATGTTGTGTTGCTGGACGCAGTGATCGAAGTGTCAGTCCTGCACGCCGCAGGCTGCTTCTCACGGCGGCGGCTCTGCAGTAGGTGAGCAGGCGCCCTCCCGGTGCCAGGCGGCTGGCCAAAGCTCCCAGGAATTCCTCGCTCCAGAGCTGTGGACAGCGCCCAGGAGAGAAGGCATCAAGGAGGATCAGGTCCATTTGACACCTGCTGGAAAGAGCCTTCAGGTTTTGGCGCGCATCGCCCCAAAGCATCGTTCCTTGGCCCCCTTTGTCACGCCAGCTGCTGCTCTTGTGAAGCTGTTCAAGCCTCTGCAGAACGTCGCTGGGCCACAGGTCACAAAACGGTTGGTGATTCAGTGCCAATGCAAGGGGCCGCGGGTCAACGTCCAACCCCCACCACTGCACCCAGGGTGGGCTGGTGGGAGGTAGTGCAGCCATCACGGCCGCGCTGTTGTACCCCAACCCGAAGCAGACATCGAGCAGCTTGAGCTCGCTCGTTTGCGAGAACCGTCCCAGCTCGGCGGGGCGGACAAATTTCGTTTCCGTTTCCTCCAGGGCTCCTGCGGAGCTGTGAAACGCCTCATCAAAGTGATCGCTGTGAAGACTCAGACTTCCGTCAGCCGTTTCGAGCGCCCTGAGTTGCCCGAGCGGATGGGTCAACGCTGCAATCGATCGAGATCGGTCCAGAAGCTGGGGTAGCTGACGGCTGCGGCTTCACTGCGCGTCAGGGTTGAATCACCCTTGGCCATCAGGGCTGCCACCGCGAGACTCATGGCCACGCGATGGTCGGTCTCGCTATCGAGTTGTGCAGCTTTCAGTGGTCGACCCCCACGGATGGTGAGTCCGTCGGGATGCTCATCAATGTCTGCGCCCATGGCTTTCAGTTGGCGTGCCATCACCGCCAATCGGTCTGTTTCTTTCACTCTCAGTTCAGCCGCTCCAGTGATCTGGCTTTCGCCATCGCAGAAGCATGCCGCCACGCTCAAGATCGGAACTTCATCCACCAAGCGCGGCATGATCTCCTCTCCAAACTGGAAGGGTTTCAGTGATCCGTGCGTGACACGCAGATCCCCCACCGGTTCGCCTGCCACATCACGCTGATTGATCACTTCGATCTTGGCTCCCATCTGTTCCAGAACCTCCAGCACTCCAGTGCGGGTTGGATTCAGGCCCACATTTTCAACGGTCAGATCAGCACCGGGCACCAGGGCGCCGGCGATCAGCCAAAACGCTGCTGAGCTGATGTCACCTGGCACCACAACATGCTGTCCCTTCAGCTGTGCGCCGGGGCGAACGGTGATGTGTCGACCCATCTCTCCACCTACATCCAGGTCGGCACCAAAGGCCTTGAGCATTCGTTCGCTGTGATCGCGGGAGTGTGCAGGCTCAATCACCGTGCTGGTTCCATCCGCCGTCAGTGCTGCGAGCAGCAAGGCGGATTTCACCTGTGCACTGGCGACGGGGGTGCCGACAACGGCACCGCGCAGCTTGCATCCCTGCACAGCCAGGGGAGCGAAGTTGCCCTGCCCGCGTCCGCGCACGTCGGCCCCCATCATTGAGAGCGGTTGCCCAACGCGTTGCATGGGTCTCCGTTTGAGGGAATCATCCCCGCTCAGCACAAAATGTCGGCCATCTCGTCCCGCCAGTAACCCGAGCATCAGGCGCATGGTGGTGCCTGAATTCCCGCAGTCGAGCACTTCACTAGGCTCCTTCAAACCATCCAGACCAACGCCTTGAACAGTGATGATCTCCCCGTCGGCGACAGGACTGATCTCCGCTCCCATCGCTCTGAGGCAGGCTGCCGTACTAATCGGATCCTCTGCGGGCAGCAGGCCCTCAATGGTGGTTTGGCCTTCAGCAATGGCTCCAAACAGCAAGGCCCGATGAGAGATCGATTTATCTCCAGGAACCCTTACGTGACCCCTGAGAGTTCCGCCGGATCTCAGTTGGCGGACATCTCCTGGGGTTCCCGGCACGTTCTCTTATGGCTTGGTGATCGAATTCTATGAGTCGTTTTGCTCCAGGACCAGTTCGGACCTTGGGTTGATTGAAGCCACCAACCTTGTTTAATCAACTTCAGATTTTCTGGAAACGATTGGGTCAATCCCAATTCAAGTATTAAAGGAGGAGTTTGAAAAATTTATTTGAGCTGGTCAATAAAGTGCTATAGCATCAATGAATGATCTTGAATTAATTGCAGCGATTAGTCTCGTCAGAAGATCTCTATCCGAATGGCTTGTTTCGGCTTGAAAATTTAGTTATTGACAATTAAAGCTTGTTTTAAAATTATTTATCGCGACAGCTGCTGTCTTGGAAAAGATATTCTGAATTCATTTGACATTTGAGTCGGTGCTGGGGGGTCAAGATAGAGCAACTTTTTTGGCAATCAAAATATTGAGCTCATCACGATAATTACGAGCTGCTTGCCAATCTTTCCTTTTAACTGCTTTGTTATAAGCATTGATGAGTTGTTGCCGATGAAGTTCGTGAGTAGCGTCCATGCTTTATTTCATGCTTCGGATAATTTATGGATTGTTTTGAAGGTTTGGGCGAAGTTCTGATGCTCTGCAGGGTGATTAATGAGCCTGAGCGTTTGTTTGGGTTGTCGCTGATCGAATGGTGAATGGTTTAGAGCCATGGCGCTGGTGTCTTGCTTGGACCCGTTCTGGAAGTGACTGGATTTACGAGCAGGAGCTTCATTTGTCACCAGGGTGTTCGGTTTGTGGATTGGCGATCGTGATTCGTCTCAAGCGCTCGATCGCTGCATCCAGCGAGCAAAAAATTTTTGCGCAGGTGCTCGGTGCCGCGCGGCTGCCCCGGACTTGAAATTCGATTCATTTCTATTAAATGCAGTGAGGTCAAGGGACCTGAGCGTTTCTTGTGCCCCTCTCTGCATCGCAGTCATGGCTTTCCAGTCCAGATTGAGGTGTCGGAATATCTGGTTTTCTGCGCTAAGCGAGCTGGCCTGATCCTGCTGGAAATGTTCTTTCGCCAACGTTTCTGGGCTTCAGCTCTCTGTTGTTTCTCGTCCTGACTGCTTTTTGGGTAGCGGAGTCGCTTTCTGTGCGTTTTAATACGGTGCGAGGCAAATGCCTCTTCCTCTTTTATTGGTGTGAGGATCAATGAAACTGTTCAAGCAACTGCTTGTTGCTCCTGCTGCTCTGGGCCTGCTGGCTCCAATTGCTGCTGGTGCAACTGAAGTCAATGTTGCCGGTGTTTCCGACTACGCAAATGTGTCTGCTGACGCAGTTGCTGTGGATCAGGTCACCAGCATCACCCAGTTCTCCGATGTCTACCCGACTGACTGGGCTTATCAGGCTCTCAGCAACCTGATCGAGCGCTACGGCTGCGTCGCTGGCTACCCCAACGGCACCTACCGCGGCAACCGTGCAATGACCCGCTTTGAAGCGGCTGCACTGCTCAACGCCTGCCTCGACCGCGTCACCGAAGTGACCGACGAGCTCAAGCGTCTGATGAAGGAGTTCGAAAAGGAACTCGCCATCGTGAAGGGCCGTGTTGACGGTCTTGAAGCCCGCGTCGGTGAACTGGAAGCAACTCAGTTCTCCACGACAACCAAGCTGAAAGGCAAGGTTGACATGGTTCTGGGTGGTATTTCCTATGGCGGCGATGATGGCAACGCTGTCAACCATGGTCTGGGTGAAGGAGACAAGTACGTCGGTCAGGACGCTGTTACCTTCAACTACACCGCTCAGTTTGATCTGAATACCAGCTTCACTGGTAAGGACTTGCTGTACACCCGAATCAAGACCGGTAACTTCTCTAAGAACTTCTACGGTGGCGATGGAAACGGTCAGTCTGACCTGGCTGATCTCTCAGTTGGTAACTCCAACGGCGGCACACTGAAGGTCGACAAGATCTGGTACCAGTTCCCCATCGGCTCAAGCTTCACAGCTTATGTAGGTCCCAGAATTGAGTCCTACTACATGCTTGGATCTACTCCAAGCGTTTACCGCCAAATCCTCAAGCAATTCAAGCTTGGCGGTTACTACGGTGCCTATGGCGCCAGCACCTCAGCTGGTGCAGGTCTTGCTTGGAGACAGCAGAAGGACAACTTCTCTGATCCTAGATTCACTGTTTCCACCAGCTACAACGCATCTGAGGGTGACCACAGCTGTGTAAGAGGTAAAAGCTGTGGTGGCATCGGCACTAACGAATCCAGTGCTAGGTGGCTGACCCAGATTGCTTATGGCAGTCCTCAGTGGAACATTTCTGCTGCATATCAGTATGCTCAGGAAGGTGGTTTCAAGGGTTACGGAACTCCTAGTGGCGAAAAGAACGCCTATTGGACCGGTACTGGTTACTCCACAACCAGCTATGACTCCGTTAATTCGGTTGCATTGCGTGCATGGTGGCAGCCCACTGAATCTGGCTGGATGCCTAGCATCAGTGCTGGTTGGGGCCTGTCGTCCTTCTCATCTAACGATGATTTGACTGGTGCTGCTGGAGATGCTTCTTCTACATCCCAGAGCTGGTTCGTTGGTCTGAACTGGAAGGATGCATTCATGAAGGGCAACCTTCTTGGTGCTGCTATTGCTCAGTCTCACTTCACCACTCAAATTGAGGGCAGTGAGTACCCTGACGATGGCAACTATTCCATGGAGCTGTACTACCAGTTCCAAGTTACAGATAACATTTCTGTGACTCCCACCATCTTCTACCTGTCACGTCCCTATGGACAACTCACAGGTACCTCCGATAAGTGGGGTGGCAAGGGTGCTGAATCCTTCAACATGTTTGGCTACCTTGTCCAAACAACTTTCCGCTTCTGATTCGGAATTGTTAAATTCATCAAACTCCCTGCAAAGGGAGTTTTTTTTTGTCTATTTATGAGGTACAAAAAAAGAGACCCATTGGGTCTCTTTTCTCAAACTGTGGAAATCGCTCAGGAATTCACCAGCAATTTTCACCCTCGCCAATCGGCACGCAAAGATCTTCTTGAGCAGCCTTTTCTGCTGCTTTTTTGGCGTCGGCATCTTTTTTGGCTTCTGCATCGATGTCTTGGTCGGTGCTCCATTCCTGCATCCCACCGGTTGGAATGTCGGCTAATGCCGCGGGTACTGCAACTGCACTGCTTAGTGCTGTAGCGCCGGCAAGGAAAACGGAGAGAGTAGATCTCTTCATGTCAGAACGACTAAGTGATGGACAACTTTCATTTTAAGGAATGACCGATGCTTTTTCATGTGCCCAACGATCGCAGCAAATTCGTATAGGCAAGAAAAATGAGATCCAGTTCTTCGCTGCGACCATGTTTGGCCAGCAGTCCTTTAGCGCCACTATCCAGCTGAAACAGTGTGACGCGATCAATCTCATTTTTCAGATAGCTCTCGATCCAGCCCACACAAGCGATACGCACACCCTCCGTGACTGTGTTCACGCGATGCATCGATGTACTTGGGTAGATTACGATTTCTCCTTGTTCGAGCTCAAGATCAACCGAATCCATCACAGTATCAACTTCAAGAGATCCTCCTTTGAATTGATTGTGATCTGACAAGCATAAAGTGAAAGATAGATCGCTCCTGCCGCTGCTCATATAGGCATTGTCCACATGGCTTTCATAGCCTCCTCCTAAGCTTGTTTTGCTGATTAAAAAGCGATGGAGTTTTCGTGGCAGGCAAAAGCTTTTAATGGCCGGATGAGCCCACATCGCTTTTTGTACATAGGCATGAATCTCAGCTCTTAGGGGAGAGGATTGCTTGATTTGTTCATTTATTTTACCTGTTTTTGCTTGAGATCCTGCAGTTGTCTTTCCATCAATCCACTCCGCATCGCAAAGTTTTCTTAAAAGCTTTTCGCACTCTTCGTTGTTGAGCAATTGAAGCTTGATGTGGTTCATTGCTTTACAGGTGTATCAAATGTTTTCTTGCTTAGTGCTAATTGTGCAAGACGAACCGGTTTTTCTTGGACAACCTCAGGTGGGTTCTTGTGTTTTATGAAGCTGTTTGCCATCCCATTGCTCGCGTCGCTGTCTTTCTTGGCGGCTGCCGCACACGCCGAAGAAGTTCGAGTTTATTCAGGGCGTCACTACAATACGGACCGTCAGACTTACAAGGCATTTTCTGAGAAAACCGGTATCAAGGTCCGCCTGATCGAAGCAGCAGGTATCTCTCTTGTTGAGCGTCTTAAGCGAGAGGGAAGTAACACCAAGGCTGACGTGATCATTCTTGTTGATGCAGCCAGAATCAATAATGCTGCAAAAGCTGGCCTGTTTCAGCCGATCAACTCTGCAAAGTTGAATTCTGAAGTTCCTGCACGTTATCGCGATCCAGGTAATCGTTGGTTTGGTATCGCACGACGTGTGCGTGCAATCATCATTAATCCCAATCAGGTCAAGCCATCACAGGTGCAGACTTACGCGCAATTAGCGTCTCCCGATCTCAAAGGCAAAGTTTGCCTTCGTAATCGTAAAAATGTTTATAACCAGTCTTTGGTTGCTGATCAGCTCGCAATCCGCGGTGAAGCAAAAACCAAGTCTTGGCTGAAGGGTTTGATTTCCAATGTCTCCCAGCCTTACTTCCCGGGTGATATCGCGCTCATTCGCGCAGTGGCTCAGGGTAAGTGCGGTGTTGGTGTAGTGAATCACTACTATCTCGCCCGAATGCGAGCTGGTGTCAATGGTGCGAAGGATACGAAGCTTGGCAATCAGGTAAAAATTGTGATGCCCAATCCTGCGCATGTGAATATCAGTGCAGCGGCTGTGTCTAAATTTGCCGAAAACAAATCAGCTGCTGTTGAACTCATTGAATTCATGGCATCCCCTGATGGAAGCAGAGGAATTGCAGGTCCCACTTTTGAATTCCCGCTCACTGGTGTTGGTGGCTCGACCTATCTCAAAGGGATGACCAAGTTCACCCCTGACAATGTGACGATCTCTCAGTTAAGTTCACTCAATCCCAAGGCCATTCAGCTCATGGCTGAGTCCGGTTGGCAATGAGCTGATCCAGCAGGTAGCCGAACAATTCCGGGTTCGGCTCCCTGTTGCTGATATCGGTTAATCCCAGTTCGTCCAGGCGGTCCGTCACGCGTTCTTCTAGATCGGCTGGTCTGCTCAGAGGTTCGCCCCATGGATGGTTTTTCTCAGGGCCGATTTTGGTGGTGGCGTCAATTGCCAAACGTCCTCCAAGGCCAAGTTGCTCACTGGCGAAGTCCAGGGTGTCGAATGGCGTGTTCTCCAGGGTGAACAGGTCCCTTTGTGGATCCACTTGAGCAGCGATGGCCCAGACCACCTGGCGGGGATCACGCACGTTGATGTGACTGTCGACCACCACCACAAACTTGGTGTAGGTGAACTGCGGCAAGGCACTCCAAAACGCCATCGCGGCGCGCTTGGCCTGTCCTGGATAGGCTTTGTCGATTGAAATTACCGCGAGTTTGTAGCTCAGCGCTTCCATCGGTAGGAAGAAATCCTTGATCTCTGGGATCTGCTGGCGCAGGATCGGTGTGTAGATCCTGTTCAGCGCGATGGCCAACATCGCTTCCTCCTTGGGAGGTCGGCCGCTGAATGTGGTGAGAAAGATCGGATCTTTGCGTTGCGTCATGCAGTGGAAACGCACCAACGGTGAGTCTTCAACGCCCCCGTAAAAGCCCATGTGATCGCCAAAGGGTCCATCAGGCATCAGCTCGCCGGGCGTGATCGTGCCCTCCAGCACCACCTCACTGTGACTCGGAACCTTGAGATCCAAGGTCTTGCAGGGGGTAAGCCTGACGCCCTCGCCGGCGTAAATCCCAGCGAACAACCATTCGCTCAATTGCACAGGAATGGGTGTGGCAGCCGCCATCACCAGCAGTGGATGCACACCAATCGCGATGGCGATCTCTAGTTTCTGGCCGAGTGCTGCCGCTTTGCGCAAATGGCGTGCACCACCGCGGACGCTCAGCCAGTGCACGGTCATGGTGTTCACCGACTGTTTCTGAAGCCGATATACCCCCACGTTGGGGACACCGGTTTCGGGGTCTTTGGTGATGACCAGTCCGAGCGTGATGACCCCCCCGGCATCGCCTGGCCAGGGGCGGATCAGGGGGATGTTGTCGAGGTTGACTTGATCGCCTTCAAACACCTGCTGCCGGCAGGGAGGCAACAGATCCCTATCTGGTCTTGCCTTCACCAGATCCCAGAACACGCGGGCAAATTTCTTGGTTTCCCCTAATCCCTTGGGCGGGCGTGGTTGTTGCAGAAGCGCCAGACGCTCACCCAGGTCTTCCAGTTGTTCTGGGTGCTCGAGGCCCATGCTCCAGACGACACGCTCTACGGTGCCGAGCAGGTTGACGGCGACCGGCATGGAGGATCCGATCACGTTTTCGAACAACAATCCGGGTCCACCGCTGGCCAGCACGCGATCGGCGATCGCTGCCAACTCGAGATCGGGATCCACCGGGGCTGTGATCCGCTTGAGTTGACCCCGCTCCTCCAACAGTTGAATGAAGGCGCGCAGATCCCTTGTACTGGGACCGGAGCGGAACAGAGCCATCTGGAAGCCACCTCAGCGGGGGTGATCTCGGTACTGTGACGCACGCTGACTGTGAGTGTGGCCATGCAGGTTTCCTATTTTCATGCGGCCGCGGATGTTCCCGACACGATTGGTACCGCCGACGGACCTGATGCAGCGGTCGTGATCGATGTCCTGCGTGCCACGACCACGATTGCTTGGGCGCTGCACAACGGCGCCGAAGCGGTTCAGGCGTTCGCGGACCTCGATGAACTGCGTGCCCAGGCGCAGCAATGGTCTGAATCCTCCCGTTTGCTGTTGGGGGAGCGCGGCGGTTGCATGCTCGACGGCTTTGACCTTGGCAACTCCCCGGTGGCGGTGACCCCTGAGGTGGTTCAGGGCAAGCGATTGCTGATGAGCACCACCAACGGCACCCGCGCATTGCAGCGGGTTCGCGATGTCGCTTGCGTTGTCACGGCGGCTCTGCCTAACAGGCGTGCAGTTGCCGAGCGGTTGCTGGCAGGCCAACACGAGCGGATTCTGATTCTTGGCAGTGGTTGGGAAGGCACCTATTCCCTGGAGGATTCTCTGGCTGCCGGAGCGATCGGAGAGCTGCTCGTATCGGCCGGAGCCTCGGTTGCTAATGATGAACTTCAGGCTGCACTCGCCCTCTGGAATCAGTGGAAGCATGATCCGGAGGCCTGCTTACGCACCGCTTCGCATGGTCAGAGGCTGATCGGGATTGGCAATCACGATGACGATTTCAGCTGTTGCGCTGCGTTGGATCAGATTCCCGTCGTTCCGACCCAGGTCGAACCTGGTGTTTTACGAGCCGTGCCTGTCTAAAGCGCGGAGCTCGCGTCAGCCATACCATTTTATCGACTGAACTCTGATCTCTGTGCGTGATTTCCTGGCGGCGGCCGTGCAACTCACCAGCAGTTCTGACTCGCAAAGCAATTTCACGGCTGCTGAGGAACAGATCGACCTTGCCGCACGTCGGGGAGCCGAGTTGATCGGGTTACCCGAGAACTTTGCCTTTCTCGGAGAGGATTCACGGCGCCTTGAACTGGCTTCCTCCCTGGCAGAACAGGCCTCCAATTTTTTGGTCACCATGGCGCGTCGCTATCAGGTGGTGATTCTTGGAGGTGGTTTCCCTGTCCCCGTCGGGGACGGTGAGCACACCTATCAACGCGCGCAGTTGGTGGGCCGCGATGGTCAGATTCTTGCCAGTTACGACAAACTCCATCTGTTCGATGTGGACCTGGCGGACGGTAGTTCCTATCGCGAGTCAGCCTCGTTCAGCCCAGGCACGACGCCTCCACCCGTTGTGGATGTGCCTGGACTCTGTCGTGTGGGGCTGTCGATTTGCTACGACGTGCGCTTCCCTGAGCTCTACCGAGATCTGATCGGAGCAGGAGCTGAGTTGTTGATGATTCCCGCCGCTTTCACCGCTTTTACGGGTAAGGACCACTGGCAGGTGCTTCTGCAGGCCCGTGCGATTGAAAACACGTCCTATGTGCTTGCCCCAGCACAAACAGGTGTCTACGCAGGACGACGACAGAATCATGGACATTCCCTGGTCATTGACCCCTGGGGAACGGTGCTCGCCGATGCCGGGGTGAGCACCGGTGCAGCAGTCGCTCCGGTTGACCTTGATCATCTCGAGCGCATTCGTACTCAGATGCCTTGCCTGAAGCATCGCAGAACCGCACTGTTCTGAATCTGATGCCTCGGCTCCCTCGTCGTTTCAGCGCTCTGCTGGTTGCTCTCGTTGTCCAGAGCGCTGGCTTGCTGATGGCCCTTCCCGCACGGGCCGCCAGTGCCCTTGCGGCTTGGTCGCTGGGTCGTGATGGGGTCCTTCAGTTGCGCACGGCCACGGGAGCGCGCCTCGATGCTTTCTTTGAAGCCGGTGAAGCCGGTCGTGGGCCCAGGGTCTGGATTGATTTCCCAGGTGAGCTGAGCCGCACACGCAAGCTGCGTGGTTCTGGACCGGTTCGCGAGGTTCGACTCGGCAAGCCCAACCCCGGGGCCACGCGTCTGGTGATCG
This sequence comes from Synechococcus sp. GEYO, assembly GCF_900473955.1. Lineage (NCBI taxonomy): Bacteria > Bacillati > Cyanobacteriota > Cyanophyceae > Synechococcales > Synechococcaceae > Synechococcus > Synechococcus sp. GEYO. The sequence goes on from NZ_UCNL01000008.1 coordinate 34,591, forward strand.
AGTTCAATCCTGGCGTTGAACTTGATCCTGGCCAGTTACGACTGATCGGCACCTCACCGGATCGTTGGAAGTTGATGTTTGTAGGGCTTCCCACAAGAGGCCTGCGCACCATCGGGGAAGGCGATCTCAATCGGGCTAGCTCCGGACGCTGGGGCGGCGTTCGTATCAAGCCCACAAAAACTCCGGTGAATGCGGAAGGGCTGCCGAGTGTGCCTCGAGGTCGTTACAACGTCGTGATCGATCCAGGCCATGGCGGACCTGACCCTGGCGCGGTGGGGATCAGAGGGATTCGCGAGTCGGAAATTGTTCTCGATGTTTCGCTTCAAGTGGCGCGATTGCTTGAGGCCAAGGGCGTTCAGGTCACCCTCACTCGAACCGCAGAGGTGGATGTTGATTTACCGCCGAGGGTGTCGCTGGCCAACCGACTGGGCGTAACGGCCTTTGTGAGCATTCATGCCAATGCCATCAGCATGTCTCGTCCAGAAGTGAACGGAATTGAGACCTTCTATTTCTCCGATCCTCGCTCTGCACGGCTGGCCGCACATATCCAGCAACAGGTGCTGAATGTGTCTCCTGGAAGCCCCAATCGCGGAGTCCGTCGCGGCCGCTTCTTTGTGATCCGCCGCACCACTATGCCTTCGGTCTTGGTGGAAACAGGCTTTGTTACTGGCAGTCTCGACTCCCCAAGGTTGGCTAGCGCAGCGCATCGCCGGCGGCTCTCTCTGGCCATTGCCACCGGCATCCTTGAGTATCTGCAGGGGTTGCGATGACCATCCGTCTTGGCATGTTTGACAGCGGCCTTGGCGGACTAACGGTCTTGCGTCGGGTCCTGGAACGCCATGGATCCCTGCAGGTGATTTACCTCGGCGATACGGCTCGTGTGCCCTACGGCAGTCGTTCAGCGGCTGAAATCCGTACGATTGCTTCAGAAGTGGTGAGGTGGCTCAGCCAACATCAGATCTCCACTGTGGTGATGGCCTGCAACACCACCAATGCGTTGGCCAGAGATGTTGCCGAAGGCCAAGCAGGTGTCCCTGTGGTCGGCCTGATTGGAGCTGCCGCAGCCATGGTTCGGGAAACCCGGGTCGGCGTGCTGGCCACACCGGCAACCGTTGCATCGGGTGCCTACCGGGAAAGCATCGAGGCTCTGCATCCAGGAACGCTGGTGGTGCAGCAGGCATGTCCTGACTTCGTTCCCTTGATTGAAAGTGGAGATCTGCGTTCTGAGGCCCTCCTTGATGCTGCCAGTCGCTACCTGCAACCTCTGATGGAGGCTTCTGTGGAGTCTGTGGTTCTGGGCTGCACGCACTATCCCTTGCTGGTGCCGCTGCTCAACAATCTGTTGCCGCCCTCCATCCGGCTGATCGATCCCGCCATGGCCGTAGCCAGCCAGCTCGATGCCTTGCTGGGGAAGCCAGTCCCCGGAGGCCTGGATCAGCCCCTTGCTATTGGGGCGACTCGCATTTGTGTCACGGCTGATGCTGACGGATTCGCAGACCGTGCCACGCCCTGGCTGGGGCAACGGCCACGGGTTGAGCTGGTGCAACTGCAGTGACAGGTCCACGCCTTCTAAGATCTGCGCACTGAGAGGATTCATGACCACCGTCACCGATTTGCTGGAGCCAGTCGAGGCGGATCTAGAGATCTTGCTCAGCGACCTGCGCAGTTTGATCGGAGCGGGTCACCCCATCCTCCAAGCAGCTGCTGAGCATCTTTTTAGTGCAGGCGGTAAGCGCTTGCGGCCCGGCATTGTGCTCTTGATCTCCAGAGCTCTTTCCAGCGACGGTGGGCTCACATCCCGGCATCGCCGCTTGGCAGAGATAACCGAGATGATTCACACAGCCTCGCTAGTTCACGATGACGTCGTGGATGAAGCCGCAACCAGGCGTGGCGTCGAAACGGTTCACAGCCGTTTCAATCACCGTGTGGCCGTGCTGGCTGGTGATTTTCTGTTTGCGCAAGCCAGCTGGCACCTCGCCAATCTCGATGATCTCGATGTGGTGAAGCTGCTCAGCCGCGTGATCATGGATCTGGCTGATGGTGAGGTGAAGCAGGGTCTGTTCCGTTACGACACGGGCCAGACCTTCGAGACCTACCTGGAAAAGAGTTACTGCAAAACCGCGTCTCTGGTTGCTAATAGCGCTCGTGCTGCTGGTGTTCTCAGTGGTTGCACCGAGCCTCAGCTGGAATCGCTCTACCGCTACGGACGCCAGTTGGGTCTGGCCTTCCAGGTGGTGGACGACATTCTTGATTTCACAGCCAGTGATCAGCAACTAGGCAAGCCTGCCGCCAGCGATCTTTCTAGTGGATACCTCACCGCACCGGCTCTTTATGCCCTTGAGCGCAATCCAGCCATGGGTGTGTTGATCGAACGGGAATTCAGCAACGAGGGTGATCTCGACGAAGCCCTTGGCATCGTGCGTGAGTCGGATGCGATTGCTCGTACCCGTCAACTGGCTGAAACCTTCGCTCAGGAATCTCGTGAAGCGCTCACCTGGCTTCCGGATTCCCCCTATCGCACCGCCTTGCTGGAGCTCCCCGATTTCGTTCTCAGTCGTCTCTACTGACGATCGATTCAAGGCAGCGTTGGGCCTCGCTCAGTTGGCTGATGACAACCAGTCGATCAGCCTGCAGTAAACCCTGCTCGACGGGTTCAAGCTGATCAGCCTTCTCAGTCGTTCGAAGCAGTCGCCAAACCATGCACCCTGCCGCCAAGGCTGATTCGCATCCGGCCCTGGAATCCTCGAAGGCCCAGCACTCTTCAGCCTTCACCTTCAGGCGATCAGCTCCAAGCTGGAAGGGATCCGGAGCTGGTTTTCCAGCCTTCAGATCGGGATCATCTCCGCAGATCATCAGCTGCAAACCATTCACCCATGGGTGATTGCTTGTTTTGTGTTGCACTGATGCTCGGTCACTGCTGGTCACCAAAGCCGTCGCAATGCCAAAGCGTTCGGCCGTGCGCACCAGCGATTCTGCTCCCTCCATGGCCTTGGCTTCAGGCAACAGCTGTGCTGCGATCGGTTGCCTGATGGCGAGCAGTTGCTCCGGTGTGATCGCTTGATTGATCCAGGAACAGACGAGCTTTGCGTTATCGAGCCGGCGGCGGCCCTGCAATTGGATCAGCTGGTCCTGCGCGAGTTCGCTGCCGAAATGGAGTGCCGCCTGTTGCCAGGCACATGCATGCAGCGGCTCGGTGTCAATCAATAGACCGTCGAGATCAAACAGGCAGGCCTTGGGTGGGCTGGTGAGCTGATTCAGAGATCACCCCTCTGGCTGGCGTTGCCACGCATCAAAGACTCGGCGCGAATGGGACTGAGGTCTGCATCCAGCCCAGACATGTCTGCTCCATGAACCTCAACCATTCTGATCGGGGTTTCCATTGAGTGACCACTAACCATTGACCACTGATCGCACTTCAGCAGAAGGGAGTGTTCAGCTATTCGAAACGGTTTAATCCAAGGTTCTGTCTGAATCCGCCGCGGCCACTATCTTTTGCCCTAGGCGCAACAGGCAAATCCCAGATGACGAGCGAGAAATCCACCATCGAGAGCGTTCTTCAGGAGCAACGGGTTTTTGAGCCGCCTACCGACTTCTCTCGTTCCGCCCGTATCGGTGGCATGCAGGCCTACCGGTCCATGTCCGACGCAGCCCGCCAGGACCCTGAAGCCTTCTGGGGAGACGCTGCGCGCAAGGAACTCTCCTGGTTCACGCCTTTCGAATCAGTCCTCGATTGGTCGGATGCGCCGTTCGCTCGCTGGTTTGAAGGTGGCACCACCAACATCTCCTACAACTGCCTGGATCGACATCTCCAGAGCGACAAGGCCAATAAAACGGCACTGATCTGGGAAGGTGAGCCAGGCGACGTGCGACGGTTCACCTACCGCGAGCTGCATGCCGAGGTCTGCAAAGCTGCGAATGCCCTCAAGGCCATGGGTATCTGCAAGGGCGATCTTGTGGCGCTCTACATGCCGATGGTGCCTGAGGCAGCCATCGCCATGCTCGCCTGCGCTCGCATCGGCGCACCTCACTCCGTTGTTTTTGGCGGTTTTTCAGCCGAAGCCCTGCGTGATCGTCTGATCGACGGTGAAGCCAAGGCGGTGATCACGGCCGATGGCGGCTTCCGCAAGGACAAGCCCGTGTCTCTGAAGCCAGCTGTTGATGCAGCTCTTGCCGGCGGGAGCTGCCCAACAGTGCAGTCCGTTCTGGTGGTGCAGCGCACCAAGCAGGCGGTGCAGATGGCTGAAGGTCGTGATCAGTGGTGGCATGACCTGGTCGAGGCACAGAGCACCGATTGCCCCGCGGAACCGATGGCCAGTGAAGACCGTCTTTTCGTGCTCTACACCTCAGGCTCCACCGGCAAACCCAAGGGTGTCGTGCACAGCACTGCGGGATACAACCTCTGGGCCCATCTAACATTCCAGTGGATCTTCGACATTCGCGACGATGACGTCTACTGGTGTACAGCGGATGTGGGCTGGATCACGGGTCACAGCTACATAGTTTATGGCCCGCTGTCCAACGGTGCGACCACAGTGATGTATGAGGGGGCGCCGCGTCCCTCCAAGCCCGGAGCGTTCTGGGAGCTGATCCAGAAGCACGGCATCACGATCTTCTACACCGCTCCCACCGCAATTCGGGCGTTTATGAAAAACGGCCGTGAGGTGCCCGATCAGTACGACATGAGCAGCCTGCGGTTGTTGGGCACCGTGGGGGAACCGATCAATCCTGAAGCCTGGATGTGGTACCGCGATGTGATCGGTTCCGGTCGTTGCCCGATCATCGATACCTGGTGGCAGACCGAGACCGGTGGTGTGATGATCAGCCCACTCCCTGGAGCAACCCCTACCAAGCCCGGTTCAGCCACACTGCCGTTGCCCGGCATTGAAGCCGACGTGGTCGATGCCGATGGCAACACGGTTGGAGCCGATGAAGGCGGATACCTCGTTGTGCGTCGTCCCTGGCCGGGGATGATGCGCACTGTGCATGGCAACCCTCAGCGGTTCAGAGAGAGTTACTGGGAGCACATCCGTCCCGCTGACGGCAATCACATCTACTTTGCCGGTGATGGCGCACGTCGTGATGCTGATGGTTACTTCTGGGTGATGGGGCGTGTGGATGACGTGATCAACGTCTCCGGTCACCGCCTCGGCACCATGGAGATCGAGTCTGCTCTGGTTAGTCATCCGGCCGTGGCTGAGGCTGCTGTTGTCGGTCGTCCCGATGACCTCAAAGGTGAAGGCATTGTCGCTTTCGTGACCCTCGAAGCGGGACGGGAGTCAGATGAGTCTCTGATTGCAGAGTTGAGGGCCCATGTGGGCAAGGAAATCGGCCCGATTGCCAGGCCAGATGAGATCCGCTGCAGTGATGCTTTGCCCAAGACTCGCAGCGGCAAGATCATGCGCCGGATCCTGCGCGCCCTCGCCGCCGGCCAGGAAATCACTGGTGATACCAGTAATTTGGAGGATCGTTCAGTGCTTGATCGGCTTCGCAGCTGAGTTGTCTTTTGCCTGAATTTCAACAACACCTTGTTTTATGCACTGATTGATTATCTAATGGTTTTGATTTTCTTGGAATGCTTGCTGGTTTGAATTCTTTTCTCTGTTTCTGGCTGGTGTTGATGTTCAGTGGCTTATTGTTCGTTTGTTGATTTGTTCTCTCCATGACTGGGTTCGGGCCATCAAAGAATCCTGAGGCTCAAAAGTCTGCTCTTAAAAGACAAGTGCGTATAGATGTAGATTTGTTGTTCCAGGAGGCTTTAAGACATCAGCATAATGGTCATTTGCTTAGCGCTGAAACAGCCTATGAGAAGATCATTAAATCAGGCTACTTGCATTCTGTAGTGTTTTTGAATTTGGCTGATATCTGCCAGGAAACTGGTCGTTTAAGAAAAGCCATTAGTCGCTGCAAGCAGGCTGTATCGCTTAGTCCTGATCTGTTTGATGCGCGTATGAAATTAGGTGCTCTCTATAAAGACATTGGTGACCTTGACCAGTCGAGAAATGAAATCATGCGTGCCCTTTCTCTTGAACCTAATAGTCCTTGTGCTCTTTTGAATATCATGAGTGTTTACAGATTGAATGATATTCCAGGGCTGAAATCGCATGCTTTCGGTTTAATTTCTAGAAATAGTGATATCATTTATGATTTGAATTTTGTCGAGTTTTTATCATCGCTAGGTGCCGGCTTTTGTGAGGATGTTCTTCAAAGTTTAGATGATTCTGTGGCCTCTAGAGAGGCTTGAATCATCTCGATTTCATATCTTAAGGCTGCGCAGAGCTCAGGCGCTTGGTATTTCTCTTGTGCTTGAATGGCATCCAACAATTTTTCCCTGGCTTGGATGTTTATGTTTTGAATGAATGCAATCAGGTTTTTGGCGATATCAGGCTTGGCTCCCATGGGAGCAATGATTGAAACAAGGTTGGCGAATGGTAGTTTGTGGGATTGGCATCCTGCGGGGAAAGAGTCGATCGATAAAATTTTCGAATCAATAGTTCCTGTGCTGCTGCTCTCGTTTCCCGCTTCTTGTTGTCCGAAGCATCTAAAAATAATTGATAGTTGATTGATTCTGATCTCAAAGGGAATGCTATAGGCGGCTATGCCTTTGGATGAGAATCCATAGGTTCGCCATAAGCTCATTGGGCTATTTTTGCCGCTGTACTTATGCAATAGTTCTGAGTGTGTCGGGGGGAATGGTGGGGTTTCTATACCGGCTTTGGTGGCCCGGAATGGTGGTGCGTAGTTGCTGTGATTCACGAGTTCGAGCATTGGGACTAAAACGCTTTCTCCCTCGAATTGAAATGCTCTTTCGTCAATAAATCTTTCTAGAAGTGTCTCAGCGTTGTCTTGGTAATCCAATATTCTTTTGTCTATAAAACGATATCTTGCCAGGTCGCTTTTGATTGATATTGGCATTGACAAGATTTGGCTTAGGAATGTTTGGGAATCCCTTCTTCCCCCGTTGCCCCAAGAGAGTTCATTGTAGTAGTGTTCGATAAATTCTTTTTCGACTTTCGCTGTTTTAGAATTCGTTTTGATCGATATATTGTTGTCGCAAAGTTGAATGTCACTACGCTTAATGAGTATATTTTTAGGCGTCATTATTTTTGACCTGTCGCCTGGGTTGATTGAAAAAATTCCCCGACCGTTTTTGCCTTTCTTTAGTTTGATGTTGTCAGCCGTGCCACCAAGCCTTCTAAATTTTTTTAAGAGGTAATCCCATTCTTCGTTTTGCATTCCTGTGTTTGAGAAGATGTCTACAATACTTGATTTGCGATTTGAGTGGCTGTGGCAGCGGCCTCAAGTGTGATTTCTTGGATTGATTCTTTGATTGTTGATTGGCCGACGGGATTTATATCCTGTTCATATTGGCAGTGTGGGGGGATGGCATGCATGTCATCTTGAGATTCGATTCTGTTTGTCTATGAATTGTCTTTGAATGGCACTTGCTGATTTTGCTGAATCGCAGCACTGGTGGGTTTAGCGTTTAGTGGCTAATGAGAGCAGACGGAGCCTCCCAAAGCCCAGGAGGCGATCAGGTCCTGCAGGCGATTCACCTGTTGCTGCCGGTCGCTGCCTTCCGCCCAGTCGCCCAGAAACTGTCTGCGTAGACCGGCGCTGGCGGGTGTGAGGTGATCTCCAGGCAACCTCAGCAGTTCGCTGCAGTCTCCTTTGCGCGCCTGCAGTGCCGTGATCAAATCGAGACTCTGGTCGATCTTGTCTTTGTTGAAGCGCACCACCTGATTGCGTGGCTGTAGATACTGACGCTCGATCAAGCGCAGGGTTTCCTTTGGGCTCGGACTGAATTCGGTGCTCACTCCCAGGCTTGGCGCCACCACGTCGAGCAGGGGAATCGACTGATCTGCGGTGAAGTTGTTGAAGCTGAGCGCCACAAGGCCGTTGCAGTTTCGCCCTCCATCGGGAGCAAGCAAATGTAGTTTGCAACCGAGGCTGTGGCCGAGGCGCAGAGGTGATGGCAGCGGTCCTAGCCGGTCCTGATGTCGTGAGCGACAGGCGCGCATGGCACTCCAGGCTTCGCGTGCCTGGAGCTGGTGGTCGAAACCTGGCACATAGCTCCAGGCGTGGATGGCGATCCCACGGGCTGCCACTCCTTCGAGCAGACGCCGGTAACTGATCTGTGGTGTAGCTGCGAGGTAGCTGCCTCCCACGAATTCGACTAACCCGCGTGGCTGACGCGGGTAGAGGGTCCAGCAGTCACGGAAGCGAGCCCAGTTGCTCATTGACTGGGTTGCAGCGAACGCAGCACCTGCATGGCTTCGCGCACATGGGCCGGGCCATCGAGCAGGTTGTTGAACACGTGCTGGATCACACCTTGGCCATCAATCACGTAAGTGACCCTGGATGGCAGCAGGCCGAGTGTTTTCGGAACACCGAATGCTCGGCGCAGGCGTTGGTCACTGTCGCTCAACAGGGGAAACGGCAGCTGATGGCGTTCCGCGAAGCGGCGATGGCTCACCAGATCGTCACCGCTGACGCCCCAGACCTGAGCACCAAGCTGTTGCAGCTCCTGGTGGGAATCCCGGAATCCGCAGGCTTCTGCTGTGCAGCCCGGAGTCTCGTCTTTCGGATAGAAGAACAATACCAGGGGCGTGCCGTTGCGCTCGCTGATGGCGCAGCTGTTGCCTTCGTGATCCTCCAGGTTGATGGACGGAACGCTGTCACTAACGGTGAGGGCCATGCCAAGCAATCGAATTGGTGGCAAACCTTAGGAAGCGTGGATAAAAGACGGAGAATAGAGCGATCCAGGAGGGAGGTCAGCGCATGGAAAACCAATCCGTACCAGGTCAGCTCGATTTGCTGTCGTTAGGCGGTGGCTCACCGTCTCCTGTCTCGCCGCCTCACGTCACACCTCAATCCTTGCCGCAGTCAGCTGCTGATCGCGCCGCTGCAGCACGCACGCTGTTGATTGTTGACACTGAAACGACAGGGCTCGATCCGCAGCTGGACCACTGCCTTGAGGTGGGGGTGATTCTCTTCGACGTTTCCAGCCGTCAGGTGCTGGCTCAGCAATCTTTTCTATTGCCGGTGGAGGCAAATGCCGCAGAGGCGATCAATCGTATTCCCGCCTCCGCAACCACCCTGCCTCAGCCCTGGCGACCCGCCCTCGACTATCTGCAGTCGTTGCTGGATGCTGCCGATGTGTTGGTGGCCCACAACGCTGCCTTCGACCGCCAGTGGTTCGGGCGTGGTCACCTGCCTTCTACTGAGAAACGCTGGCTCTGCAGCATGGAGGACATGCGTTGGCCTGCGGATCGTCAGCTCAGGTCAAGGCCATCGGTGCGTGATCTGGCCCTGGCCTATGAAATCCCCGTTTGGGCCGCACATCGTGCTCTCACCGATTGCATTTACTTGGCGGAAGTCTTTCGTCGCTGTGATGACCTTGAGCAGTTGATCGAGCGTGGTCTGGAGCCGCGTCAGCTGATGCGTGCTCAGGTGTCTTACGACGAACGCCATCTCGCTCGGGATGCCGGTTTCCGCTGGAATGAACCGGTGAAAGGAGCCTGGGCTAGGCGTCTATCGGTGAGGGAGGCCAGCACACTCGATTTCCCTGTTGTGCCTGTTGATCTTGAATTGCCCCTGGCTTCCTGATTTGCTTTAGCAGTCGGAAGCCTCGTAGTGGGTTTGCCAATGCTGCTGCTCAGACAGCCAGGGTGACATCATGGACTCTCCCAGGCATACGCCTTCCATTCGATCTCGCCTGCAGCGCTGGCAGCAGGTCCGGACTTGGGCGCGCCTGATTCGCGAGGCGGAGTGCCTCTGGCATGTCGATGTGCGTGAACTGAAGCGTCTCGGTGCTCTGGAGCTCTCACATTTGCTGGAGGAGGTTCCTTCCTGTCAGCGGTCGCGAGTGAATCGATGGCTGACGAGTTATTCGGCATCGACGCGCTTGCCTTCAGCTGCATCCACCCATGAGCATTGATTCAGTGCTGCCTGGGTCTGCTCTCCGCTAGGGGTAGGTCGCTTCCCCTCAGGCCACCCATGAGCTTTGCCAGCCAGGCTCTCACCCTGTTTTCTCTGCTTGCCGTTGCAAGCGCTGTCTCCGCGTTTGCCGAGTCGTCTCTGACCAGTGTCGGTGCCTCTCTCCCCGCCAGGCTCTACCGAAACTGGTTTGCCCAGATGGCCAGCTCAGGCGGTCCTGAGGTCAGCTATCGCTCAGTGGGTTCAGCTTCGGTTCAATGGGCCTTGATCAGGCAGACCGTTGATTTCGCGGTGTCCGATGCTCCAATGCAACCGAAGGATTTGGCCAAGGTGAGGCGTGGTGTGGTTCAGATCCCCATTGCTGGCAGGGCCATCGCTTTCGGATACAACCAGCCTGGGTGCGATCTGAAACTCACCCAGCAGCAGGCTGTTCAGCTGGCCAGCGGCAGGATCACCGACTGGAAGCAGCTCGGCTGTGAGTCCGGTGCTCTGACCTGGGTGTATCGATCTGATGTCTCTGGGATCACTGATGCCTTCACTCAATCCATGCAGGCGTTTGCCTCGCAATGGCCGTTTGGAACTGGCGCTTCGATTCGCTGGCCAGTAGATCATGCGATCGCTGCGGAGGGGAACTCCGGAGTAGCTGCCGCGATTGAAAAAAGGAGGGGAGCGATCGGCTACCTCGGTTTGTCCCATCTCAGCGGCAGTGTCAGGGCTGCTGCCTTGCAGAACAAGGCCGGAGAGTTTCAGCGACCCAATTTGATCTCAGCGGCCAAGGCCCTCAAGGCCATCGAACTGGACTTCAATCTTGCTGGCAGCAGCCCCAACCCTTCGCTCGAGGGTGCCTATCCGATCGTCAATCTGATCTGGGTTCTGGCCTACAGGTCTGGGAACGGCAAGAACACGCCGGCGATCAGAGCCGCGCTTGACTTCATGCTCAGCAGCCAGGCTCAGAGCCAGGTTGCCGAGCTTGGCTTGATTCCGCTGGAGGCTGAAATGCTCAGCAAGTCGCGGCCTGTCGTTGAACGGATTGCTCAGTAATTGCAGGCCTGCTGATCGATCATTGCCAGGTTTGACATCCATCGATTGATCATTTTTGCCCTGATCTTTCGATACTTTTGACCACTCCTTATTGATTCGATTGCGGGCTCTTCGTCTGGGTGTGTGATGTTGCGCTCCATACACTCGTCGGTAGGGAATCGTCAGTCGATGCTGTCGAATTTCCTCCAGAATCAAAATCACAAAAAGAAAGGCCTCGCCTTCTGGACTCCAGTATTCAAAATCGAAATCGCTTGCACCTTGCGGCGGGAAATGTTGTGCCATTGCACAAAAACAGGCTCTGGCTTGTCGTGAATGGCATGGTGAAGCTCGGGGCTGTTTCTGTCCATGGAGATGAACTGCTGCTGGGCTTGGCTGGTCCTAACGAGACGTTCGGCGAGCCATTGAGCACGGTGCAGGCTTATGAGGCTGTGACGCTCACCGACTCGGACCTTCTCTGCATGACGATGGGTGAGGTGCGTGAGTCACAGGACCTCGCCAACGATCTGTTGGGAGCGGTTGTCCTCCGTCATCGGCAGTCGGAGTATCTGCTTTCTCTGCTTGGTCTGCGTCGTGTTGAGGAGCGTGTTAGAGGTTTTCTGGAGTTGCTTGCACAGGACTACGGCCAGCCCTGTGAGCATGGACTGCGTCTCAATCTGCGCCTGACCCATCAGGAGATGGCGAGTGCTCTGAGCACCACCCGTGTCACGGTGACCAGGGTCATCGGTTTGCTCAGAGACGAAGGATGGCTCAAGATCGACGGCCAACGTCACCTTGTGATCACCCATTTGCCCTGCAAATGAATGAGCCTTGAGAGATTAACTCTTGCTTCTTTCCTTAGGTGTTGCTGTTCTTGGTCCTGAGCAGATTACAGAGAATTGCATAAAAAAGACCCCTCAAATAAGGGGCCTATTCAATCGATTGGACTGTGACATCGGAGCGGCGGGATTTGAACCCACGACCCCTACTACCCCAAAGTAGTGCGCTACCAAGCTGCGCCACGCCCCGACGGCAGATGCAAGCTATCACAAGGCATTCCCGCTCTTGGTGTGTCGCTTGATGCGTGTCAGCAGTCTTGTTGTGAGTCTGTCACGGCTGTCGCCCGCATACCCCCAAAGTCGCAGTTGTCTGCCCAGTTGACGCAACGCCGCCAGATTCATCGAGGCCAGCTGCAGCTCCGGCAGCGTTCTCCAGGCTCTGGAGGCAATCGGCAGATTGGAGCGTCGTTTGTTTTCGCCAAGACTCAGGGTGCCATCCGCGATCCACTCAGGAATCAGCACCACCAGCACAGCAATCAGGCCATAGAGCTCCACCAGGCCACTCGGCAGTGGATGCAGACGACGAGGGGGCTTCGGCTCGGGAATGGTGGGCACGCCGCGCGAGGAGTCCAGTCGCTACCAACCTTGCCAGGTCGGTTTGACCAGAGGGGAGGGAGTGGTCAGATCGCCAGGGTTTCCCTCAGAAGGGAAGCTCTCACCTGTGCTGGAGGGCTAGGAGAAGGATCACGCCACAGAAATGGACGCTCATGATCCGACCTTGGTCTTAGAGCAAAGGCCATCGCGAAGACCAGGATCACCGTCAAAGCGATCACAGCGATCACCACCCTGTCGGGAAGGGAGTCATTCATGTCTGGAGCTGGATCGGACTATTGTCACCACGCAAGACGCAGTGACTGATGCTCCAGTCGTAATGGTTCCAGACCTGAGTGGGTAAGCGATAGTCGGATCCTTCAAAGGCATCGAGGCTGATCCCGGTGGGCATGGCGGAGCAGTAGGGCCTGCTGCCGGGACGCGCCAGGTATTGCTGGTGGTAAGACTCGGCGAAATGGAAGGTTCGGTCGGCTGCGATTTCGGTCGTGATGCTGTCCCGTTCGGCCTGAGTCAGAGCCTTTTGGTACCAGTCGCGACTGGCCAGGGCCAGTTGCATCTGCCGAGGGGTGGTGGTGTAAATCGAAGATCGATACTGACTGCCCTGGTCATTGCCCTGGCGGTCCCCTTGCGTGGGGTCATGACATTCCCAGAACAGTTTGAGCAGGTCGCTGACGTCGATGGCTGGAGTGCTGTAAACCACGCGCACCACTTCGGTGTGACCAGTCCGTCCGCTGCAGACCTGCTCGTAGCTGGGAGATGGAGTCTGGCCGCCGGCATAGCCCACGGCTGTGGAGACAACACCGGGTAACCGCCAAAAACCTTTTTCAGCGCCCCAGAAGCATCCGCAGCCAAAAACAATTTCTTCCTGGTCCTCCATCAGAGGCGCCTTGAGTGGCGTTCCGAGAACAACGTGACGTTCGTCAGCGTTGCCGTCTGATTGTCCTTGCTGAGAACCCGTGAGCCAGTTGGGCAGCATCACATCCTTGTCTGTGTCGCAACCCTAGGCAGATGTCATCGGATCCAGGCGGATGTGATTGAGCAGAGTGGTGACGAAGGCGAATAGCAGAAACGGAACGCTGAGCACAAGAATCAAGCCGACTCCCACCAGGGCAAACACCGGTCGTGAAGACCCCATTAGGGCCAGCCCTGCTGCAAGGCTCACAAAAATCACAGCCATCCAGGCCAGGATCTGTCCGTAGATATCCCCGAACGTCAGGGTGCAGCGGACCGAGAAAGGGGTACCTGACGTCATGGTTCGGCAGCAGAGACTCCAGCTAAGCCGAGGCACCAGGTTTTGTCGCCCGTTCGTTGCGCAACCTTTGCGTCAGGCCACCGATTCCAGCCGTTCTGCGGCCTGCTCCCGTTCCCACAAACTGCGGTAGAGACCCTGTTCCTGAATCAGATCGGAGTGGTGTCCCTGCTGCACCAACCGTCCCTGATCCAGGACCAAGATCCGGTCGCATGCCGCGGCTGCCGAGAGTTGATGGCTGATCATCACAATCGTGCGTTGTGTCTGGCGTCGGACCGAAGCGAGAATCTCGGCTGCGGTGTTGTTGTCAACGCTCGCCAGTGCATCGTCCAGGACCAGAACAGGAGCCTTCATCAGCAAAGCCCTACCCAGTGCGGTGCGCTGCCTCTGGCCTCCACTGAGCGTGATTCCACGTTCTCCGACAAGCGTGTTCATGCCATCGGGAAATCCGCGCACATCTGCCAACAGGCGGGCCTGTTCAGCGGCTGCCTCAACCCGTTCGATGTCGGCTTCGGGTTCGCCATAGCGCAGGTTGTCCGCCAGGCTGCTGGTGAATAGATAGCCCTCCTGGGGAACGAGGGCGATCTGTTCGCGCAGTTCATTCAGGCGCACGTTGGTGAGGTCATGCCCATCCAGGAACAGTTGATTGGCGGGCACTTCCACCATGCGACCCAGCGCGCGGGCCAGAGTGGTCTTGCCACATCCGACTGGACCAACAACGGCCACAAGTTCGCCTGAGTGAATTTGGAAACTCAGTCCGTTAAGGGTGTCGCAATCGGATCCGTCGTAGCGGATGTGCAAGTTGCGAGCCTCCAACTCACCGCGCACAGGCAGTTCGAGATGCTCTGGTTCGATCGGATCTCGGATCAGTGGTTGTCGCGACAACAGTTCCTCGACCCGCTCAAGGCTGACCTGTCCGGTTTGGAATGTATTGAGCGTGAAGCCAAGCAGAGCGGTGGGAAACACCAGCCGCTCCACGAAAAGGATCAGGGCGACCAGGCCGCCGATCGACAGGCTGCCCTGCTGGAGTTGCCCGCTTCCAAGAGCAAGCAGCAACAGCAGCGAGATGGACGAGATGCCCTCTAGTAGTGGGAAGAGCGTGCTGCGTGTGCGTGCCAGCTGAATGGCGGTGTCGCGATAACCGCGGTTGCGAGAACTGAAGGCATTCAGTTCCTGTTGTTCCTGGCTGTAGATCTTGATGGCGGCGATCCCTGACAGGTCTTCCTGAATGAGTTCACTCAGACCTGCCAGTGCTTCCTGCTGGCGACGCTGTTCGCGCATCATTCGCCCTCCGAACAGGCGAACGGCGCCGAGCATCACCGGATAGAGGGAGATTGCGGCAACCGTGAGACCGGGATCAATCGCCAGCATGGCCGGCAGTGTGAAGGCATAGGCCAGAACGGTGTTCGTCAGGCTGAGCACTGCAAAACCCAGGAGCCGGCGCACGTTTTCAACATCGCTGGTTGCACGGCTGATCACCTCACCGCTGCCCGTTTGCTGAACCCATCCGGGCTCCTGTTGCAGCATCTGATCAAACAGCTTCTGCCGAAGCTCAACCTCCACCTGACGCCCGACTCCGAAGACCAGCTGGCGTGAGATCAGCCTCACCATTCCCATGCTCGTGGCGAGCAACACGATCCAGCCCGCCTGTGCAAGCACATCTGAGAAGGCGAAACCCTCCTGAAGGTCATCAATCACCCGCCGAACTTCGAGGGGGATGGTGACGCTGAGGATGTTCACGATCACAAGAGCGATCGCACCCATCAGCACCGTGCGGCGATGGGGCTTCAGGTAGCGGCCGATCAGATCGAGGCGGAAAGCGGCCATCGCGAACCCTGAACAACGAACAACCTAGGCATTGAGCTGGTGCTCAGGAGACGATATGCGGCAGGAAGGGTTGCGATTGGCGTTGAACTGGCCATCGCATCCTTTTTAAGGGATAGTGTTGATGTCCCCATCACCCGGCCCGGAGTGCATTTGCACCCGGGCTTTTTTCTGTCCGTCGATCTCCAAGGCTCCAGGCCTCTTTTTCTCATGGTCTCCGCAACTGTTTCCTGGCCTCAGACACTGGAACTTCTGCTCAACGGCGGAGTGCTCGTTCCTGATCAGGCAGCGGCATTGATGAGGGCATGGCTCTCGGAGGAACTCACGCCAGTGCAAACAGGGGCGTTTCTAGCCGCCATTCGGGCACGTGGTGTCAATGGCGGAGAACTCGGTGCCATGGCAGCGGTGTTGCGTGAAGCCTGTCCTCTGCCAGGGGCACGGCCGGACTTGTTGATGGTGGATACCTGTGGAACAGGGGGTGACGGTGCGGACACCTTCAATATCTCGACAGCCGTAGCTTTTACAGCTGCAGCCTGCGGTGCCAACGTGGCGAAGCATGGCAATCGCAGTGCCAGTGGCAAGGTGGGCTCAGCGGATGTGCTCGAAGGGCTCGGCTTGCATCTCCAAGCACCTGCGGCTCAGGTGGTGGATGCTCTCTCTCAGGCCGGAGTGACCTTCCTCTTTGCGCCGGCATGGCATCCAGCACTGGTGAACCTGGCTCCACTTCGCCGCAGTCTGGGCGTGCGGACGGTGTTCAATCTGCTGGGCCCCCTTGTGAACCCTCTGCGACCCAATGGTCAGGTGCTTGGCGTCGCCACCGAAGACCTGCTGGATCCGATGGCCGAGGCACTGCAGAGTCTTCGCCAGGAGCGAGCCGTTGTTGTTCACGGTGCTGGTGGTCTGGATGAAGCGTCGCTGGCCGGACCCAACGCCCTGCGCATTCTCGAAAATGGCGCGCTGCGTTCAGAATTCATTTCACCTGTTGATCTTGGACTTCAGGAGGCACCACTCGAAGCGCTGCGTGGTGGTGATCTTGCCTGCAATCAGGCGATCCTCAGTGATCTACTCCAGGGGCGCGGCACTCAAGCCCAGGCCGATGTCGTTGCTTTCAACTGTGCGCTGGTGCTTTGGGTGGCGGGTGTGGAAATGGATCTGAAATCTGGGGCGCAGCGAGCTCTTTCGGCTCTTGGCGATGGCCTTGCCTGGAAGCGTCTTGAGCAATTGCGCCAGGGCCTGACCCCCGCCGAGGGAGGATGAGGGCTTCAGCGTTGTTGAGGGGATTCGTCTGCTGATGACTGCTTCATCCAGTGAGTCGGCATGGCTAGTGCTGGCCGATGGCACTGTCTTCTCCGGTCTGCCATGTGGCGCTGGCGGCAGCGTGGTCGGTGAGGTTGTTTTCAACACCGGCATGACCGGGTACCAGGAGGTGATGACCGACCCCAGCTATTCAGGACAGCTGGTCACGTTCACCTATCCGGAACTGGGAAACACAGGGGTCAATCCTGATGATCAGGAGGCAGATCAGCCGCATGCTCAAGGTCTGATCGCCCGGCAGTTGTCCCCCGTGGCGAGCAATTGGCGCTCCCGTCAGAGCCTCCAGGACTGGTTGGCGGCCCATGGCGTTGTCGGTATTCAAGGTATCGATACCCGCGCTCTGGTTCGCCATCTGCGTGAAACAGGTGCCATGAACGGTGTGATCAGCTCCGATGGACGCTCACCGGCTGAGCTGCTTGAGCTGGTGCGTTCAGCACCGTCAATGGAAGGCTTGAATCTCGCCGATAGGGTTTCGACAAGCACCTCCTACGCCTGGAGCACTCCCTCTGCTGTTGATTTCGATCGACGCTTGCAGAGCGGCCGACCGCAGAGTCCGTATCGCGTTGTCGCGATCGATTTCGGTATTAAGCGCGCCATTCTCGATCGATTGGTCAGTCATGGTTGTGATGTGACCGTCATGCCGGCATCGACGGATCTACAGAGCGTGCTGGATTGCAAGCCTGAGGGTGTGTTTCTGTCCAACGGACCGGGTGATCCGGCGGCCGTCAGTGATGGGATCGCTCTGGCGCGTGGTCTGATTCAGCAGCGGGATCTCCCTTTGTTCGGCATCTGCCTCGGCCATCAGATTCTTGGACTGGCTATGGGGGGCACCACCTTCAAACTTGGCTATGGGCATCGTGGTCTCAACCATCCTTGCGGCACCACGGGCCAGGTTGAGATCACCAGTCAGAACCATGGTTTTGCCCTGGATGCGGCCAGCCTTCCTGCCGACAGCATCGAGGTGACCCATCTCAATCTCAACGACCGCACCGTTGCAGCGATAGCCCATCGGCAGCAGCCGCTGTTTGGTGTGCAATATCACCCTGAGGCAAGTCCTGGACCTCACGATGCCGACCATCATTTCGCCCGTTTCGTTTCGCTGATGTCAGATCGACGTTGATGCGTGGTCTGTCTGTTGGAGCATCACTACACTTCGCACGACGACGACGCAACATGGGGGGTCTGGTCCCATCACTGAACTGCAGCGACTGACGGTTTCGCTCCGTGGAGGCTTTGAGCAGAAGGATGGCTGCCTGGTGTTTCATTTCACCGGCCAGTTGGATGCCTACTCCGAAAAGCAGTTCATCACTTACGTGATGGATGTTTTGAAGGCCAATGCCTTCCCGGCTGTCTTTGATCTGAGCAAAATCGACTTTCTCGATTCCTCCGGTCTCGGCGCCCTGGTGCAGCTCGCCAAACAATGCAAAGACGCCAAGCGCAGCTTCGTGGTGGTTGGCAATGCCCGTGTGACCCAGACCGTGAAACTGGTCCGACTGGAATCGTTCCTCCATTTGGTGAATGATCTTGAGACGGCTTACACCCAGCTGGCTGCTTGAGCGACTGGATTCGGCTTCAACATGCTCTGCCGGCAGGCTCCACTGATCTCGGGCCCTTGCAGCTCGCCTGGCTCGGAGACGCTGTCTGGGAGCTACATCAACGTTTGCGGCACTGCCGGCAGGCAGGTCGTTCCAAGGATCTGCACCAAGCGGTGGTGGCCGAGGTTCGGGCCGATGCTCAGGCGGCTGCCTTGAAACGGCTCGAGCCCTGGCTCACTGATGAGGAGAAGGATCTTGTGCGTCGTGGCCGCAATCGTGCCGGCCGCGGACCACGCGGTTCAGACCCTGCGGCCTATGGAAAGGCCACGGGGTTTGAGACAATGGTGGGCTGGCTCTTTCTTCAGAATCCGACGCGGCTTGCCCAGCTTCTGGATCGACTCGAGGAGACCGAATCCGCCCTGTCATAACCATCGATCCCATGAGCTCCCGTTTTGATCGCCGCCCCGCTCGCCCCTCCCGTGGTGGTGATTCCGCAGGCGGTCGACCGCCTCGTGGCGGGCCCCGTGATCGTCGCCCAAGAGTGGATGGCAATCCGACAGGATCCCGCCGGCGGGATGGAGACGTCAGCAGGGGTGATACGCCCTGGCGTGGATCCCGCGATGGTGAGTTTCGAGGACGCGCTCCGTCCCGCAATGGTGCATTTCGCGGCGGTCCCAGAGACGCATCAAGACCTCCTGGCCGAGGCGATCGTCGTGAAGGGGACCGACGCTTTGAACAACGCCGTTCGGATGATCGTCGCTTTGAAGACCGTCGTTCTGATGATCGGCGTTTCAATTCAAGGCGCTTTGAGGACCGCCGCGATGGTGACCGGCGTGAAGGTGACCGGCGTTTCGAAGGACGCCGCCCTGAAGAGCGCCGGGATGGTGATCAGCGCTTTAAGGGGCGTCGTTCTGATGACAGGCGGTTCCCAGACCGTCGTCCTGGAGCTCGTCGCTTCAGTGATGGCGAGGCCCGCAGTATTCGCCCCGGCCGTGGCGAGCGTCGAGATCGTCAGGTTGATGATCAGCCCCGTGGAGAAGCGACTCCCCACGCTGCTGATCCTGTGGCTGATGATCTGCTCTGGGGCCGGCATGCCACTCAGGCTGCACTGGAAGCCGGTCGTCCGATCCATCGCATCTGGTGCACCAGTGAGATGAGGAGTGCTCCCAAATTCATGCAGCTTCTCAGGGATGCCAAGGCCTCCGGAGTTCTTGTGGAGGAAGTCACCTGGGCTCGTCTGGCTCAGATGACCGGTGGTGCCGTCCACCAGGGCATTGCTCTGCAGACCGCTGCAGCAGACACGCTGAATCTTCCTGATTTGATCGATGGCTGCGGCGAGCTCAATGAACCTCCGCTGCTACTGGCCCTTGATGGCCTCACCGATCCCCATAATCTCGGTGCGATCGTTCGTTCCGCTGAAGCCTTAGGAGCCCACGGCGTGGTTCTGCCTCAGCGCCGCAGCGCAGGTCTGACGGGATCCGTCGCCAAGGTTGCGGCTGGTGCACTGGAACATCTGCCTGTGGCGCGGGTGGTCAATCTCAATCGCTCCCTGGAAACCCTCAAAGATGCTGGCTATCGCGTGGTCGGCCTTGCCGAGGAAGGTGATCAGACCCTTGAAGAAGTTGATCTGGAAGGTCCCCTTGTGGTGGTCACGGGTTCTGAGGGCCAGGGACTGTCCATGCTCACCCGTCGCCATTGCGATCAGTTGATTCGCATCCCACTGCGGGGTGTCACGCCAAGCCTGAATGCCTCGGTTGCGACCGCTCTCTGTCTCTATGAGGTGGCGCGTCGAGGCTGGATGAAGGGTCTGAAGGGTCAGAACCCATCTCCCCGCATCGTTCGTCCCCAGCTCCCCGCGCCGCCATCCGAGTCATCAGAGCAGATTGAAGCCTCACAGAACGGGACTTCATCACCGGCGGAAGCATCCGATACCGCTGGGATGCAGCCCTCCAGCGAGCCTGACGCCTCCCCCGTGCCGCCCGAGAACCCAGGCATTGATTTGCAACTCGAACGTCTTCCGCAGACAGTCGAGGCACCCTTTGAAGGCAGTATCGATCTCTGACCGCGCTGCGGTGAACTTCAGGGACTCCGAACAGCGATGGTTGGAATCCTTCCGCCAGCGTTGAATCAGTGCACAATGACCTTGTCTTTATCGCTCCGCCATGGGCCCTCTGAACCGACCGATGCGCTCACTTGCCAACGGTCTAGGCATGGCTTGGTGGGCCAGGGTTCAGACCCATGGCCCAGACGTCACCTACTGGTTCGGTCCTTTCGTGCGCCGCTCTACCCTGGAGAAGGAGCTCCCGGCTTTTCTGAGTGATGTGTCCTCGGAATCGCCCGCTTCACTCGATCATTCATTGGTGCGCTGTCGTCGTTACGAACCGTTCACGATCGAATCCCAGGGCTGAGCTAGCCCGATGCGAACGCATCTGACTGATAGCGTCTCAGCTGCACGCAAATCCTGACCATGGCGATCGCCGAATGGCGTCAGCAACTGGCAAACGGGGAGGTGTCCGCGAGGGAACTCACCGACTATCACCTGGCCAGGATTGATGCGGTCGACCCAGACGTGCATGCTTTTCTTGAAGTCACGGCAGAGCGTGCCCGTGCTGATGCCGATCGCATTGATGCGGCTCGTCGTGCCGGCGATGATTTGCCGCCCCTGGCTGGGATCCCTCTCGGCATTAAGGACAATCTCTGCACCAGGGGCGTGCGCACCACCTGCTCCAGTCGCATGCTCGAGCAGTTTGTGCCTCCCTATGAATCCACGGTGACCGACCGGCTGTGGGCCTCCGGAGCGGTTCTTCTCGGTAAGACCAACCTGGATGAATTCGCCATGGGTGGCTCAACCGAAACGTCCGTGTTTGGTGCCACCGCCAATCCCTGGAATCCTGAACATGTGCCCGGTGGGAGTTCCGGCGGCAGTGCAGCTGCTGTTGCCGCCGGCGAGTGTCTGGCCTCCATCGGCTCCGACACCGGTGGTTCGATTCGTCAGCCCGCATCCTTCTGCGGGGTGGTTGGTCTCAAGCCCACCTACGGGCGCGTGAGTCGCTACGGCTTGGTGGCTTTTGCTAGCTCCCTGGATCAGGTAGGACCGTTCACCTCATCGGTGGCGGATGCCGCAGAACTGCTGCAGGTCATGGCAGGAGTTGATCCTCGCGATTCGACCTGTCTGAATGTTCCTGTTCCTGACTACACCGCTGGCCTTGCCGCTCCGATCAAGGGTTTGCGGGTCGGTCTGGTCACCGAGTGCTTTGACCAGGAGGGATTGGACTCGCAGGTGAAGGCGTCGGTGCTCGCGGCAGCAGATCAGCTCAAGGCTCTTGGCGCCGAACTGGTGGACGTGAGCTGCCCCCGCTTCAACGATGGCATCGCTACTTATTACGTGATTGCGCCGTCGGAGGCATCGGCCAATCTCGCCCGCTACGACGGCGTCAAATTTGGCTATCGGGCCGAGGATGCAACATCTCTGGCTGCCATGACTGCCAGAAGTCGTGCGGAGGGTTTCGGCAGTGAGGTGCAACGCCGAATTCTGATAGGTACCTATGCCCTGTCAGCCGGTTACGTCGATGCTTACTACAAGAAAGCGCAGCAGGTGAGAACGCTGATCCGGCGCGATTTTGATGCGGCCTTTCAGTCGGTTGATGTGCTGTTGACGCCCACGGCTCCCAGCACCGCATTCAAAAACGGTGCCCATGCGGATGATCCCCTGGCCATGTACTTGTCGGATCTGCTCACCATTCCGGCCAATCTCGCCGGCCTGCCGGCCATCAGCGTGCCCTGCGGCTTTGATGCCGGCGGTCTGCCAATCGGGGTTCAGCTCATCGGCAATGTGCTGGAAGAGCCCCGTCTGCTGCAGGTGGCTCATCAGTACGAGCAGGCGGCGGACGTGATGAAGTCCAGGCCGAAAGCGGGGCTGGTGCCTGCTTGAAACGAGGCTTCTCGGCTGGTCGGCACTGCATCTGGTGTTGTCTGGAGTGCCTGTGCACTGCATCTTGCGCATGCCCCTAGGCTGGGTTCATGGCATTCGTCCCCCTTCACAACCACAGCGACTACAGCCTGCTAGATGGTGCTTCGCAGCTGCCTCAGATGGTGGAGCGTGCCAAGGAGCTGGGAATGCCGGCATTGGCACTCACCGATCATGGGGTGATGTACGGCGCTGTGGAGCTGCTCAAGCTCTGTAAGAGCAGTGGTGTAAAGCCGATCATCGGCAACGAGATGTATGTCATCAACGGTTCAATTGATGACCCACAACCCAAGAAGGAGCGTCGATACCACCTGGTGGTGCTTGCCAAAAATGCCGTCGGATATCGCAATCTCGTCAAGCTCACCAGCATCAGTCACCTGCGTGGCATGCGCGGCCGTGGAATTTTTTCACGCGCCTGTGTTGATAAGCATCTGCTTGCGCAGTATTCCGAAGGCTTGATCGTTGCCACAGCCTGCCTGGGCGGTGAGATTCCGCAGGCCATCATGCGCGAACGACCTGATGTGGCCCGCGAGGTTGCCCGCTGGTACCAGAGCGTTTTCGGTGACGACTTCTACCTGGAGATTCAAGACCACGGTTCGCCGGAAGATCGCATCGTCAATGTGGAGATCGTCAAGATCGCCCGTGAACTGGGCATCAAAGTTGTTGCCACCAACGACGCTCACTACCTCACTCGTAATGATGTGGAGGCCCATGACGCACTGTTGTGCGTGCTCACGGGCAAACTGATCAGCGACGAAAAACGTCTTCGCTACACCGGCACTGAATACCTCAAATCTGAGGAGGAGATGGGTCATCTCTTTGCAGATCATCTCGAGCCTGAGGTGGTGCAGGAAGCGATTGCCAACACCGTTGCCGTCGCAGAAAAAGTCGAGGACTACGACATCCTGGGCCGCTATCAGATGCCCCGTTTTCCAATTCCTGATGGCCATACCCCGGTCACCTATCTGCGTGAGGTCACCGAGCAGGGCTTGCGTGATCGTCTTGGCCTGACAGCTGCAGACACCATCGAGGAGGTGTACGCCGAGCGGATGGTGCACGAACTCAAGATCATGGAACAGATGGGCTTTCCCACCTACTTCCTGGTTGTCTGGGATTACATCCGTTTCGCTCGTGAACAGAGCATCCCTGTGGGTCCGGGTCGTGGTTCGGCTGCAGGCTCACTGGTGGCCTACGCCCTTGGGATCACCAACATTGATCCCGTGAGCAACGGTCTTTTGTTTGAGCGTTTTCTCAATCCGGAACGCAAGTCGATGCCTGATATCGACACCGACTTCTGCATTGAGCGCCGAGGCGAGGTGATCGATTACGTCACGCGCCGCTACGGCGATGAAAAGGTGGCTCAGATCATCACGTTCAACCGCATGACCTCCAAGGCCGTGTTGAAGGATGTGGCCCGCGTGCTCGATATTCCATACGGAGATGCGGACCGTCTGGCCAAGCTGATCCCTGTGGTCAGGGGCAAGCCCGCCAAACTCAAAGCCATGATCGGCGATGAGTCGCCGAATCCCGACTTCAAGGAGCGCTACGAGAAGGATCCCATCGTGAAGCGCTGGGTCGACATGGCCATGCGCATCGAAGGAACCAACAAAACATTCGGCGTTCATGCTGCGGGTGTGGTGATTGCCGCTGATCCCCTCGACGAACTGGTCCCTCTTCAGCGCAATAACGATGGCCAGGTGATCACTCAGTACTTCATGGAAGACGTGGAGTCGATGGGGCTGCTGAAGATGGACTTCCTTGGCCTCAAAAACCTCACGATGATCGACAAGACCCTCGAGCTTGTCGAGCAGACCAGTGGCCAACGGATCGACCCCGATCAGTTGCCCCCTGAAGATCAGGGGACCTTCGATCTTCTGGCCCGTGGTGACCTCGAGGGTATTTTCCAGCTCGAGTCCACAGGCATGCGCCAGATCGTGCGTGATCTGAAGCCCTCATCCCTGGAAGACATCTCCTCGATCCTGGCGCTTTATCGGCCAGGTCCACTCGATGCTGGCCTGATTCCCAAGTTCATCAACCGCAAGCATGGCCGTGAAGCGATTGACTTCGCCCACAGCACGCTGGAGCCGATTCTGAGCGAGACCTACGGAATCATGGTGTACCAGGAGCAAATCATGCGCATCGCGCAGGATTTGGCCGGCTACTCCCTTGGCGAGGCGGATCTGCTGCGTCGCGCCATGGGCAAGAAAAAAGTCTCGGAGATGCAAAAGCATCGCGGCATTTTCGTGAAGGGAGCAACGGAGCGTGGCGTTGACACCAAGGTCGCCGACGAGTTGTTCGACCAGATGGTCTTGTTCGCCGAGTACTGCTTCAACAAGAGCCATTCCACGGCCTATGGAGCGGTGACATATCAAACCGCTTATCTCAAGGCTCACTATCCAGTGGCGTACATGGCAGCGCTGCTCACAGTGAATGCCGGAGCCAGCGACAAGGTTCAGCGCTACATCTCCAACTGCAACGCCATGGGCATCGAAGTGATGCCGCCGGATGTGAATGCCTCCGGTACCGATTTCACCCCTAGGGACAGCCGAATCCTCTTCGGGCTATCGGCGGTGCGCAATCTTGGCGACGGTGCGATCCGTGCCCTGATTCGCTCTAGGCAAAACGATGGCATGTTCCAGTCACTTGCTGATCTCTGTGACCGGGTTCCCTCCAGTGTGGTCAACCGGCGCAGCCTGGAATCGTTGATTCACTGCGGAGCACTCGACGCGCTGGAGCCTGAGGCCAACCGCGCCCAACTGATTGCCGATCTTGATCTTCTGATCGACTGGGCCGGATCCCGGGCAAGGGATCGTGCCAGCGGTCAGGGCAATCTGTTTGATCTGATGGCGGGTCCTGCTGCGGATGAAGCTGACGCCAGCACGGACCTGAGCCTTGCTCCCAAGGCAGCTCCTGTGAAGGACTATCACCCCAGCGAAAAACTGAAGCTGGAAAAGGACCTTGTGGGCTTCTATCTCTCTGATCATCCGCTCAAGCAGCTCACCGCACCCGCCCGTCTGCTGGCACCGATCGGACTGGCCAGCTTGGAAGAACAATCAGACAAGGCGAAGGTCAGCGCCATCGCGATGGTGAGTGAGATGCGTCAGGTCACGACGCGCAAAGGTGACCGCATGGCGATTCTTCAGCTCGAGGACCTCACCGGTTCCTGTGAAGCCGTGGTGTTCCCGAAAAGTTATGCGCGGCTCTCCGATCATCTGATGGCCGAGGCCAGGCTTCTGGTCTGGGCCGCTGTGGATCGACGCGACGAACGGGTGCAGTTGATCGTGGATGACTGCCGTGCGATTGATGATTTGCGTTTGCTTTTGGTGGAACTCGACCCCGATCAGGCCTCTGATGTGGCTGTTCAGCACAAGCTGAGGGAATGTCTCCAGGCCCATCGTCCTGACCAGGATGAGTTGGGTGTGCGCGTTCCCGTGGTGGCAGCGGTGCGTAGAGGCCCGGACGTGCGTTATGTGCGTCTTGGCTCCCAGTTCTGCGTCAAGGATGCGGCCGCGGCTCAGCAACATCTGCAGAACAGTGCTTTCACCGTCAGCTGCAGCGATCCGTTGATGCGTTAACTCTTAATCCGATTAAGCCTGCTTCTGGGCTTTGATCGAGCTGCGCAGACGTTGCAGGTTGGGCTTTAGGTGCTCCAGGCCCAGCAACGTTCCTGGCTGAGGTTCCCAGCTTGCCGATAGCACTCCGTAGCTCAGTCCGACCAGGCCCAAAAGGAAGAAGAAGCCCGATCCCAACAGGGTGATGCTTGGCGGGACATCAAGAATGCCTCGACTCACCACGAGGTAACTGATCACAAAAACTGCCATTCCCATAAGGGAAGGAACCCCTGTGGCAAAAGCGACGCGTCGGGCCATGCGGTTGGCTACTTCTCTAGGAATCGCTTGATTTCGGGTTGTCTCTGCAGCTGAACGACGCGGTTCAAAAGGAAGAGGATCGCGCTTTTCAGCCATGACTCATGCAGATTCTGGGATGCGGTTCAGCCGCGGATACCCAGTTTGGCGATCAGGCTGCTGTAACGCTGCTCACTCTTGCCTCTCACATAGCTGAGCAGGCGCTTGCGGCGACCAATCATCTTCAACAGCCCCTGACGCGAGGAGTAGTCGTGATTGTTCTGCTGCAGGTGGCTACTGAGCTTCGAGATGCGCTCGCTCAGCATGGCCACTTGAACCTCAGCCGAACCGGTATCGGTGGCATGGGTCTGGTGGGTGTTGATCAGCTGCTGCTTTTCGGTGGTATCGAGCGACATGCGCGGCGTCTGGCCCTGACAGTGCAAAGAACCAACTTACCTTCCCGCGGTCCCGTTAAGCCGATTCGCTGAGCCAACGCAAACTGGCACGCAGCCATCCTTCATTGTCTTTGTCTTCAGGCACCTCGGAACTGCTGGCGACAGCTCGCATGGCCCGTCGGATCTCGAGGTCCTCGTAGCCGAGAGTCTCGAGGGTGAGTTGAAGTTCCTGCAGGGAATCAGGCTGGATTGGCAAAGCTTTCACGTCGCTGCGATCAACAAGCGATAGAGACGCCTCGTTGGCCTCAGGCGCCCAAGAGCCAAGGCGATCCCGGAGTTCCACTGCGATGCGTTCAGCAGTACGTTTGCCGACCCCCTGAGCCTGCGTCAGCCGCTTCAGGTCCCCTTCAATGATCGCCATCACGAGTTCAGGTGCTGCGCAGCAATCGAGCAGCGAGAGAGCCATCTGGGGACCAACGCCATTCACCGCAATCAGGGTTCGGAACAATTCACGGTCCCGTTGCTGGGGGAATCCATAGAGCGTCGAACCGTCGTCTCGCTGAACCTGATGGATCCAGACGGTGCAGCTGTCACCGATCTGAGCCTGCTGGTCGCGTTTGGTCAGCTGCACTTCATAACCGACCCCTGAACATGCAATCACGACGCCCCGGCGGCCGCCCTGCTCCCAGCTCTGGATCCGTTCACCCCGAAGCCAGCCGATCATGAAATGCTCCCTCTCTGTTGAATTCTGACCGACATCAATGATGCCGGTAAAAACTGAATTCAGAGCCACTCAGGTTGATGAATGCCAGCTTGAAGCTCGGCGGCCTGGCTGAGAAGTAGTGGTGATCCAGCGTATGTTGCCAGGGTGAAGGCATTAATTGATGTCGGCTTGGATAAGACGGCTTCAGCTGCGCTGATTCTGTTCGCAGTGCTCCTGGTCAGTCAGGCTGCGCAAATAGCGGCGGCGTTGGGGTGATTCGTCGCCAGTCCAAAGACTGTGGTGCGGTTGACTCGATTTGGTTTGAAATTTTTTTTCCCTGGTGTTGAAGTGGATTTGTTCATGCTGGAGTTGGCGTTATTGCTATTGATTAGTCAATATCTAAAAGTTTAATCATAGTGCTAATTATTTCATTCATGACATACTTGAATGGTATCAAGCAATGCAAATGACCTGATCTTGATGATGTTTCGGGTCGTCGACCGTACCTCTGATGGCGGCTCTACACACTTCACGTTGACTTCAGCCGGGATTACACCAAATCAGTCGGTTCTGGTCTGATTTGAATGACGCAAACTCCCCTTTTTGAGCATGACGTGGATCGAATGCCTGGATTGTTCCGATGAGCCACGAATTTGTTGTTCCAGAGTCTTTCCCGGTGATGACACATGAAATTTTTTGCGTCTCTTGCTGCTCTTACTTTGATGGTCATCCCTGCCAAGTCGACTGCAAGGCCGATGGTTGGAGATCTTATTGCTGAAAAGCTCTATTACGCCGAGGGGCGGCAGCATCCTGGACATCCCTTGCATGGTTCTTATGAAGGTCTTTGTGCCGGCTCAGAGCGTTGATTTGTTTGTGATTGATGTGGATTTCTAAATCACCTTGTTGATGAGTTGATTGATGAATTGACTTTTTGATCCACTCCTGAATTAATTGCTGAATCAAAGTCTTTCTGTGCCTTTGTAGCTTTGGTCACCTGAATGGTTCTTGTCCTGTGAGATTGTGATCAATTAGATTTTAAAACATGGCAAAATTAAGGCTTGGACTTTATGGGGCTACTGCGTTGGCTGGTATTGCGTGGCCTTGGTATTGCATTTATCAATTCATTCAGGAAACGGAAGCGCTGGGTTTAACGGATCCAATTGAAATCGTTAATTTGTTCTCCCAGGGTGTCTGGGCCAATGCCTCTGCGGGCTTTATTGCCGCTGACCTCACGCTTGTGCTGATTGCATCGTTTGTTTTTTATGCAGCGGAAGGGATCCGGCTGAAAATGAAGTTTTGGTATCTCTATATCGCCGTAACGTTTGCTATCTCCTTTGCTTTTTCGTTCGGTCTGTTCATGTTCAACAGGGAGCGGAACATGGCTTCTGCGTCTGCGTCTGACTAGTCGTTGCTGGAGCGCAGAGGCAGGGCTTTCTCACCCTCAGTCTGACCAGTGTGGTTTCAGGATTCGGGCTGCCGTTAGCCTGAACCTGTAACTCCGGGTGATGGCTCCAAACACCACCAATGATTGGTATCCAGGTCAGCGAGATATCAGATGTCCATGCGTCTGATTGCCCACTCCGTTTTGCAGTGATTCAATCTCTACGCAGCGCGCGCAGGATGCTTCTGTCCTTGTTGCTGGTGTGTCTGATCAGTCTCGGCTTGACCTCCTGTTCACTTGGCGATCGTCCGCCTCGCGCTGTGATCCTCAGCGCTCTTGGTCAGCAAATTCAGCTCACGCAGAGTGCAATCGCTCAGTCGTTGGATCTTGAGGCCTCCGGGGCTCCAGAGGTCACCAGGGTTCGCCTTGAGGAGCAAGAGAGTCTGAGCATTGGTGATCAGAAAGGCGTGCACCTCATCGGACGCTTCGATTGGCGACTGCCTGGAGATGCGATCAAGGTCGATAGTCCCTTCGAACTGTTTCTTGAGCGAGGGGAACGTGGCCAGAGCTGGCGTTTGGCATTGCCGAGTGGTTCCGATGACGGCAGTTCGCAGACCTGGATCACTTATCCACTGGCGATCGATCCAGTCTGACGTTGTTTTGCGCTCAGGCTGATCAGAGTGGCTCCGAGCACGCAAAGTGCACCGACGATGACGGTGCCGGTCACCTGTTCAGCAAAGATCAATACTCCCCAGAGAGTGGCGAACACCACCTGCACGTAATTGATTGAGGTTGCGCGCGCCGCAGGGAGCGTCGCCAGGCCTTCGGTCAGCCAAACCTGCCCAATCTGTGTGAGTAGGCCGACCCCCAGTAACCACAGCCAGTCGCTTCCCGTCGGTAGCACCAGATTGTTCACCAGCAATGGCAACGTCGCTGGGACGGAGACGAGCGGGAAATAGAACACGATTACCAGAGGATGCTCCCGCACAGAAAGTTGGCGGACGCTTACGTAAGCGAGTGCCGTTAACAGGGCTCCACCAAGTCCGATCAGTGCTGAAAGCGGAGGAAGTCCTGCCATCGACTGACCTGCCCATTCGGGCTGCACCACAAGCAGGACACCGAACAGCCCCAGCAGGACCGCCAGGCTGATGCGCTTGCGGATCGGTTCCTTTAGTAAGGCCCAGGCGCAAATCGTCGTGAGGGTCGGGTAGGTGTACTGAAGAAGGGTTGCTGCGGCCAGAGGCAGGCTGGAAATGGCCTGGAAAAACATCAGCAGTGCGCCAGTGCCGAGTACACCTCTCACCAGCAGCAATCCCTTCTGATGGCCCCAAGGGGAGACTCCCAGTCGCCTCAACATGGTGAGCGTGATCGCGAGGCTGATCAGCGATCGAATCAGAACCACCTCAGCCACGGGCAAGCGGCCTCCGAGGTGCTTGACGCAGACGGTCATCAGGCTGAAGGCTAAGGCCGCTCCGACCAGACTCACGCAGGCCTTCCATTCCTCAGGGGACTGCGATCCGCGGATGGTTGTCAGCAGGCCTCGCATTCATCGGTCTGCACGCTAGTTCTCAACGATGCCACCGGAGCAGTTCCTGATTGAGCCCTGTTTTGAGGGATCAGTGCGGTTCATTCATCAGCGAGACCTGGTTCATGGTTCCCGACCGTTGTTTGGATCGTCTAGAGCTCGAAGCAGCAATTGCGATCGACGGGACGCGCGGTTTCTCGCAGAATGGTTCGATGGTCAGCCCCCGACTTCACCCACGCACCATCGAGGCCGTTAAGGAACGCGCCGACATCGTGGACGTTGTTGGTGAGCATGTAGTGCTCAAGAAAAAGGGTCGTGAGTTCGTCGGAATCTGCCCGTTCCACGACGACAGCAAGCCGTCGATGACGGTGTCTCCCGCCAAGCAGTTCTATTACTGCTTCTCATGCGGCGCAGGAGGAAACTCCATCAAGTTCCTGATGGAGTTTCAACGTCAGAGCTTCAGCGAGGTGGTGCTTGACCTTGCCCGCCGATATCAACTGCCGGTGGAGACCGTCGATGGTCCGCAGCAGGAGAAACTCAAACAACAGCTGTCTCGCCGCGACAAGCTGCACCGAGCGCTTGCATTGGCTTCCGGCTGGTTTCGTGCACAGCTCAGAACAGACGCCGGTGCTGATGCACTTCGCTATCTGCGCGAGACCCGCGGGCTGAGCGAAACCACCCTTGATCAGTTCGAGCTGGGTTACGCGCCTGATCAGTGGGATGGCCTGCTTAAGCATCTGCAGCAAGTGGAGGGATTGCCTCCAGAACTGCTCGAGGCAGCAGGACTGGTGGTTCCCCGTAAAGGAGGGAACGGTTTTTATGACCGCTTCCGCCATCGGGTCATTGTTCCCATTCGTGATCGTCAGGGGCGGGTGATCGGCTTCGGTGGCCGCAGCCTCGATGGCAGTGAGCCCAAGTACCTCAACTCACCTGAAACGGATGTGTTCGAGAAGGGCAAGCACCTATTCGGACTTGACCGGGCCTCATCCGCAATCCGCAAGGACGATCGTGCTGTTGTTGTGGAGGGCTATTTCGATGTGATTGCCCTGCATGCCGCAGGTGTCACCAATGCGGTGGCCTCTCTGGGCACCGCTCTCAGCAGTCAACAGATCACCCAGCTGTGTCGATGCAGTGATGGCAAGCGGATTGTTCTGAATTTCGATGCCGATGGTGCCGGCGTGCGAGCCGCCAACCGAGCGATCGGTGAGGTGGAGCAGCTGGCACTCCAGGGACAACTGGAGTTGAGGGTCCTGCACCTTCCATCCGGTAAGGACCCCGATGAATTTCTCAAGGAGCATGGCGCTGGTGACTATCGGGCTCTGCTGGACCAGGCGCCGCTCTGGCTCGACTGGCAGATCGAACAGGTCCTTGAGGGAAGGGATCTCAGTAAGGCAGATCAGTTTCAACGTTCGGTGGCTTCGCTGGTTGCGTTGCTGGGCAAGCTTCCCCAATCCGCCATCCGCACCCACTACATCCAGCAGGTGGCCGAGCGCCTCAGCGGTGGGCAGGGCCGTCTGGCTTTACAGCTTGAAGACGATCTCCGCCAGCAGGTTCAAGGTCAGCGCTGGCACGGCCGCTCCAGCCGACATGAGAAGGCTGGCGAAGCTTCCCAGCGTGAACGTTCAGAAGCTGAGATCCTTCTGCTCTATTTGCATTGCCCGTCCCATCGGGCTGGCATCCGCCAGGAACTGAGGAGTCGGGAGCTCGAGGATTTCGCGCTGCAGCATCATCGTCTGCTCTGGTCTGGCATCACGGATCTAGAGGAAGGCAATCTTGGCAGTGTGCGTCTGGAAGCGATCTGTCGCGGTGAGGATCGCGGCGACGAATTGGCAGACCTCGATCTGCCCCGACTGCTCACGGATCAGCTCCTGCTGGACAACAGTGATCTGGTGACGCGTCTGACGCCACTGCTCGAACCGGATGAATTGCAGCGTGTTGCCTTGGCCCGGCCGATGGATCAGCTGCGTGGAACGGCAGCGATGCTTGAACGTCAGAAGAGCAATAAACGTTGCCGGCATTTGCTGGAAGCCTGGACTGGCCAGCGTCTGCAAACTCTGGAGCGTTGCATTGCCGTCTTAATCGAGCAGGAGAAAGAGGAGCAGTCAGCTCCTGCTGTTGAGATGGAAGTCGATATGGAGCAGCGCATCCACACCATGTTCGATGACCTCAACGCTGAAGCCCTGCGTTTTCAGGAGCTGTATTACACCGAACGTCGACACATCCAACATCTCGATCAACAGCGCTGTGCCGGCTATGCCTCGGACACCAGCTCCGAACCTGCAGCTTCAGTCAACGGTTGAGTTAACGACCCATCCAACCGCCATCCACGACCAATGTCTCTCCATTCACGTAGCGCGAGGCATTACTGGCGAGAAACACCACCGGGCCGCGCAGGTCATCAGGTGATCCCAGGCGACCAGCGGGGATGCGTTCCAGAATCTGCCTGGATCTCAGTGGATCCGACTGCAGCGCTTCGGTCATTTCCGTTTTCACGTATCCGGGTGCAATGGCGTTCACCCTTACGCCGCGTCCAGCCCATTCATTGGCCAGTGAGCGCGTGAGGTTGGCCAGGCCTGCTTTGCTGGCGGCGTAGCTGGCCACATTCAATCCACCCTGATCACTAAGGATCGAGGCGGTGGAAATGATGCTGCCCTTGCCTCGCTCCAGCATCAGCGTTCCGATCCGGCGACTCACTCTGAACTGTGCACTGAGGTTGACTTCCAGCACCGTGTCCCAGAGCTCATCGCTGTGTTTCTCTGCCGGCGCCCGACGCACGATGCCGGCATTGTTCACCAGCACGTCGATGACTGGATGTTGGCTCAGAACCTGTTCGAGCACGCTGTCAACAGCATTGCGGTCGCTGAGGTCGCAGCGAAAACCAGAAAATCGACGGCCACGCTTGCGAATCACGTCTCCCACCTCACTGTTGTCAGGGTTGAGTGAGGCGCTGATTCCAACAATGTCGGCTCCTGCTTCAGCCAGTGCATCCGCCATGGCTTGGCCAATGCCTCTGCGGCATCCCGTGACTAGTGCCACCTGACCATCAAGCCTGAACAGCGAATCCTGCATCGTTCTGCGCGTCCTTTATCCCCATTCTTGAGCGTCTAGGCACTGGGCAGCGGCTCGGGTCGGAGTCATGATCAAAACGGTCGTTCCCCGTGTCCGATGTCTGAATTCTTCGAAGCGTTCTGGCATGGGGAGGGCATCGGTGATGGCGGTGACCTGGAGGAGGCTTTGCAGGCCTATGTGACCGTCAAGCCTGACGACAACGACTGGATTGCGGCCTGTGCAGCGAAGGAGGCGGCTCCCCGGATTGAACGTTTTTCGTCATTCGAGGCTTATCTCGATAACCAGGATCCTCTGGATGTGATTGAGGTTTCACCGCAGATGATTGTGGTGGCGATTGAACAGCTGCCTGTCTGATGTCTCATCCATCCGTTGATTTCGCGGCCAGCGCACCGGTGAACGATCTCTGGCCTGCTCTGGTGGAGCGACTCGGTCTTGAACGATCGCAGCGTGCAGTTCGGCAGGCTTTAGACCTTCAGGCCATGCAGGGCAGTGCTGCAACATTGCCGGTGTTGTTTTGCGAGACCTGTGGCCTGGCTCTGGCCAGTACTGATTTGCTGCGTGAGCAAACTGGATTAAATGGCCATGGCGACAATTTTGTGCTCTTGTTCTCCTCAAGATCCAATGCGGTGCAGTTGGTTTGCCCTGTCTAATCAAAGACCTGAAGCTTTCTAAAAACCAGCTGCTCTCTTGATTGAAAGCCTCAATGGTTAGGGCTCACTGATATAACTGGCGATCGGGGATGGAATGAGCCACTACGGAGATGATTGAACTGTGATTTGATGGCCCGCAAAATTCAACTGCCACTGTCGAAAAGCTCCAGCTCGAGTACAGCGGCCTGGGCGGCCATGACCTTTGCCTCGATTACAGCCTTGGCGGTTTGGGGCTTGGCAAATGCCTATCCCCATATCTGACCAAACCAGTGAAGCTGCCGGTGCAGGGGGAATTGGTCCGTTTTGTATCCACTCGAACGACCAACCCCTTGAGAGTTGTCTTATAAAACGTCTGTAGTAACAGCTACCAACACGTTCACCTCTTTTCGGAGAGGCGCAGTTCGATTCAGGCCAAGGAACGGGGACCTGAACTTGCTTCGAGGAACCATCCATGACAGCTCTTATTTACAGAGGTCAGACCTACACCCCTCAACACACTGCTGTGCAAAAGCAGTGTGTTGAACTCACCTACCGGCGCGAGCACTACAACGCTCGTCGCCAGAAGGCAGCTCGTGAGCTTCACCCCCAGCTTGCTTATCGCGGTGTCTTCTACGCCAGATGATCTAGCGACAATTGATGAGATGCCTCGCTTTGGCGAGGCATTTTTATTGCCCAGCTCTGAATCTGATGCCGCGCTTCGAGTGATCGGACCAAAGAGGAAGGCCGCCCTTCCCGGTGGAAAGACGGCCTAAGTCGCTCGTTTGTGCATTGTTCAACCCATCGCTTGTCGAGAAAGGAAGGGGTCGAAGCTTCTGGCTAGAGGCGCCCTGGGGCCATGCGCTCTAGGTGTCGGGTCGTTGTCTCCGAGGGCACCTAGGGCGGTGCGAGTGGAGCGTCGATTGGCGTGACGTATCTGATGTGTACCTAACCAAACGACCAACCCAGGTTATTGTTGAGACTGTTGGAGCAGGGGCCAGAAGTCAGTCTGCTTCTGCGATCTGCTCAGGTGGAGTGTCGACCAAGCTTGGTTCCTCCGATTGCGTGGCCTCACTCTCCACCCGCAGAGGCGTTTTTGGCATCGGTCGAATCGCGCATTGCCTTGGATGGCAAAACCCCCAATAGTGGAAATGGCTTGCTCAAGCTCAGATGCAGGCCAGATCTGATGCAGCTTCGATCGATGGCAATCCAGTTGCTGGCGACGGTGATGCTTGCATCGCCAGCTCAAACGGCAGCTCCTGAGAGTGTGACCATCAGCGACTGCTACGACGGTGATACCTGCCGAACAACCGATGGCGAGAGGATTCGGCTGGCCTGCATCGATACCCCTGAACTGAGGGGAAAACGGGCTGATCCTGTTCCCGCGAGGGCTGCCCGGGATCACCTTCGCGGGATGGTTGTGGGACGATCCGTCGGGCTTCGACGCATCACGATCGACCGTTATGGCCGGACTGTCGCTGAGCTGTTTGTCGACGAGATGAATGTGCAGTTGGTCATGATTTCCAGTGGATATGCCCGGATCGATTGGCGTTACGCAGACCAATGTTCTTGGGCCTCATGAACAACAAAACTGCGCCGATTCATTCGATTGCTGTTGCACTGCTTGCCGTTGCTGTCATTTTTCTGGCAATCAAAGAACCTCGCTGCGACAACGACATGCCATCAGCAGAAACGACAACTGGTCAGCAGGATTCAATTCAGCGCCCGTCGAGGACTGGACGGCAGCGTGAGCTCCGCAAGTTTTGACCTGCCGAAATTGCACCAACCACTGACTCCGGTCAGGCTGATCCCCCCCCATGCAGTGATCACTGAAGCCTCAAGATTCACTCAGGCAGTGAAAGGGTATTCTGGTCAACCCTAAAGTAGCTTTAATTCTCAATCAATCATTCAAAACAACAACAACTGGCAGCCTTGTTGTTGTTTTGTGAAGCAACTTACATAATCCAACATTGAACGATCGCGAATGCTTCTTTTAGTTCGATCAATCTTAACGGCGGCCATGCCTTTTGGTTATCTTGATTGCCGCTGTTAATATCCAACGGTTTTATCTTGTAAACTGAGGATAGTAAGAATGATTTGTATGGAAGACAAGCTTGCTAATGTCAACACTCAGGCTCTGAGTGAAGAAGCGGTCAGCGATGTTAATCCAACAGTTCTCATTGGAGTTTTTATCGCTGTGAGTACATTTTTTATTCTTGCATCGACGATTGGCTCAGTTGTGGAGAGTTTTTCGTGAGATAAGAGAAATTCAGTGAAAATCGTTGAGTGAGCCATGAAACGTCGATCATTCAGCATGGACCTGCCTTGATTCTGATGGTTCAGCCACTTGACGATTCAAAGGGGGTGTTGATCTTCAAAAGGAGGCCGGAACGCCAGGTCTGGAGCCTCGCATCAAGCGTTAGTCACAACATCTTCGGGTGACTTTTTCAAGAAAGGCTTTGAGTTGTTCTTCTGCCATGGCTGATTGACCCTTCCAGAAGACTTGGCCATGACCATCAGCAAGCCCAGCAGCACTCAGGGCCCCATCCCGTTGGCGCTTGCTGGGTGGGTTTTTTCTTCATGGACTTTGCTCAGGAATCAACAGCACTCGCAGCTGGTGCAGCATTGATCTCCGCCGGCATGTCCATCAGCGCAAGGCTGAGAACAGAACAGCTTTCCATCTTTTTCGACTGCAGAGTCTGGAGCAATTGTGCAATCGCAGGGCTCACAGGCACATGTTGGGGTTGGGATCGCCATGGGTAGACCTCATCACTCATCCCTTTCTAGGACAGGTTGTGTTGAGGCTCATCCCCCAAGTGGGTGTTCTTCTCCCATGCTTCAGCTCAGTGCAGAGGCCACTGACCCGGGTGCTAGCGAGCGTTGGCAGATGAAGCTGTTCAGGATTTCTACTGATCGCCAGGAGGCACGATCACTCGCTGGGGGGATGTGTTCTGCATCGAGATCGAGGACTCTTGCACCAACTTGTTTTGGTGAATGGACAGTCGCGCTCGGGTAGTTATGGGTTCTGCGGTTGCCGGCCTGATTGGGGTGGTGGCGCTTGCAGTAATGGAGGGATTGTTCAACCCTGCCCAAGCCGATCAGGTGTATCTGCGTTGTGATGTCTCCGGATTGGATGGAACCATCTGGGAAATCACGCTTGATGAGAAGGCTGGTAAAGCTTGGGTTTACAAGCCTGAATTCCGCAGCAGTACGGAATATCCAGCCTCGTTTACACCTGAGCACGTGCGGTTTGGGAAAGAGCTGCCCTACACGGGGTCATACCTTTCCAACGTTTTGGATCGTTCAACCGGTGATTTAACCAGTGATATTCGGGGTTTGGCCGCTCCTCCTCTGACCGCAACCTGCGAAATTCAAGCCAAGACAACTCCCACGGTTTGAACGATGGCTTCCCTCGTTTGGGTGATGTGCGCTGTTTCAAGCAGAAGACCTTAGAGCAGCTCACCTTGGAGAGTGGTTGGGATCTCAGTTGATGTCCGTTCAGCAGTAACGCTGGTCAGCTCTGCAGAGTTTTTGATTGGCTTGCCAGGCCGGCCATGACTCTTCTGGCCTCGGACGCTTGTACATCAACTTCAGCGGCCATAACGCCAGGGTCAACAGCATCTGCATGCAGATCTTCTCAAGCCATTCGGAAAGATGAATCAAAACCTCTGAATCACGACTTGTAGATGGTCTGTTGAAGAGTTCGGTCATGGTCAACGCACCGATCCTTCAGTCGTAGCTCATGGACCGTTGAAGAGCATCGGAACTTCAACCCAATCGGGTTAGCTGAATAGACCAAACACCTGGTTGAGGATGCCTTTGCCGGTGAGTGCTTCCACGGTTACTCCGATGGCCAGCCCCAGCATGGCCATACGTCCATTGAGACGTTCGGTGTAGAGATTGACAGGGTCAGCAGTTGTCTGCCTTGGACCCAGTGGTGAATTTGGGGTTAACAAAAAACGTGCTGATCAATTATTGAGCAAACCTTAAGGGCGGCGATCTGTTGGTCGTTGTGCCAAAAGCGCGTGTCGTGTCATTTGTGATTGCTTGCCTGAATCAGGTTGTACGCACCATCTTTTTCTGTGTACTTCATGGATTCTCTGAAGCTGTTTCAAGGATTGGTTGGGGTGATTGCTCAGACGCGCATCGTGATGCTGGGTTGCCCATGTTCAAGCTACTTTCGAGTCGCCGCTCGCTTCTGGTTTTGACCGTATCGATGGACTGTGCCGGTGTTCATCCGTGTCTGATTCAGGAATACGACCGTCGCATTTGAGATGTGATGCGTTGCCAACAGGAGGAAGAACGTTCAGGTTCGCTTCCAGGAATGCGTCTCGTTAAATGTTTCGATATGGATCCAGGAATTTGTCCTGTTCTTCTTGTTCATGCCGCGACTCTTCCTCGTTTAAGGATGGTTTCAGTCCACGTTGATGGCATCCAAGGGGCTGTTGTCTGTAGCCCCTTGGATGCCAGCGCTTTGAAGTCCGGCAATCGTTCTTCAGTTGTTGGTGTGGGGTGTCCCGCGTGTCCCCGGATACACGGGACGGGCCAGCAGAGTGAGCGGTTTTGAGGCCTCAGATTTCTTCTGTTGCGTTGCGTTCTTGTCGATTGACGGCATAGCACCAAAAGCGGTTCTTTCAGGTGTAACCCAGGTCGGCCCTTTCGCGCACCTTGGTGAAGCCCCTGGCTAATGCAACGCATCAAAAAGGGAGGCTTGTTCGTTGGCCTCCCCAGGATTTGAACCGACCTTGAAAGGCTCAGGCCACTGAAATGCTGTAAGGAGCGGCGGGATAGCTTGTCGGCATCGGATCAATGCTGCCGTTGGCCATAGCCTTTGCGCGTCGATACATCTGGCTATCAGTGGCGCCTTGCTTCTCCATGGCGGCAGCAATGACGGCCCAGTTGCGGATCTCGTAAGTCATTCGAACAAGCGAAAAAAGAACAACGAAACCATCGCGAAATCTTGTTGTTGTCCGTGACGGAGATATCCGCACAGCTGCGGCTCGCGAAAAGCTCAACGGCCACCTAGTTTCCCTTGCGAAAAATGGATACTGTTGCTGCTGCTACGTC
Source organism: Synechococcus sp. GEYO (assembly GCF_900473955.1). Lineage (NCBI taxonomy): Bacteria > Bacillati > Cyanobacteriota > Cyanophyceae > Synechococcales > Synechococcaceae > Synechococcus > Synechococcus sp. GEYO. The sequence continues at coordinate 73,435 of NZ_UCNL01000008.1, forward strand.
AAGGCAGCATGAAAACTTGTAATAATCTCTTCATCATCTCGTGTGCCCCATGAACGAGCCTATTGCCACCTTCTCGTACGACTTGAACGCTCTGAGGTTGGAATACAAGACAACCTGCGATGCGCTGCGTCATTGGCCGGGCGGCGATCCCAACGAGCAGGATTTCCTTGAATGCAAGAAGCAGGAGATTTTCCGGGCCTTGGCCGAGCAGTCACTGCAGCTCACGGTTTAAGCGCTTAGCACGTGTTGTGGCAGGAAGGAGTCGAAGCTCTTGGCTCGATCGCTGCTTGGGTCTGTTGCGATATTTAAGGCTCTTGCCTTGCTTTCCGCGGTGGCGATCGTTCGGTTTACTCAACTGTGGTTACTGCAACATGTCCTCAGACGTTGTTGTTCAATCCATCGTTTTTTGATTGCTCTCACTGCTGCTTCTTGTCTTTGTGCTTCTCCGGTGATGGCCATTCCGGCCATGGATGATCTGGAGCTCAGATTGCAGGGTGAAGCCAAGGGTTGGCTTGATGCCACTTGCACCTATTACGGATTGGGTTGGCTCACTGCCGATCAGGGATCAAAGGCCTTGAAGCGTTTGATTTTGCTGTTGGCGGCGCACTACCTCGATCCAGAAGAAACAGAGCGAGCGAAATCCGCTGCACTGTCGAGAGATCCGCAATGCAAAACCATCTGGCCTGAGTCATCTCCATGACGTCCGCTAATGCTCAGTCCAGCTTCACCCCCACCTGGATGGAGATGTTGTTGTTGACCTTTGGACTGCGCAGTTCGTTGTAGATCGTTTGGCCGTTCAGGGATGTGAACAGGCGCTGATTGTTCATGGGGAAGACTTTCAGCGCGATCGAAAAGATGTTGTTGGTTGAGATTCCGTTCACGTATGCCCCGGTATAGGTATTGGTCAGCGTGAGGCTGGTGGCAGAGCTGGGCTTCCATTCCAGTTCAGCTCTCGCTGTTGTTGCTGCGAAGGTCTGTCCACAGACTGGATCTGCGTTGCATCCATCCCCTCCCCAGATTTGTTCAATGGAGGGACCAAGGGACACGGTGAGCCGTGTTTTTGAGGTCTTGATCAGGTCGTAACCGAGGCCAATTGAGCTTTCAAATGCGTCGGTTCCGCTGAAGTTCAGTGTGTCGTAGTTGAAGTGTGCACCTGCATAGGCGTGCAAACGACTATTCAAGCTGCGGATGTAGCGCAGTTCAGCGTCGCCTTCATTGGTGTCTGTTGAGTTGCTGGTCTCTCCCTTGTCACGGGAGACCTCGTACTGGGCATTTACTTTCAACGAGACTTTGTCGGCGCCTGAGGTGTAGCTCGTGTCGAGCTGTGCTGTTCCCCCGGCGTCGAGATCGTTGTCGGTATTGGATCCCGTCACTCCCCCGGAGAGACTCAGCTTCCATGCTTTCGGTTTTGGTTCGGGCATCAGCGCCGTTTTCGGGATGCTCAGCTTTCCCAGCACTGGGTGCTGCAGCACCGTTGTGGTGTCTGTGCTTTCGGAAGGGATCAGCTCCCCGTGCAGCGTGTCGCCGTTGCTCAGCTTGAGGGTGACCTGCTCGGCGACAGTCGCTGTGGCCCCTAGCAGGACAGCACCCGCAGCAATGATCGGGATTCGCCGCAACACAACCCTTCCATCGATAGAGGCCAGATTTTTTCATAGAACCCTGTTGCTGTTGTTCAGGCCTGGACCACGGGTACATCGCTCAGTCGTGTGGTGGCGGCCCGGCCCAGCCGTTCCCGTCGCATCGACCAGTCGGAATGCAGGCCGCAGGCGGCCCACTGCACGGTGCCGCGTCCATAACGGCGGTTGAGACCGTCGATGGTGTTCATCAGCGTGTCTCGCCGTTGCAGGTGTGCTGCACTGCAAGGCACCAGCAGGTGATGCTGCAGTTGTTCCGTGTCCTGCAGGTGCTCCATCAGCACCCCGGCCTTGGCAAGCTGACGGTGGGGCTGGAAGATCCGTTCCACCAGTGGCAGCGCGGCGTTCAGCAGCATCTGGGTGTCGTTGCTGGGCAGGTCCAGATGGGTGCTGGCGCTGCGGCTGTAGAAACCAGGCGCGAACGGGCTGGTGCGGGTGTACACGCTTAGAGAGGCGGCGCGTTGCTGCTGTTTGCGCAGCTTTTCCGCGGCACGCACCACGTAGGTCGCCACAGCTTCTTGCAGCTCCGCCAGAGACGTGATGGGTCGACTGAAGCTTCTGCTGACACAGGTTTCCTGCTTCGGGGATGGGGCCAGATCGAGGGGAAGACAGGCATGCCCCTGGAGTTCCCTCTGCAAGCGCAGGCCGACCACACCCGCTTTGGCCCGCAGGGGGCCGCTGGCCATGTCTCGCAGTTCCCTGGCGTTGCGCACACCACGCAGTCGGCACCAGGCAGCGAGTTTGCGACCGATTCCCCACACGTCTTCGATGGCGATCGTTTCCAGCCAATGGTCCCGATGGCTGCAGTGCCCCAGATCGAACAGGCCTGCATGGCTGGCCTCCACCTTGGCGAGACGGTTCGCCAGCTTCGCCTGGCCTTTGCTGGCTCCCAGGCCGATGGCGATTGGCAGTCCCAGATTGCGACGGACCAGGGCACGCAGTTGCCGGCCCCAGGGCCGTAGATCTACCGCCGTTGGACGACTGATGCGAGCGAAGGCTTCATCGATGGAATACACCTCCAGCTCCTCCACCTGACTCTCCAGAAGGCTCATCAGCCGCTGGCTCATGTCGGCGTAAAGGGCGTAGTTCGAACTGCGCACCACCACTCCGCACCGTTCCAGTGTCTGCTTGGCCTTGAAATACGGAGTGCCCATGGCAATGCCGAGTGCACGGGCTTCGGCGCTGCGGGCCACGATGCAGCCGTCGTTGTTGGAGAGCACCACCACGGGGCGGCCGATCAGGGCTGGATCCAGGCTCTGCTCGCAGGAGGCATAGAAGTTGTTGGCGTCGATGAGCGCGGTGACCTGAGCCATGGCGTTCAGAGGGGATGAATCACATGAATGGCAACCCCCCAGATCTGCACGTCGTTGCAGGACCGCAGATCAAGAGGTGGATAGTTGGGATTGGCTGCTTCCAGGCGCAGTCGGCCGTGATGGCGGACCAAGCGCTTGAGGGTGAAGCCGCCATCGAGAACAGCCACCACCACGCGTCCGGGGTGGGGGTCAAGGCTGCGGTCCACAACCAGAAGGTCGCCGTCGTGAATGCCGTCACCGGTCATGGAGTCGCCGCTAACACGCAGGAAAAAGGTGCTGGTGGGATGACGGATCAGTTGGTCGTTGAGGTCAATCCCCACATCCACGTAGTCCTCTGCAGGAGAAGGGAAGCCTGCGGCCACCCGCTCTCCGGCCAGTGGCAGCTGCCTTGACGTTCGTTGGGGGCTTAGGGGTTGCGGTGGCTGGAGAAAGGAGCGATCGATCTCCATTGCCATGGGTTCAACAGCCCGACATGCATAAAATAGTACAGGTGTTCTATTCAACTGGCTGGTGGTTGGCGGTTGGTTGTGCTCTGCGTTCAGGTTGGGGCGATGAGATCCGCCAGGCCTGAAGCGATTGCAGACTGGGCCTGGCTATCGAAATGGATGCCATCAAGGGGTGAGGGGCTGGCCACGGTCTGAACATCGAAAGCCAGCACCTCCAGTTCGTCGGCGAGCTGGAGATAGCAGCTGGCTAATGCCTGGGATTTCGTGTCGGCGCCATCGAATCCCCAGGCCAGCGACTGTGCCGTGATCTTCACCAACGGTGGTGTCATCAGCAAGATGTTGGGGGGCCGGTCGGGTCGCTCGCGCGGGCCACAGTTGAGCGCGCTGCGGATGTCATGCATCAGGATGCGGGCGCCATCAGCGATCTGCTCGGCGGACAGGTTGAGATAGTCCTTGGAGTCGTTGCAGCCCAGCGCCAGGATCACCATGTTGATGGGTTTGTGACTGTGCAACGACGTCATCAGGCCTGAGCGGCCGCTGCAGCTGTATTGCGCGCCATACCTGGCTGCGCCGATGGGATCGTCGAGCAGCCAGGTGCGGGAATTGAGACCGTCCTCAATCGTTCGCCAGGTCTGGCCGGACGCACGCTGGTTGAGCTGCTGCTCCAACTGATTTGGCCAGCGTGTGTCGTGGGGCAGTCGCCCACCACCGTCGGGGTTGAATCCCCAGGTGTTGGAGTCGCCGAAGCAGAGAATGGTCTTCGGCTCCTGAGCTGGTGCTGTCATGAACGGCAGGTTGTCTGCGCAAATCCAGTTCAGCCATGATCCGCATTCGGCGCCATCGCGGCCTTGACCGGAGAGGATGCGCTCACTGACGTTGTCGTGATGGCTGCTGCTCCATATCTCGTTGCCCTCGCCCTGATCGAGCAGGAGGGGAAGAGGGCTCTGCCGCTGGCCGGGCGTTCCCTCAGTGCAGAAGCCGCTGCTGCGGAGCAGCCCACGCAGGTGGCCCATTCGCTGGCCCTGGAATTGCTGCTGCGTTTGTGGCAGCGCAGTGATGAGGGGCCGTTACGTCGCGCCTGCGGCGTGGAGAGTCTGCTGCTGGTGGAATTGCCGATGGAGTGTCTGCCGGAAGACCTCCCCAGGCTCAAAGCCGACTGGCTCAACAGTGGCGACACCGAGGCCTTTCAGGCGAGTCTTCAAACCATCTGTGGGCGCGCCTGGACCATGAGCATCGCCAAATTCGAAGCTGTCGCACTCAGTGCCTGGCCAGCCTGAACCTCATGTTGGTGTTGGTTTTAGGCCCGGTGATAAGGACTCCCCTGCAGGATCGACTGGGCTCTGTAGAGCTGCTCAACCAGCAGCAATCGCGCCAGCTCATGGGGAAAGGTCAGGGGTGAAAGGCTCAGTTGCCAACGGGCTGAGCTCTTGAATGCATCGGTGAAGCCGTCAGCGCCACCGATCACAAAGGCCAGGCGCTCGGAGCCAAAGTCCCGTAAACGATCAGCGAAGTCCACCGATGTCAGGGTGTTGCCCTGCTCCATCAGCAGCACCGGCAACTCATCGGGACGCAAGGCCTGACGGATCGCTTCGACCTCCTTGTCACGGCTGCTGTCACGCAATTCAGTGATGGTTAGCCCAGGCAGGCGCTTGAGGTAGAGCTCCACACCGTCCTGAACCCATCGCTTGCGCACTTTTCCGACCGCGATGATCCGGTATCGGGAGATGTTCATGGCACAGCGGCGTTACTCCGTTTCGTCGTCTTGTTCCTCGAGAAACATCTGCCCAAAAGCCACATATAGGCTGTCCTCTTCGCTGCCAGGCACCACATCACGGCGTTGAGGGCGGGTGTTCTTGCCCTTGCCGGTCGAGCGGGTGGGGACCGCTGCTTGGGAGGCCGAATCCTGCGTCAAGGGGGATGGCGCATTCAGCTTCTGGCGTCGCTCACTGTCGACCCGTTCTTCTGCATCCCGCAATCTCGCCATCAGGTGCTCAGGAACGGTGCCGTCCTGGCTCACCTGCATTAGTTCATGAAACAGCGCTTTGGGGTCCTGCTCGGTTTCGACTCTGTGGCGCGGTCGGCTGGTTTTTGCAGAACGTTGAGTTTCGGCTTCTGGTGCAGGGATGGGCTCAGGAAGCTGCCGTCCCAGTTGCCTGAGCCGTTCAAGACTGCGGGGATCGAAGCTCATGGGCAGCCGAGGGTGTCACGGGTGTCGCGGCCGGTCACAGGGTTGGTGCCATCAGCAGCGGCGCAGAGTGTTTTCAGTGCGTCGCCGCGAAACGGCACGTTGGTGAAGTCGGCACCGGTGATCGTCACATTGATGAATCGGGTGTTGAAGGCAAAAGCATCCTCCAGAACGGCATCTGTGAGGTTGGTGCCATCAAGCACTGCTGAATCCAACGTGGCATCGCGCAGATTGGTTCCTGTGAGGTTGGCGTCCTGAAGCTTGGCTCCGTAGAGACTGGCGCCCCGCAGATCGCTGCCAGAGAGATCAGCTTCTCGCAGGTTGGTGAGGTTGAAGGTCACCCCCTGCATCTCCCGGTTGGAGAAATCAGCACCGATCAGCACCTGTTTGGCGTAGTCCATCGCGGCCTGCACCGGCTGCAGAGGCAGACCAATGAGCAGGACGAGAGCAAGCAGGAAGGCCAGCAGATGTCGTTGCATCAGCGGATCAAAAGCGTGGCCCAAGCCTAGGGGGCCTGATTCCTGGCTTAAGGGGGGAACACTTCGAGAATCCAGGGAGTCGAGTCTTGTGCGCTGTTGATGCGAAGAGCGATCCCGGTCGATGGGCAGAACTTCGTGCTCTCAATCTGTTGAAACGCCGTGGCTGGCGTTGCCTGGCTGAGCGCTGGAGCTGTCGTTACGGGGAACTGGATCTGATGATGGTCAAATCGGGCCGCTCAGGTCTCCGTCTGCTGCTGGTGGAGGTCAAAGCCAGGCGTCGATGTGGTCTTGATGGCTGGGGAATGAGAGCTTTTGCCAGGTCCAAGCGCCGACGACTGGCCCGAACGCTTGCCTGTTGGCAGTCCTGTCACCCCTGGTGTGATCAGGGGCATCTCGAGGTGGTGCTAGCGCTGGTGCCGCTGCCACCCAGCTCCAGGACTGTGCGCTGGATCAGGGTGCCGGAGTTCAGGATCTCTTGATCAGACCTTCAATCCGTTTCACAGCCAGCGGAAGACCCGTTGGAAGATCGCGGATCACCAGATCAGCCGAACGTCTCAGCGGATGGATGAACCGCCGCTCTCCCGGCAGCATCTGCATCACTGACTGACGCAAGACCGACAGGGGGGTTCGCTGGCGTTCGCGTACGTCACGGCGCAGGCGGCGAATCACCCTGATCGGCAGGGATGCGTTCAGATAAATCAGAAGATCAGGATCGAGATGATCCATCAGCAGTTGGGGGCCGAACGCACCCTCCAGGAGCACAACATCCCAGATCTCGTTGAAAGACTCCCAGCTGACGTCCCTGGTGCTCATGTCGTAACGGCGTCGATGCTGCAGACGGCGTTCGAGCAGGGCCTGAACATCGTCGATCAGTGCATCCCTGTCGATTGCATCGACTGTGTCGAATCCATAGATCGAATCCGGTGTCCAGTGCTCGCGGTAGTAATCGTCGAAGCCGATCACCACAGCAGCAATCCCGCTTTGCGCGAGCGACGTTTTCAGCTCCTCACTGAAGTGGGTCTTGCCTGCTGCGGATGGGCCAGCGATACAGATCAGCTGGGCAGATCTGTTCATCAACCGCGCCAGATCTCAACACCCTCATCATCGCGTTCCGCGCCCTCTGCGCTGGTGCACAGTGAACCCATGGCCCGCATGACATGAGCTTCGCAGGACATACGGCCCGCAAAAGGTTTGGACAGCACTGGCTGCGGGATGAACGGGTTCTAGATCGGATTCTCGAGTCGGCAGAACTCCTGGAGGGGGACCGTGTTCTCGAGGTGGGACCAGGACGGGGTGCTCTGACCGAACGACTGCTCAGGAGTCCTGCCGCATTGGTGCATGCGATCGAGCTGGACCGAGATCTTGTGTCAGGTCTGACCGAGCGATACGGAGCCCAATCGCGGTTTTCACTCTGTGAGGGCGATGTTCTCAACGTTCCTCTGACACTTCCTGACGGTTCTCCGGCCTCCAAGGTGGTGGCGAATATTCCGTACAACATCACTGGCCCCTTGCTCGATCGGCTGATTGGTCGTCTGGATCGGCCCGTTGATCCGCCCTACGAGCGGCTCATCTTGCTCGTCCAGAAAGAGGTGGCAGAGCGCATTCGAGCCCGTGCCGGACACAGCAGTTTCAGTGCTCTCAGTGTGCGTTTGCAGCTTCTGGCCCGTTGCCAAACCGTTTGCCCTGTGCCGCCGCGTTGCTTTCAGCCGCCTCCGAAGGTTCAATCCGAGGTGATCAGACTTGACCCCCTGACGGCGGATCAGCGCCCAGATCCCGAGCTCTGCCGTGGGGTGGAACGATTGCTCAAACAGGCGTTTCTGGCTCGACGCAAGATGCTGCGTAACACCCTTGCCAGTGTCAAACCGCCGGATCTGCTTCAGGCGCTGGCACAGCAGGCCGGCATTGATCTGCAGCAGAGGCCTCAGGACGTGGCACCGGAAAACTGGGTGGCCTTAGCCAGGGGCTTAAGAGCAGCGGACGCATCCGAGTGAGCCGCTAAGCCCGGGTCAGCGTCTGCGCCTGTTGTGGATGAGCAATCCACCAGACATCTTGTCTTCGATCCCTTGTCAACACTGGGCTCTGGCCGTGGTTTAGCCTCCACTTTCGGGTCGGAGTCCGGCCGACTTCGCTTTGTCCTGTTCATGACGGCTCCGGTCTGCGTCAGAGCTCCGGCCAAGATCAATCTGCATCTCGAGGTGCTGGGCCTGCGGGATGACGGGTTCCACGAACTCGCCATGGTGATGCAGAGCATTGATCTCGCCGATCAGTTCGAGTGTGAGAACACTGCCGACGGAACGCTTTCCCTCAGCTGTGATCAACCAGGACTCAGTTGCGGAGACGACAACCTGATCATGCGGGCGGCCAGGCTGCTGCGTGAGCGATCCGGATACGGGGAGTTGGGTGCACGGATGCATCTGCGCAAGCGCATTCCCATCGGCGCCGGTCTTGCGGGAGGCTCCAGTGATGGGGCAGCAGCACTGGTTGGCCTGAACACGCTCTGGGGCCTCGGCCTCAGTGCCTCTCAGCTCGAGATGCTGGCTGCTGATCTTGGATCCGATATGCCGTTCTGCATTGGCGGCGGCACCCAGCTCTGTTTCGGCCGCGGAGAACGGCTTGAGGTTCTGCCTGGAGTGTCTGCGCCGCTTGGCGTTCTGCTGGTGAAGGATCCATCCATCAGCGTGTCGACGCCGTGGGCCTATGGCGAATGCAAGCGAGAACGTTTTCATCTCTATCTCGAGGGTGAGGCAGCCTTTGAGCAACGTCGTGAGTTGCTTCGAACCTCTGCTTGGCTGAGGCCCCTACGAATCGAATTGCCTCCGCCTTTGCGTAACGACCTTCAGGCTGTTGTGGCTCCGCAGACGCCCTCGGTCCGCACTGCGCTGGCGCTCTTGAACGCATTGCCAGGGCAGTTGCGAGTGGCCATGAGTGGTTCCGGCCCGAGTTGCTTTGCTCTGTTTCCAGACTTCAGCGCTGCTGAACAAGCCCGTCTTCATGCTGCTGCGCAGTTTGAAGCGGAGGGACTGCAATCCTGGAGTTGTTCCCTGCTCCCCTATGGCGTCAAGCTGGCGGCATGAGTGACAGCAACGCAGCCACAGCCAAACCCCGCAAAGGGCCCCTCAGTTTCCTGTCCGGATCGATCACCAGTCTGGTTCTGGCCTGGTTGAGTTTCGGCTTGAGCAAAAAAGTCGTGATTTATCTCTCGACGCACTCGTCAAATTTCAGCAGCACCACAGCGCAGAACATCGCGTCTGCCATGAAAACGCTGTTCATCGGAATGTGTTTTCTGGCCACATTCAGCTTTGCCTTCATCGGGATTGGCTTGTTCCTGGTGTTTCTTCGCAGTCTTTTCATGAAAGACACCGTTGACGCTGCCTAGCCTCAGCGCAGAGCCTTCGCAACCATGACCCCCCACGATCTCGGTCAGCTCGTGTTGCTGCTGTCTCCAGGTCTGCTTCTGTCGGTGCTGCTGCTGGCGACCTTTGCAGCCGGAGGCTGAACACCCCTGGACTGAGATAGCTTGGCCGCTGACGCCGGCATTGCCGGGATTGCAGCAACGCCGTGGCAGGGACGCTTCTCTTTAACGCACTTCGCGAAGCCATCGATGAGGAAATGGCCCGTGATCCCCATGTTTGTGTGATGGGAGAGGACGTCGGCCATTACGGCGGTTCTTACAAAGTCACCAAGGATCTCTACGAGAAATACGGGGAACTGAGGGTCCTCGATACCCCGATTGCCGAGAACAGTTTCACCGGCATGGCTGTGGGTGCCGCGATGACAGGCCTGAGGCCGATCGTGGAGGGCATGAATATGGGATTCCTGCTGCTGGCCTTCAATCAGATCTCAAACAACATGGGGATGCTGCGCTACACAAGCGGCGGCAATTTCACGATCCCCACGGTTGTGCGTGGCCCGGGTGGTGTCGGTCGACAACTTGGCGCCGAGCACAGTCAGCGGCTCGAGGCTTATTTCCATGCTGTGCCCGGCATCAAGATTGTGGCTTGCAGCACTCCGACCAATGCGAAGGGCCTGATGAAGGCCGCCATCCGCGACAACAATCCGGTTCTGTTCTTCGAGCATGTGCTGCTCTACAACCTCACGGAAGAACTGCCAGACGGCGACTACACCTGCGCCCTCGATCAGGCCGATCTGGTCAAGGAGGGTAGTGACATCACGATCCTGACCTACTCACGCATGCGTCATCACTGCCTCAAGGCTGTGGAGCAGCTCGAGGCCGATGGGATCAACGCCGAACTGATCGATCTGATCAGCCTCAAGCCCTTTGATATGGAGACCATTGCCCGCTCGATCCGCAAGACCCACAAGGTGATCGTTGTGGAGGAGTGCATGAAGACCGGTGGTATCGGTGCCGAGTTGATCGCTCTGATCACCGAGCACTGTTTCGATGAGCTCGATGCCCGGCCGATCCGGCTATCCAGCCAGGACATCCCCACCCCCTACAACGGCAATCTCGAGAATCTGACCATCATTCAGCCGCATCAGATCGTCGAAGCGGCTCAGACCATTGTTCGTGAGGGGCTCTGATTGATGGCCCGTCAACAGGGCTGGTTTGCCCTCATCCTTGCGCTTGCCATCGCTGCAGCTGCAGTTCTTTCCAGCTTCCCGCTGCAGCTCGGACTTGATTTGCGTGGGGGCAGTCAGCTCACACTGGAGGTCCAGCCGGCCGGAGAGATCACCACCATCGGCGCCGAGCAGATGGAAGCGGTGAAGGCGGTGCTCGATCGCCGCGTCAACGGTCTTGGTGTGGCTGAATCCACGCTGCAGACCGTTGGTGATGATCAGCTCGTGCTGCAGCTGCCGGGCGTCACCGATCCGACCCGCGCCGCAGACGTTCTCGGAAGCACAGCCTTGCTCGAGTTCAAGGCTCAGAAGGAAGGCACTCAGGAGGATGTGCAAAGCCTTCGACAGCTGAGAGGCCAGCTGCAGAGCGTGCTGGCCACGCGTTCGGACGATGATGCGTCTGAGCTTGATTCCGTTGAGCAGGACGAGCTCGCCAGACGCCAGAAAGAACTGGGTCTTGATGGAACGGCAACAACGGAGACGGAGCAGCTGGAGCAGTTGCTCGCGCGCACCAATCAGGAAATTCTTGATCGGTTCGAGCCCACGGCCTTCACGGGTAAGCAACTGGTCAGTGCAGGTCGTCAGCAACAACAGAACGGCTCTGGCTGGGAGGTGACCCTGAATTTCAACGCTGAGGGTGGCGAGAAATTCGCCGAACTCACCCAGTCGATCGCCGGCACAGGCCGCCTGCTGGGAATCGCTCTTGATGGTGAACTCATCAGTGAAGCCAGCGTCGGTCCCCAGTACAAAGCTGCTGGAATTTCAGGAGGCACGGCGTCAATTTCCGGCAACTTCACAGCTGAAGACGCCCGCGATCTCGAAGTTCAACTGCGGGGTGGTTCGTTGCCCTTGCCGGTGGAAATCCTTGAGGTGCGCACCATCGGACCATCTCTTGGTTCGGAGAATGTCCGTCGCAGCCTGATCGCCGCCCTTTCAGGTCTTGTGTTGGTCGGCATTTTCATGCTGCTGATTTACCGGCTTGCAGGTGCTGTGGCGGTGATGGCCCTCAGCCTCTATGCCCTGTTCAATCTCGCGGTCTATGCCCTGATTCCTGTCACGTTGACGCTGCCGGGTATCGCTGGTTTCATCTTGAGCATTGGCATGGCAGTGGATGCCAACGTGCTGATCTTCGAGCGCGTCAAGGACGAACTCCGGCGAGGCAACACCCTGATCCGCTCCATTGAAACGGGATTCTCCCAGGCGTTTTCATCGATTGTTGATGGTCACCTGACCACCTTGATCAGTTGTGCAGCCCTCTTCTTCCTAGGCACCGGACTGGTGAAGGGCTTCGCGGCGACTCTCGGCATTGGTGTTTTGCTGAGTCTGTTCACGGCTCTGACCTGTACACGCACGCTGCTGCGTTTCCTGATGAGCTATCAGGGCTTGCGGCGTCCGACGAACTTCCTGCCGGCAAGGCAACTTCCCACGACAGCGTCCTGAGCCATGGCTTTCACATCACTCGCATTTGATGAGCGACCTCTGCGCTTCCCCCTGACCAGTCGTCGACGGCAGGTCTGGTTGGTGTCCGCTGTCTGCCTGCTGCTGAGCCTGATCGGGATTGTGCTCAGCTGGACTGACCCTCAGATCGGATTGCCTCTGAGGCCAGGTCTCGACTTCACCGGTGGAACTCAGATCCAGCTGGAGCGCAGCTGCGCTGACACCTGCGATCAGCTCAGCACCGTCGCTGTTGAATCTGAGCTTCAGCAGATCAAGCTTCCGGTTCAGGATGGGAAAGCACTGCCCAAGTTGGACAACGCTCGCGTTCAGCTCCTCGATGGCGGTCAGTCGATTGTTGTGCGGATGCCAGCCCTCTCCGCAGGCCAGGGACAGGCTGTGATCGAAGCACTTGAAACGGTGGCTGGACCCTTTGAGCCTGGAGGTCAGTCCGTTGACACCATCGGTCCCAGCCTTGGTGGACAGTTGCTGCGCAGCAGTTTGATTTCCCTGCTGGTCGCCTTTACGGGAATTGCGCTGTACATCACCGTTCGCTACGACCCTCGCTATGCCTTTCTGGCCCTGGTGGCCTTGGCTCACGACATCGTGATCGTTTGCGGCGTCTTCGCCTGGCTCGGCCTCACCACACGGCTTGAGGTTGACAGCTTGTTTGCCGTGGCTCTGCTGACCATCGCTGGATATTCCGTGAACGACACCGTTGTCGTTTTCGACAGAATTCGCGAGCGCCAGCGCATGGATGGTGACCTTCCCCTCTCCGTGCAGGTTGACCGTGCTGTGTCAGCCACGCTGACCAGAACCATTTACACGAGCGGCACCACACTTCTGCCCCTGGTTGCCCTCATCCTCTTCGGTGGTTCAACGCTCTACTGGTTCGCCATTGCTCTGGCACTGGGAGTGATCGTTGGCAGCTGGTCCAGTATTGCCTTGGCCCCTTCTCTGTTAAGCATCTGGCCATCCCGATCTGGTGCAGCTGCTAGTGCCTGATCGCGCAGCAACAGCATCAGTTCGCTCTCAGCGCTGGATACCGCTGTTGTTGCTGATCCTGGCTCTGATTGATCTCAGAACGGAATTGCGACTGCTAGCGGATCAGGTGACCCTGACGGCTCTGATCTTTGCTGTGCGACATCACCTGCTCGCCGTGGTGGTGCTGGTGTTGCAACCTTCACTCTGGAGCCGCTTCGGCCCGCGCCGTCGGCGCGTCAGTAACGAAACTGTCGATAACCCTTGATGTCCAGAGAGTTCTGCTTTGCAGCTGTCAATTGTGCATTTCTGGCAACGTCGAATTCAATGCAGTTGAAGCGTCGATAAGAGCTCACAGGGGTGCATGTTCGGCGCGGGCGTTGACTGGTCTCAACACGAACGTCCTCGATAACTTTGGTGGTGGGAAGATCGCTGAGCCCACCGGCCCCCGTTGCCGTCGAAGTCGCGTCGGGCGGTAATTGCTGAAAGGAACAGAGCTCTTTAGCGAGATCCGTTGCCGCTTGATCGAGACAGGCTTCAAAGTCCGCCTCAATCTGGCCTCTGCGCTTTTCATCCGCCAAAAGCTCGAGTTTGCGTCGTTCCTGGCGGGTGAGGGGGATTGTCTTGCGAACGCGTTGTGTGGTCGTGACGGTGAAGGTGCCCCCCTCCGTGATCCAGCGTTCGGCTTCCTGCTTGGCCTGCGCTTGCGATGAATAGGAGGGGCGAAGCTCCTGGGGCTCCTCTATGGAACTGGTTCGACGAAGGTTGGCGTAAAAAAAGCCGGCGTAGATCAGAAGGCCCAGTACTCCGCTTCCGGCCACCGTTGCGAACACACTCAGGGAGGAGGGCCGATCCAGAGATCCTGCTCAAAATCCGATGAAAACTAGCAGTCTCTTTCTGGTGTCTGCAGCGCTGAGACGTTGTGCTGTCGCCGTTTTGCCTATTCTGCTCCCATCGTGAGTACAAACCGCCATGTCGCTTGATCTGGACGCCAAGAAGACACTGTTGCGGAAAATTCCCCATGGCCTGTTCATCTGCGGCGTCGCCGAGGGTGATGAGGTAAACGGATTTACGGCCAGCTGGGTCACCCAGGGATCGTTTGAGCCGCCTCTGGTGGTGATGGGAGTTCGTGCCGACAGCACCAGCAACGGCATGATCCAGCGCACACGTCGTTTTTCTCTGAACGTGCTGGCCGCCGACCAGAAGAATCTGGCTGCGACATTCTTCAAGCCCCAGTCGGCAGTGGGCGGCCGTTTTGAGGTTGCGCCCTTTGAGCTGGGCTCCCTAGGTCTGCCGATTTTGAAGGATGCACTGGGTGGTGTTGAGTGCGAAGTGGTGGGTGAGCTGCCCCACGGTGATCACACCGTGTTCATCGGAGAGGTGAAATCAGCAGTGCTCCACCGTGATGGAGACGCCCTGGAGCTGAGCACCACCGGCTGGCAGTACGGCGGTTAACGGATTCTGTTAGCTCCAGCGGTCCATGATCTGCTTGACCACGACCTGCTCCATCCCCACCTGAAGCACCACAACCAGTGGCAGCGCCAGCAACACGCCAGGTATTCCCAGCAGAGCACCCAAGCTCAGCTGGGAGGTGAGAGCCACTGTGGGAAGCAGATTCACGGTCCGCCTGAGCAACAGCGGTGTGAGCACGAAGGCTTCCAGGTTCTGCAGTGTCAGCCGCAGCACCAACACTTGAAACATCGTTCCCGGTGAAATCATCAGCGCCAGGCTGAGAGGTAGAAGCGTTGCCGCTGTGGGCCCGATTGTCGGCACGAAGGTCAGAAGTCCACAGACCAGGGCAGAGAGCAGAGCCAGAGGAATGCGCAGAATTGCCAGACCTGCCCAGGTGCAAAGAAACATCGCCAGGGCGGAGAGAGTCATGCCAGCCAGCCACCCACCAAGAGCAGTCCGGCACTGGTCCAGGAGATCCTCCATCGATGCGCGTGCAGGACGCGGTGTTGCAGCGACAAGAATGCGTCTGTGTGCTGAGGGGTCCAGGGCGAGCAGCACCGCCAGCAGGCTCATCAGCAGCACCTGAACCAGACCGTTGGCCGCTCCTCCGGCAACGCCGAGCAATTGAGCTCCGAAAGGTTGGATGCGGTCCCAGCTGAACTGGTCGGGCAGGCTTCGTGCCAGTTCTCCAAGCAGGGGTTGATTGGACAGCAGCGCCTGGACCTGGCTGAAAAGTACAGGCAACAGGGTTGTGAGCTGTTCGAACTGGTTGATCAGCTGAGGCAGCAGCAGTTGCAAAACCAGCACTCCTCCGACGATTGTGATCAGCAGCACTGCCAGCAGCGCAATCGGACGTGGTAGGCGGTAGCGCTTGATCAAATGGTGAACGGGCACATCAAGCGCTACCGCCAGCACAACCGCACCGAACAGCACCAGCAGCACCCAGCGCAGCTGCCAGGTCAGCAGAGCAAGCACCACAAGGGTGAGAGCTGCCAGCAGATTGCTTGGGTTCATGCGGCCGCGCGACGTTTCTTCCAGGGATCCAACAGGTCGTGGATCACGATTTCCCTGATCAGCACTTGGATCACCACTGCCAGAGGCAGGGCCATCAACAGACCCAGGGGTCCAAATAGAACTGTGAAAATGAACTGTGCCGTAAGTGTGAGTCCAGGAAGCAGGTTCACCTGCTGTTGCATCACTGAAGGAGTGATCACATAGCTTTCAACGTTCTGGATCACCACGTAAAGCCCCAGCACGGCTACGGCCTTCCAGGGATCGTCCAGCAGAGCCACCGCCATCGGGAACACGGTGCTGAGAGTGGGCCCCACATTGGGGATGACGTTGAGCAAGCCAGCCAGCAGGGCATTGGCCATCACCAATTTCACGCCAAGCAGAGAGAGTCCGATCCCTGCTAGTAAGCCCACGCAAAGCGAACTGATCAGCACGCCGATCATCCAGCTGCTCAGAGCTTCTCCACACTGCAGAAGAATGGTTTTGGCGCGCCTCCTGTAGAAGGAAGGCACTAACTGAATGACCACATTGCGATAAGACTCCGGTTGGATCGCCACCATCAGCGCCACCGCGAACACGAACACCAGCTGAACGAGTCCGCTGCCGAGATTGCTGGCTAGACCCAGCAAACCCTTGATTCCACCACTCACGCCAGAGGTTAGAGCCGTGCTGTTGGGGAGTGATGAAAGGTTGCCGGGAACGAGCCTTGCTCCGCCATTCGTTGCCTCACCTGCTCCATAAACAAGTGATGAGGCATGGTTGACCCAGCCCATCACGATCTGTTGGAGCTCGCGTGCCGCAGCAGGAAGCTGTTGGAGCAGCTGTTGAAACTGGCTAAAGAACGGCGGAATGATCACGGCCACTGCAAGGGCCACGATCAACATCAGACCGAGTAGACATATCAACAGGGCCAACGGCCTCTGAATCGTCCATCGCCTGCGCAGGGCACCCACCAAGGTGCAGACCGCCATGGCGACAACCACAGCCGCGAACAGATGAATCAGGACTTCGCGGAGGCTCCAGAGCAACAGCCCGGACGTCAGCAACGCCGCAAGTCCGAGCCAGTGCTGAAATTTCACCCGTCTGTTCCTTCCTCGCTGGAGTCATTGTCGCCGGAGTTCTGCGAATAACCCATTCCGTTGGAATCCGCATAACGTTGCGCAAAGCGCATGAAACGTTCGAAATCCGCTTCGCTTTTCCAGGTGTAGGTCGCTTCCAGGGCAAAAGGTTTGCCATTCACGAAACGGCCATTCACTTCACGGGTAACCATTTCACCCTCTTCATCCACCATCCACATTCCGGCGATCGCTTCCATCGTTTCCGGTGCGAGTGCCTGAGGTTCTTCGAAGACGAAGATGGCTTGCCCGGTGCGACCATCTCGGCTGCGCGTCATGCGGATATCGGGAACCACGGGCTCGTCTGTGCCGCGGAAGAACTGAATCGCCGCCTTGTCGCCTTCAGCCATGGTTCATCAACTTGGAGGTGTGGATCTTAGTTGGAGATCCCAGGGATGACGTGCCCTTGATCCAGAAGCAGTCTGGCTGCTTGCTCACTGGTTAGTCCCTGCAGATTCACCGAGGATCTCGCTGGTGAACGCTCAAGTTCACGGTCATAACAGCTGTCGTAGTAATCGAGCATGGCTTCACAGGCCACATCCCAGTTCTGGGATTCGATCGCTTCAATCGCCTGTCGTGTGCGCTGAGGACCAAGGCGTTTTTGAATCCGTTCTGTGGCTTGCCGCAGTTCGGCTCGCTGATGACACGAGTAGACCTTCACAAGTCGCTCCACGCGTTCCTGGTCACTGCGCTGGATTTCTAGGACTGGAGACGTTTGCATCTGATTAAACAGCCCTTTGGGAATCCTGCAGCGGCCGACCTGGATGCTTTCGGCCTCTAGCCAGATCTCCTGCACTCCTATGTGGCGCAAACCCTCCAGGCATTCCGCAAGTTTGTTTTCGTAGTGCTCGCTGGTCGGTTGAGGCGGCAGCCCCAGATTGCCGAAACTGCTGCCGCGGTGATTGGCGAGACCCTCAAGATCGATTACACCAACGCCCTGTTGGTTCAGCTCCAGCAGCAGGTCCGTTTTGCCAGTTCCTGTTCTGCCCCCGAGCACCCGCAAGGGCCACGTCTGCTCGAAGCACTCCAGCACCCATCGGCGATAACTCTTGTAACCCCCCTCCAGCACCATGACGGGGTGATCGCTCAGGCCAGCCAGCCATCCCATGCTGTTGGACCGCATTCCTCCACGCCAGCAGTAGATCCTCAAGGGATTTGCGGGTCCAGCGGCTGCCGTTGTGAGTGCAATCGATAACTCGGCCAGAGAGGGACCGCAGAGCTTTAAACCGAGTTGGATCGCTGCGAGTCGACCCTCTTGCTTGTAGTTCAGGCCCACCAGATGACGCTGTTCATCTGTGAACAGGGGGATGTTGACAGCGCCTGGCCAGTGACCTTGAGCAAATTCAGAGGGTGTTCTCACATCGACGATGGTTCCCTGCGACGTGCGAAAGCTGTTGAGACCGGCCACGATGCTGTTGCCCATGCCTGACATAGTGGGCCAATGCTGAGCCAGTCGGTGCCGGCACATCGCCATGCTTTCCGGACGACCTCCCTCCACACAACTCGGCATTGATCAGTTGCTGGACCGACTGGTTTCCGGATCATCGCGTCAGAAGCGTTCTACGGCTTCAGCGCTGGAAAAGGTCTCAGAGCAGCTTTCAGGAAAAGCAGATGTTGCCCTCAAGGCTTACTCCCCAGAGGGTGATGACTGGGGAGCGGGCTGGATCTTGCAGATCCTTCAGCGTCACCACCCCGAGACTCTGGACGCCATTCCAGGTGTCTCCGGCGGTTGGTTCCAGATGCCGTCGTCCTGCGGGATCGACTACTCAGATCTCCAACGTGCATTGCTGAAGGAAGAGTTTGAGGAGGCTGATCGCCTCACCAGTTGCGCACTGCGTCAGCTGGCCGGTGAGCAGGCGGTGGAACGGGGATACGTGTATTTCAGCGAAGTCCCTTCGATCAAACCGGTGGATCTGACCACCATCGATAGGCTCTGGATCGCCTACTCCCAGGGACGTTTCGGATTTACGGTGCAATCTCGATTGCTTGGTGCACTCGGCGGTCGTTACGACAGGCTCTGGCCGAAGATCGGCTGGAAAAACGATGGTGTCTGGACCCGTTATCCCGGCAGTTTTCAGTGGTGCATGGATGCACCAGAAGGACACATGCCATTGGTGAACCAGCTCAGGGGTGTCCGCTTGATGGATGCTCTTCTTCAGCATCCCGGTCTGGCGAGCAGGTCCTGACACCGTCGAATTCCTCTGGCAGAACCTCAGCAGGCCGGTAAGGTCGAAAAGGATGAAACAGTGCTGATGTTCAGCCGATTTCTACCTTCGTTTCGGTGGGCTGATTTCATCCTTCCGTCAACCTTTCAGCTCAGTCCATTGATGGAGCTGTTGCTGGAACCTGTTGACTGCAATGAGACCTCGTGTCGCTTGCAACTGGGTCTTCAGGAAGCCTTGGTCAATGCCGTGCGTCACGGCAATGAGGGAGACCCTCGCAAGTGCCTGCGGATCCGTCGGATTCTCACGCCGAATTGGTTGATTTGGCAGATCCAGGATGAAGGCGATGGTCTTTCGAGTGATGCCAGGCAGGGGTGTTTGCCGGATCAAGTCGATGCCAATCAAGGTCGTGGTCTGTTTCTGATGCATCAGTGTTTTGACGACATACGCTGGAGCCGTCGAGGCAACAGGGTGCAGTTGGCCTGCCGGCGTCCTTGATCCAGCCAACGGGCCATCAGTGCCTAGGGCAGCCAGGGTCTTTCAGCTCTCCCCTGAT
Source organism: Synechococcus sp. GEYO (assembly GCF_900473955.1). NCBI lineage: Bacteria > Bacillati > Cyanobacteriota > Cyanophyceae > Synechococcales > Synechococcaceae > Synechococcus > Synechococcus sp. GEYO. The sequence continues at coordinate 92,781 of NZ_UCNL01000008.1, forward strand.
CCAGCCCAGAGCCTGCTGAGTCAAGGCTTCTACATCATGATTTCGTCCGTTTTGCAGCAGCTGCGCCAGTGCCGCAGCTAGCAATTCTGCTCCGCGTCGATCCGCATCGGCTTTGAGCCTGTGCCATTCACGATCACTGATACTGAGGCTCTGATGCAGAGACAAGGCCTGTTCAATCGCCTGTTCTGGCCATTTTTTCGCGGACACGTTGGCGTTGGATCAGCGTGGGCTCTCTATCCTGACTGCTGTGATCGCTGGTGGTGGTGAACAGGCAGCTTCACAGTCGGGGAGGTTTGCATGGACTGCGCTCTCTTCTCCGCAATCAGCCCAGATCTTGGGAGGCGAAGGATCGACGCTCGAGCCGTCGAATTCAACAGCGTCGACTGCTTCGTCAATTGATGGAGTCGGATCCAGAAGCTCTCAATTGGCTGCTCACACCAGAACGTGGTCAGCGTTTCTGGAGGGCTCTGCGCTGGGGAGGACCGGCTTTGGTGTTGGGGTGGTGGCTGACTCGCTGAGCCTCAGGCTGCCACTGCTGCGCTATCGACCACAACAAGGGAATCCGGTGCCTCCTGAGGTCGCTCTTCGGGGTGAGGCTGGCCTTCGTTGGCGGAAGGTAGGGCTTGACCTTTGATCCAGGCCTGATGGAGGGCACGACGACGGCGATCCTCCGCAAGCACTAGACGATCCGCAGCAGCAGTTGGGCTTTCACCGGGATTCAGTGCTGTTCTCAGACAGATCCCAAAACCTTGAGCTTCAACTTGAACCTTGCCTTCCATAAAAACGATCTGAAAGGTCCATCCCCGCAACCAGCGGATCCGAAAAGGATTCGACATGGACGGAGTCCCTGAGTCCTTGCACCATATGGGGTTGCTGTGGCCCTGCAAGCGTCTATGTCAGGGAATCACTGTGTTGAGATGATTAATTCTTCGTGGCTGTCCACACCCTGGTCATGAAATGAGATTCGGCTTGCACATCACTGAAGCCAGCATCTTTGAGGCGCTGGTCAATGTCATCACTGATGAAATTGCGGTAATAGGGCTCGTGAAAAACGCGTCTGAAATTGTCCATGGCAATGTCGAACTGTGGCGAATCCTTCAATTGCACTGAATCAGCCAAAACCAGAACTCCGCCAGCCTCAAGCAGGCGGTAACAGTCCTGAAGCACTGCCTGCCGGGCATCGGCTGGCAGTTCGTGAAACAGGAACACGCAGGTGATGGCTTGGAAACCAGCGTCATCGAAGGGCATACGCTCTGCGTTTCCCTGAACCAGCTGCACCAGTGGTTTGTTGGATTGGTTCAACCAGCGATTGGCCTGGCGCAGATAGGCCTCTGAAAGGTCCACTCCCACAAGAGTGGCGTGCGGCAGCGCAGCACGAATCTGATGCAATGTTCTGCCCGTGCCGGTCGCGACATCAAGGATGCGCAGACTTCCCGGTGCACGATCTGCAAATCGCTTCAACCCTTGTCGCAGTGAAGGGAGGATCCGGCGCCGCATGGCATCAGCGGCTCCATTGAACAGGATGTCGACCTGAAGGTCGTACAGCTCGGCGGAGTGATCGCTGAGGTAACCATCGGTTTGATGGTGAAAATTCTGGAGGTAATAGTCGGGATAGAGATCGCGATTGGCCAGATCAGGAATGTCCTTGACGTCTCTGGCACGCCTTCTGGCCCAGTTGGAAGGCAGGTCCAGCCACACGCGTGGATAGCGTTCGGCCCATTCCAACCAAGGGATATCAAAAAGTAGGGACTGGGGGTAAACCCCGGACTCAGAATCCTGCCAGTCACGCTGATGCAGCTCATCCAGCGATTCACGCAGCGCGTCCATCATTTCGCTGGGAACAGGTTCCGTTTTGGGCACCACATCAGGCGCCACCACTTCCATCACTTTGGTGCTCAGTTCCTTGTGGACCAGGCCAGCAAGGCTGCGGCCCTGTTGCATGGTCCGGTAAGCGATTTCAGTGAAGCTGGGCGCCATGAAAAGGATTGAGATCCAAGCCGCCTCATTTCAATGGATTGCGAACGCCGTTGTGGGTTTTTGCCGCAGTGATCACGAAAGTTATGTGAAGCCCCTGTAAAAATGGTAGCCGTTGCTACAGAATTGACTGAGGTACTTCAGGAGCTCTCGATGGCCGTTGAGATCACCACCGCCGGGACCATGGCGATGTATTCGGGCAATGTGCTGGAGCGCCGGCAGCGTGCGGCCGCAGAATTCCTGGCCTGGGCGGAGCACCATGCCCATGACGTGCTGAGGCAGCAAGCAGCCCATGCTCAAGTTGAAGGCCATCCTGATCGGCTTGATCAACGCAGCGCTCTAGCTCAGCAACAGGTGTGTGCTCGCCGCCGTCTGCATGCCAAGCAACTGCATGACAGCGCCATGGCTCAGTTAAGGCACGCCTGAAGTGACCTGTCGCTAAGTGCTCACGATGGCCACAAAAAAAGGAGCCGTAGCTCCTTTTTGAACAACAGAAGCTGTCGATAAATGACCAATTAAGCGTCGTAGTACATCACGAATTCGTGTGGGTGCGGGCGCTGGCGCAGCTGCTGAACCTCTTCATATTTCAGGTCGATCCAGTTGTCGATGAAATCCTTGGTGAACACTCCACCTTCCAGCAGGTAGTGGTGGTCTGCGTTCAGAGCTTCGAGCGCCCCATTCAGGGATGCAGGCACAGTGGCAATCTTCTTCAGTTCATCAGCGGCGAGTTCGAACAGGTCAACGTCCACGCCGTCTCCGGGGTCGATCTGATTCTTGATGCCGTCGATGCCGGCCATCATCATCGCGCTGAAGGCGAGGTAGGGATTGGCCAGAGCGTCGCCGGAGCGGAACTCAAGTCGCTTGGCTTTCGGGCTGGGGCCGGTGAGAGGAATGCGAACGGCCGCGGAGCGGTTGCCTTCCGAATACACCAGGTTGACTGGAGCTTCAAAGCCAGGAACCAGTCGCTTGTAGCTGTTGGTAGTGGGGTTGGTGAAGGCGAGGAATGAGGGAGCGTGCTTGAGGATCCCGCCGATGTACCAGCGTGCAGTCTGCGAAAGGTTTGCGTAGGTCCCTTCCCCGAAGAACAGCGGTTGTCCTCCTTTCCAGAGGCTTTGGTGCACGTGCATGCCTGAGCCGTTGTCGTTGAAGACTGGCTTGGGCATGAAAGTGGCCGTTTTTCCGTACTTCTTGGCGACATTGCGCACGATGTACTTGTACGTCATCACGTTGTCGGCCGCCTGAATCAGCTCGGCGAACTTCATGCCAAGTTCGTGCTGACCAGCTCCGGCCACTTCATGGTGGTGCTTTTCGATGGGAATGCCCAGCTGAGCCATCATCAGCAGCATTTCCGAGCGGATGTCTTGGGCGGTGTCGTTCGGAGCAACGGGGAAATATCCCTCCTTCTCCTGGATCTTGTAAGCGAGGTTTCCGCCTTCTTCGACCCGCCCTGTGTTCCAGCCGGCCTCGATGGTGTCAACGCTGTAGAAGGATCCGCCTTCAGCGGAGTTGTAACGCACGTCGTCGAAAAGGAAAAACTCCGGTTCTGGACCGAAGAACGCTGTGTCAGCAAGACCCGTGCTGGCCAGGTAAGCGAGTGCTTTCTGGGCAAGTGCTCTGGGACAGCGCTCGTAGGCTTCTCCTGTGCGCGGATCCTGAATCGAGCAGATCATGCTCAGGGTTTTATGCCTGTAAAAGGGATCGATCCAGGCGGTTGCAGGATCGGGCACCATGGCCATGTCGGAGGCGTTGATCGCTTTCCAGCCTCGGATCGATGATCCATCGAAGGCCAGGCCTTCCGTGAACGATTCAGGTTCGATCAGGTCCTGACAGACGGTGAGGTGCTGCCACTTGCCGTGCAGGTCCGTGAACTTGAGGTCGATCAGTTCGATGCCTTCATCCTTGATCTGACGAAGCACGTCCTGGGCAGTTTTGGCCATGGCGGGGAATCGAGCCCATACAAGTCGCACCGACCGTAGATATCGATCCGCAGCTGTTTTGTATCAACGGGCACCTTTTTGCCTTCCTTCTCAGTTGGTGGCTTCAGAGAGCCACTTAGTAACCGTTTCTGTCAGATTGCTTTGATCGCCTTTGCTGAAGAAGGTTTCATCGCTTTGTCGGTGTTACCTTCCAACCAACGTGGACAGGGCTTGCATGCGCGATGCCATCACCGGGCTGATCGGGCAGTACGACCAGCTGGGTCGCTATCTCGATCGTTCTGCGATCGATCGCATCGAGAGCTACTTCGATGAAGCCGAAGTGCGTGTTTTGGCCGTTGAAATCATCAACCGTGAAGCTTCCGAGCTGGTGCGTGAAGCCAGTCAAAGACTCTTCCAGGCGGATCCGGAACTGTTACTTCCTGGCGGGAATGCCTACACAACTCGTCGTCTCGCTGCCTGCCTGAGGGATATGGATTATTTCCTCCGTTACGCCAGCTACTCCTTAATCGCTGGCGACAGCACGATTCTCAACGAGCGCGTCCTGAACGGTCTCGACGACACCTACAAGAGTCTTGGTGTTCCAACCGGACCAACTGTCAGGAGCATGGTGCTTCTGGCTGATGTCCTGTGTGAACGCCTTCTGAATGATGGTGTTCCTCAGGATCGTTGCGGCCTTGTGCGTCAGCCGTTTGAGCACATGGCCTCCGGTCTTGCGGCCAGCGACGTACGTCAGCGCTGATCGAAAGTCTCCGAATCATTTCAAGCGGCGTCGGAGTATCTGTTTGTGGCCAATTTCTCACCGATTGATGCGTAGGCTTCTCGCCATTGATTTCCGGTTCCGGCTTCGCCGATGACACACCCTCATCCTTCGGTTGACTCGTGCCATCGATCCTCCATCGGCCCGATTGACACACCCGACCGTTTGTTGCTGGGTCCCGGACCCTCCAATGCCCATCCCACAGTTCTTCAAGCGCTTTCTCGCACGCCAATCGGTCACCTCGATCCGCTTTACGTGGAGCTGATGGGAGAGGTGCAGGAGCTCTTGCGGTACGCCTGGCAGACCGATAACCGTTTAACCCTGCCGATGAGCGGTACTGGTAGTTCAGCCATGGAAGCCACGCTGGCTAACACCATCGAACCCGGGGATACGGTTCTGGTGGCTGTGAAGGGATACTTCGGGAATCGCCTGTTGGACATGGCCGGTCGTTACCGCGCCAACGTTCAGGTGATTGAGAAGCCCTGGGGTGAGGCATTCAGTCTTGAAGAGATCGAAGCGGGGATCAAGAAGTACAAGCCTGCAATCTTGGCGATGGTCCATGCCGAAACGTCCACCGGCATTTGTCAGCCGATGGAAGGAATCGGTGATCTGTGCCGAGAGCACGATTGCTTGCTCCTGCTCGACACGGTGACCTCCCTCGGTGGCGTTCCGCTTTACCTGGATGCTTGGAAGGTTGATCTGGCCTACAGCTGCAGCCAGAAAGGTCTCAGCTGCCCTCCAGGCCTCGGTCCCTTCACGATGGGTCCGCGTGCAGAGGCCAAGCTGGCTGCACGTCAAGACAAAGTCCCCAACTGGTACCTGGATGTTTCTCTGTTGAACCAGTACTGGGGGAGCGACCGCGTGTACCACCACACCGCCCCCGTCAACATGAACTTCGGCATGCGTGAAGCGCTTCGTCTTCTGGCCGAAGAAGGACTGGACAACGCCTGGGCCCGTCACCGCCGCAACGCGCAAGCCCTCTGGACTGGCCTTGAATCACTCGGTCTGGAAATGCATGTGCCTGAAGAGCTGCGATTGCCGACGCTCACCACGGTTCGCATTCCCGAGGATGTGGACGGCAAAGCTTTCTCTTCTCACCTTCTCAACAGCCACGGCATCGAAGTCGGTGGTGGACTCGGTGTGCTTGCCGGCAAGATCTGGCGGATCGGTCTGATGGGCTACAACTCCACTCCTGAAAATGTGGATCGTCTGCTCAATCTGTTCGAAACCGAACTGCCTCGGTTCCGCCAGAACGCTTCCGTCGCTGCCTGAACCAGCGCCCCAGCAAAGCGGATGCTTCAGGTTCCATCACGCCCCCAATCACCTGCATGTGATGGTGCGCACTGGGATGTTTGGAGAGGTCAATTGTGCTTCCCATGCCACCACGTTTGGGATCGTGCGCTCCATAGATCACCTGACCAATGCGTGCCTGGACCAGAGCTCCTGCGCACATCGGACAGGGTTCCAGCGTCACGATCAAAGTGCATTGATTCAGTCGCCAGTCGCCAAGGATTAAGGATGCCTGTCGCAGAGCCACGAGTTCCGCATGCCCGAGTGGATCGGAAGCCCATTCGCGTCGATTGCTGCCGTGGCCGATGCATCGTCCTTGCGCATCCAGCACCACTGCACTGACAGGGATCTCTCCCGATGCACCAAGACGCTCTGCTCGCTTGAGCAGGCGCTGCATCCAGGCATGGATCTCGGTGTTCTCCAGTTCGACTGGTGTCAGTCGCACCTCCAACCCCATCGTGCAGAGGCGTCCAATGTGCCATCGCAGGTGAGAATGGCTGTTCCTTCCGCTTCCTCCTTGTTCGGATCCTCCAGGACTTCATCGGCGGCATCGACTGCGACGGAACTGTCCGCATTTGCCTCTTCAGAGGCCTTGGATCCGCTGTTGCAGCGGTTCCTGGAGGAGGCCAGCGCTCGCCTGTGTGAGTGGCTCGGTTCAGCTTCCAAACGATCGCCGCTGCCAGCTCTGCGGCTGCTCCCCGAGGCGTTCCCAGAGCCTCAGGGTGTCGGGGCGGACCGGCTGCTGGATGACCTTCAGCAGTTGATGGATGGTGCTTACCAGCCCAACCATCCTGGCGCCCTCGCGCATCTGGACCCTCCTCCGAACACGGCATCGATCGCTGCCGAACTGATCTGTGCCGGACTCAACAACAACCTGCTGGCAGAGGAACTCTCACCCAGCCTCAGTCAACTGGAGCGTCAACTCTGCAGCTGGTTCGCTGCACGTTTTGAATTGCCCGATAGCGCTGGTGGAGTCGCCGCGAGCGGAGGCTCCCTCAGCAATCTCACCGCTCTGGTGACGGCCCGTCATCGGATGGGGCTGGACCATGACCCAAATGCGGTGATCCTGATCAGTGATGACGCCCACGTGTCACTGGAGAAGGCGGCCAGAGTTATGGGGCTCAGGCCTGACGGCATACGGCGTGTTCCTGTGGATTCCCGGGGATGCATGCTGATTGCAGACCTGCAAGAGCATCTGCAGGAGCTGAAGCAGAACAACAGGCCTTGCATCGCAGTAGTGGCGACAGCTGGCACCACCGTTCGTGGAGCGATCGATCCGATTCCCGCTCTGGCTCAGTTCTGCAAGGACCAGGGCCTCTGGCTGCACGTGGATGGAGCGATTGGTGCTGTTTTTGCACTGTGTCCTGGCACCGCGAGCCTGATGGCTGGGCTTGACCAGGCCGATTCCATCACCGTGAACCCTCAGAAGCTGCTCGGAATCGCCAAGACCTCGTCGCTCCTGCTGGTTCGAGAGCAGTCAGCTCTTCAGGAGACATTCCACACTGGCCTCCCCTACATGGAGCCCGCCTTCGCTGTTGCCCATGGTGGTGAACTGGGTCTCCAGGGAAGTCGCCCTGCAGAGATCCTCAAGCTCTGGCTTGGGTTGCGTCAACTGGGTGAGCAGGGGATCAATGCAGTGCTGGAGAAGGCTCTGTTGAGACGTCAGCACCTGGAACAGGGTCTTGACTCCTCTGTCTTGGAGGTCACATCAGGCCCCCTGCACTTACTGGCCTGTGCTCCGCTTGGAGCTGATCCAGCGCGTTGCGATCACTGGACAGCGGCTGTGCGACAACGGCTGCTGGATCGGCAGATCATGGTGTCCAGGCCCGTTCATCAAGGGCGGCATCGCATCAAAGTCGTGCTCGGTAACCCCCACACCTCCAATGCGCTGATCGACCAACTGGCGGCCGATCTGAACGATTGCTCACGGGAGATGGTGTGATGCCAGTAGCTCAGAACAAGCGAGGACGCTGGGTTGCCATCGTGACCGGAGCCATGTCAGTGCTGATTGGTGTGTTGTATCTCGGTCTGATCACAGTTCTCGATAGCCGCGGTCCGATGCGTCCTCCGCCGCCCGAGGCCCTGGCCGGGGCGGAAGTCGTTTCTTTGCCTCCTGCTGGAGGGGCTCCACCACCCGCCGCAGTGCCGCCTGCAGAAAGTCTTGCAGGGAGCGATCCCGCTGGTTGAGCTCGTAGTGGTGCTGAACCACGTCCTGAACTCCGCCATCGCCCCAGTCCTGATCCTGTTGGAAATAGGTCATGAAACTGGCACCCGCGATTCTGGTGAGCCATCCGGCTGCCACACCCTGCACCGCCCGACCGAGTAACAGGGTCGGCAGGTTCACACTCAGTGCGGTGCCGATCAGAGCCACTCCGCCTTTGACGACACCCAGCCCCGCAAGGGTGCGACCCACTGAGACGGCCAGCTCCTGAGCCCTGCTCCGGGTCAGTTGGATGCCATACACCGCTCCCAATTCCATCACCATCTGGGCATTCACAGCAGCGGTGCCCAGTAAATCCACTCCAGGCAGTGGTGTGGCGGCGACGACACCCGCACTGATCCACGTGTAGCGATCAATGATTCTCTGGGCTTCATCGGTGCGCTGCCGGTCGAGCAGATCCCGACCAGCCGAGCCCAGATCTTTGCATTGCAAGAGGATGTTGTCTGCCAGGAGTTCCTCGCCATCAGCATGCAGCACTGCGGCTAACCGTCTCACCAGCAGCCCGATCTCGGCTGGTGGCTGAACGGGCCGTTGGCCAGGGCGAGGCAGAGACTGGGGGCGTGCACTGGCAGGAATGACATCGTTCGGTTGCAGCCATTCCTCGCAGCGTTGCCGCAATAACTGAAGCAACCGGCGTTCCTCCTCCTCACCTCTGAGATCACATTTATTGAGCACCAGCACGAGACGCTTGCCCAGTCCTGACAGGCTCTGAACCACATTGAGTTCGCTCTTGCGCAGATCGCCATCCACCACAACGATCATGAGATCGGCTCTGCTGGCTTGGCGACGTGCTTCTTGCTCGCGTCCCCTCCCTTCCTGTCCTGCTTCAAGGATTCCCGGCGTGTCCACCAGAAGCACCCCACGCTCGAGACCTTTTAGCCGGAGCCGGTAGCTGCGACTTTCACTGGTGGAACCCATGGCGGCACCGACATCGCCGACGATCTCTTTGAGCAGGGCTCGGATAAGAGACGTCTTGCCACTGGAGCCGGTACCGAAGACCACAAGTACGAGATCACCGCGTTCCAGTTCCCTGGCGACCCGTTGCCGTTCCTGCAGGAGAGACTCACGTGCCACATCGTTCTGAAGTCGTTCCAGCAGACGATCCACGCTTGACAGGCTCTGTTCTGCTGCATCTCGACTGCTCGTCGGTGCCGGTCTGTCCTGAGGCGATGACGCGTCCCGACGTTGACGCTGTGTGCGCCACTGACGCAGCCATGGCAGGCCAACCTGAATGACGACCGCCACCAGCAGAACCGTTCCGATCAGCAGCACCGGGCCGACCAGCCAGGGAGGCAGCCAGTAACTCAGATCCCAGAGCAGGTTTCGGATTCCCTGCAGTACAAGGCCAATCACCATGAGGGCGATCAGACCGGCGGCTCCAAACAGAATCCAGCGTGTCGATCCCTTCATCCGCCGTTGAGCCCTCCTCGTCCCGCCGCGCGGATGATGTCAGCCCAGAGCGATGCCGCAAGGGCGCTGGAGCTTTTGGAGGGGCTGTTGTCGTCATTGCCGAGCCAGATGCCAAGCACCCAGCGCCGCGAGGGTTCATAGCCCACGAACAGTAGATCCCGGCCTTCATTGGTGGTTCCGGTTTTGCCGCCTTCCTGTCCCCCTAGCGATGCAGCAGTGCCGGTGCCACTGCGCACAACCGCGCGCAGCAAGGCCTGCATCTGAGCCGCACTGTCGCTGCGTACAGCCTGGCGTCCAGTGTTCACCTGGCGCTGATCATCGCCAGCAAGGCTTCCGCAGCTACGCAGATTGTCCTCGCGACATGTTTCCGCATCGAGCAGACGACGAATCGTGTTGGGGGGTCTCCATTCCCCCTTGTTGACAATGGCTGCATAGGCTCCAGTCAGCTCAATCAGTCGCACTTCGCTCTGGCCGAGTGCGAGTCCAGGAACTGGATCAAGCGGTGTGGTGATGCCCAGGGCTCTGGCTTGGCGAACCACCTGTTCAAGTCCCACCCGCTGTGCAAGGCGCAGAGCCGCAGTGTTGTTGCTGGATGCAAAGGCGTTGGTGAGGCTGAGGCGACCTTTGCAGCTGCTTTCAAAGCGTTGCCCTCTCCAGTTCAGAGGACTGCAGTCAATGGTTTCGCTGGGTTTGATTCCCCTTTCCAGGGCCGCCAGGTAAGTCATCAGCTTGAAGGTGCTGCCAGGCTGCCTCATGGCCATGGAGGCACGATTGAACTGACTGAAGCGATAGTCACGTCCGCCGGCGATCGCCAGGACTCCGCCTGTGCTGCTGTCGATCACCACGGCGGCCCCTTCACTCACTCCGAGTCCTCCCGCATTGCTGACCACATTGCGCAGTTGTCGTTCAATAACCGACTGCAGCACGGGGTCAAGGTGGGTTTCGATCAGGAAATTCCCTTCAGCGGCAACCTCCGGACCCACAAGTGCCGTCAGGTCCCTGCGCACCTGATCGGTGTAAAAGGGTGCTGATCGGGTCAGAGAAGTCCTGCTGCAGGCCTCGGGTGCGAGCTGGATGGGTTGACGTCGTGCCAGACGAGCGGCGTCGAGTGAAAGTCGACCGGAATCCGCCATCTTGTTGAGCACGCGGTTGCGAGCTTCAAGGGCTCGCTGGGGGTGACGGCAGGGATCGTGACCATTGGGTGATGGCAACAGTCCCACAAGCAGAGCGGCTTGTTCAACGCTCAGATCAGACGCTGATTGATCAAAAAAGGTCTGAGCGCTGTCTTCGAATCCCCAGCCCACCCCGAGGTAGACCCTGTTGAGGTAGCTCAGCAGCAGCTCGCCTTTGCTGAAACGGCTTTCCAGTTGCAGCGCCACGAGTAGTTCGCGCCATTTACGGCCCAGGGTGTCGCCCTCTCCGACCAAGTTGGGGTAGAGGCTCCGAGCCAATTGCTGGGTGAGGCTGCTGCCACCTTCGAGAACTCGTCCGCCGGCCAGGTTGGCGGCGAAGGCACGCAAGCTTCCGATCGGATCAACCCCTGGATGCCACCAGAAGCGGTTGTCCTCACTGCTGAGCAAGGCATCGACCAACAACGGAGAAAATGCGTCAAGGCTGTTCAGTTCACGGTGTCGATTGGAATCCACCGACTTGAGCGGTTTGTTGTTGCCGTCGTAGATGGCCAGTGGTCCGCGAACGCTGGCCAGTCGTCCACGCACCGGCAAGTTGATGGTGGCCAGAGCTAGGAGCAGTCCTGCCCCGCCCAGGCAGCCCAGGATGCAGATCCCCAATGACTTCCGAATGCGCTGATGCAATCGTTGGCTCGGGTTCTCAAAACCAATCCAGGGGGTATTGGTGTCTTGGGTCGGGGAAAACCTGATGCAATCGCCGTTTTGGAGCACCAGTTGTTGCACACGTCGCCCTTGCCACCACAGCCCGTTGGTTGACCCTTGATCCTTGAGAATCCAGTGTCGGCCTTGCTTCTGTAGCAGCGCATGTAGGCGACTGACTGCCGCATGGTCGATGCGGATCTCCACGTTTGGATCGCGTCCAATTCGATAGCCCTCGCCGTGCAGAGGCAGGGTGCGCTCAGAGCGATCCTGCTGATGAATCGTCAGCAGGGCTAATCCACTTGGTTCAGCCGTTGCTCTGCTCATGTCTGTTGCTAAAAGCGTCGATGGCAAAGCAGAGGACTGCCAGGTTGATGGCGATATCCGCCCAGTTGAAAATCGGAAACTGGATCGGCACCAGTTCGAGAAAATCGGTCACATGGCCAAGACGCCAGCGGTCGATGCCATTGCCAATCGTGCCTCCGAGCAGAAAGCCGAGGGCAAGCCCCATCCAGAGACCTCTTCTGGCCTCCCGCCAGATCCAGATGCTCACGCCGACGGCGACCACCAGGCTGAGAATCCCCAGGATCAGGGAGGAATCTCGGAACAGACTGAAGGCAGCACCGGTGTTGCGCACCAGATTCAGTTTCAGCAATCCGGGAATGAAGGTCCTCGTCTCCCCTGAGAGCAGGGTTCCTCGGGCCCAGTGCTTGCTTAGCTGATCCAGCACCACCATGAGCACACTGAGCGCAACGACGCTGCCGCGTCGCATGCTTTGAGCTGGTCGGCTGTTCATGGCATGGTTTCGGATCATTCCACCCAGAGCACACGACGGGTCACGCGTGCGATCAGCCCAGCGGCGCAACACAGGGCGAGCTGGGCTGCCAGGGGCCCGAGGCTGTACCCGAACACAAGCTCGATCAGGGGTTCATTCCAGCGATTCAGTGCAGCTCCCAGAACAAGATTGAGCAGACCGCAGACCTGGATGGTCAGCAGGCCGGCCATGGCTGCCAGAGTCAGTCTGGCGATGTCATTCATGCCGTTCTGCTGGGCCAACCGACCGGTCAACCAGGCGGCAGGGACGAATCCAGCCAGATATCCGAATCCAGGATTCAGTACGTAAGCGAAACCACCACCTCCGTGGAAAACAGGCAGGTCCACCAAGCCGATGGTCAGATAAGCCACTGAAGCGATCACGCCCGCTCGTGGACCCGCTACAAGGGCACAGACGAGTAGTGCCGGAACCTGCCAGGTGCTGGGTAGACCCAGCAGAGCCGGGGGTAATTCAGGCAGAGGCAGAAGCAGGGAAGTCGGAATCAGGCTTCCAACCAGGATCAGAAGCAATCCGGCAAGAGCGCCGCTCCAGGTGGCCAGTGCCCGCACGGGCAATCGTCAGCTCGCTCCATCTTGCTGTAAGAGAGATGCATTGCCCAGCAGAGATGTCCGTTTCCATTGGTGACCAGGTGCGACTGGTTCGCCCTCAGACCTTTTTAAAAACAGCTGATCCAATGCCGATGCTCAGACCTCCTGATCTTGTGGCCCACAACGAGATCGGCAGGGTCATGGCACTGCAGCCGGCTGAAACTGCGGCGGTGCGCTTTGCCAGGGGCACGTTTTTGCTGTCGATCGAGCAACTCACGCTTGTGAGCCAAGACTTGAACAAAGTCTCGGATCAGGATGCCCCATCGGACTCAGCAGGCTTATCGGACTCCGATGCTTTATCAGAGACGCATGCATCTGCTGATCCATCCGACTGATCCGTCTGACTGATCAAGGCGCGTTGCCTTCAGCAAAAGCGCTGAGGGTCCATTGTTTCTCCAGAGATGCCAGGGTTTCCGCGGGGCCGCACAAGCTGAGTTGCGGACTCTGCAAATGGCGTCCTGCTGCGTCACGCAGATCACTGGCCCGCAGCTGATCTAGTTGGTTGAGGCAGCTCTGGTCATGGTCATCAGGGAGATTCAGACCACGAAGTTGCGCTCTCCGCTCCGCCCTCTGGCCAGTGGTCTGGGAGCCGTGAGCCAGCTGCCCCTTGAATTTGGCCTTGGCGAGCTTGAGATCGACCTCAGAAATGCTCGTCTCCATTAGCTCAATCCAACTTTTAAGCAGGAGTTCGAGCGATAGTTCCGCCCTGTCGACTCCGGTTGAGGCATGCATCACGAAGGGTGCCGCTCCAGCGCGTGCCGGGTGATGGACACCCACGTCGTAAGCAACGCCATGCTCCTCCCGAAGCCGTCGGAACAACAGGCTGGACATGCCTGAGCCCAGGTGGGCCTGGAGCAGCCTCAGTGCCAGGTCGTCCGGGTGACCGTGGGGCAGAGCGGCTTGCCCAAGCATCAACACCACCTGTTCGGTGGCGAGGGACTGAAGCCCTAGCGAAGGTCTTTCGCCATGGTCCGATTCCAATGATGCTCGGATCGCTGATCCGGCTTCTGAGGAGCTGGATTCGCTCTTGCTTGTGCCGAGCCAGTCCACCAGTTGCGCTTGGGCCTGATCAGGAATCGTTCCGGACAGCGCCAGCACCGAGCCTCGGCTTTCGAGATCTGAGGCAAGGCTGGTCAATTGCGCTTTCTGAAGATGTTCGAGGTCGATACCGATTCCGAGTGGATCGTGTCCGTAGGGACCCTTGCCATAGGCCAGCTGTCTCCAGCCATCAAAGGCGCGATGGAAGGGATCCTCTCTCTGTCGTTGAAGGGCCTGCAGGCTCAGATCTCGCTCCAGTTCGATCTGACTTTCGTCCAGATGCGGCTGGCGCAGCATCCAGCCCAGTGCAGGCAACAAACGATCGGCATCAATGTCGCGGCACTTGAGACTGATCAGAATTCCGTCTTCATGGGTATCACAACGAAGACCGGCGCCACAGCCTTCAACGAGATCCGCCAGTTGCAGATGATCGACAGGACCGCATCCCCGGCTGAGCACTGAGCCCAAAAGCTGATGCCCGCCCCTCTGCCCGAGCGGATCAGCACTGCTTCCCCGCCGGATCCAGAGCTTGGCGGAGAGCACACCGGTCGTGGTCACCGGATCGAGAACGAGATCACAGCTGGAGCTCAAGCGTTGTCCTCCGATCGGGCAATCAGGGTGAAGCTGTGTTGGGGTTGCAGGAGGGGCATGACCCGTTCCCGCAACGTTGAAGCATTCCAGTGCATCAGGTCCTGAAGTGGAGCCAGAAGGTCTCGGTGTCGTCCCCAGAGTGTCTGTGAACCGGCACTGGCGGCAACAGCTCCAGGCGCTTCGAGACTGAAGCGATGACCGTTGCCGACCAGTTGCAGCGCGCGATGAAATTCCTCATCCGTGATGGCCGTGGTCAAGCTGCTGTTCAGCTGTTGGTGGATTTCCATCTCCACACGTTCGATCTGTTCGGCGGGGCAACATGCCTCAAGCATCACCAGGCTTCCCTGTTCCAGCGTGGTGACATCCATGTCGATGGATTCAACAATTTGAAGCTCTTCGCGCAGCTTCTGCACCAACCGGCTGCGCCGACCCTCGGCAAGGATGGTGGTGGCCAGATCAGCACCGGCGATTGCCAGCTGATCGTCTGCAGAGGAAACGGGCCAGACCATCATCAATCGTGCTGCTTCCAGTCGAGGGAACGTTCGGCATTGCCGTCCGCTGTGAAAGCTCAGTGAAGATTGGCTCCTTGTGTTCTTATTGGAGTCCATCAATTTGTCCAGCGCCGCAAGCGGGCTGCTGAGCACGTGACTGATCAGACCCTCCTCGAGGGCTCCAGCTACCGAGAGGCAGCAGTTGGCTCCTTGGTACCTGCGATGGTGGTAACTCCTCATCCCACCAGGGCTCATCTCTCGCAGGCTGTTCTCCCAGCCGAGAATGGGTCTGCCATAGGAGTGGGGAGCACAGCAGAGTTCCAGCAGGGTCTGCAGCACTTGGTCATCAGGCTGATCTCTGTACTGGGCGATCTCCTCGAGCACCACCTCGCGCTCCATTGAGAAGCTGTCCTGCTCGAGAGCCGGATCGAGAACGAGATCCAGAAGTAAATCGAGTGCTTCCTTCGATTCCGCGCTGGGCACAAGCACGTGGTAGTGCACGTCATCAAATCCAGTTGCTGCGTTGCTGCTGCCACCCAGCGCTTCAATTCTCCGGTCAAATTCACCTGGACCCAGCCTTCGGCTGCCCTTGAACACCATGTGTTCGAGGAAGTGAGCCATGCCCTCCTCACCGCTTCTCTCCCAGGCGCTTCCGCCTCGACACCAGAAATCGAGGCAGGTGAGTGCCGCATCGGGGATGGAGGCAGTCACAAGGTTGCTGCCGTTGTGAAGCGTGCGGTGTTCGAGCACCGGACCGGATGGGATCGCAGTCAGGGTCCCGTGGCAAAGTCCCATTCTGTGCAATTACGGATCGGATTGATGCCAGCGTCCCCGAGCGGTCAGGAGATGCACCCGCTGGTGATGGCTCTGGCTGCTCGCATTCGTCAGTGCAGGGACGGCTTTCCGGAGCTCAATCCACTCATGTTGTCGACTGACCTCGAGGAGATCATCGGCACGCTGGATGGCGAGGCTCTGTTCATCACCAATGAGGTGCATTCCTGTCGTGGACTGCGCAAACTGCACCTGGAAATCGCACGACTTGGACTCGGGCTGCAGATCCTTCATTGCGTCTTTTTCCCCGATCCTCGCTTTGATCTGCCGGTGTTCGGCGCCGACATCGTTGCCAGCCCCGCCGGAATCTCCGCAGCCATCATCGATCTTTCCCCGGTTGGTGATCAGCTTCCCGAACGCATTGAGCGTGGCCTTGAAGCCGCTGTGATCCCTGCCTTTGAACAGGTGCGCGAACTTCCCACTTGGGCCACCATTTTCTCGCCGTTTGTGAGATTCATTCGCCCCGTGAATCAACAGGAAGAGGATTGGTTCGTGGAACTGGTTGACGATTACCTCCAGGTTCTGGGCGATGCCGTGCAGGCTGCAGAGCCCGATGACCCAAGTGCTCCTTCTACTCTGGCCCGATATCACGGACAGGTGTCCTATTGCCGGCAACAGAAACGCAACGACAAAACGCGGCGGGTTCTGGAGAAAGCCTTCGGGACGGTCTGGGCGGATCGGTACATCGAGGAGCTGCTGTTCGACGAGCCACCGAGTCCCTGAGTGGATTAAGTCGGATCTGGCTCGGCGTAGGTGCCCTGGCAATACTTGCTGTTGCTGGTGGAGTGTTCATGCTGCGTCGACCGCAGACACCCATCCCTGCAGCTGCTACGGAGGAGGTCGCAAGCCGACAGCCCGAATCGGTCGCTGCCCTCGGAAGCCTCAGACCTGCTGGTGAGGTACGTCGTCTGGCGGCACCGGTGAGTGGCTTCGGGGGCTCACCGAGGGTGTCTTCACTGTTGGTGAATGAAGGCGATCCGGTGCGCAAGGGTCAAGTTCTTGCTGTGTTCGACAACCGGCCGAAGATTGAAGCGGATCTCGCTGCAACCGACGCCAAGATTCTCACCGCTGAGACGGAGATACCGCTGAAGCGAAGAGAGGTTGCCCGTTACGCACAGGGCGCCGTTCAGGGTGCGGTGGAAGTTGTTGTAATGGAGGAAAAACAGAACCAACTCATCCTGCTTGAGCGCAAAAAGGCTGAACTGATCGCCGAGCGCGGAAAACTAGAAGCTGATTTGAACGACAGCGAACTTCGTTCTCCAATTGATGGAACGGTTCTCAAGCTGCGTGTCCGGGTGGGTGAGCGACCTAGCGCCGATGGTGTCTTGGACGTTGGTGCGAGTCAGTCGATGGAGGCTCTGATCGAGGTTTACGAGTCAGATATCAACCGCATCAAGCTTGGCGAAGCGGTCACGTTGATCAGTGAGAACGGCGGTTTCGAAGGGGATCTCGAGGGAACGGTTGCACGCATCAGTCCTCAGGTGCGACAACGACAGGTTTTGTCTACGGATCCGACCGGTGATGCGGACGCCAGGATCGTTGAAGTGTTGGTCAGCTTGGATCCAGGATCCACCCAGCGTGTTTCAAGACTCTCGGGCTTGAAGGTGATCGCCCGATTCGGATCCTCATGATCGGTCGCTTCCTGAGCGGGCGAGGGATTCCACTGGCTTCACTGATGCTGGTCAGGCAGCCGGTTCGTCTGGCTGTTGCACTGGCTGGCATCAGTTTCGCGGGAATCCTGATGTTCATGCAGCTGGGATTCCGCGACGGCCTCTTTGATGCCAGTGTCACGGTGCATCGCCTTTTCGACGCTGACATTGTTCTGATCAGTCCACGCTCGACCAGTTCCGTGAGCATGGCTGGCTTTCCCCGGCGTCGTTTGGTGCAGACCATGGCCCTGCCCGAGGTGCAAGGAATCACGCCAGTGCACTGGAATCTTCTGCTCTGGCGCAATCCCCAGACACGCGGCACCCGATCGATCCTTGCCCTTGGTTTTGAACCGGGTGATCCACTGTTTGTGGACCCAACCCTGGCGCCCAAAGCTCAGGTGTTGACTCAGAAAGGTCGGGTTCTGTTCGATGAGAAGTCGCGTCCTGAGTTTGGGCCGGTGGCCGAATGGTTCCGAGATGGTCGAACCGTTGAAAGTGAGATCTCAGGGAAAAGGGTGCGGGTGGCCGGTTTGATTGAGCTCGGCAGCTCCTTCGGTGCTGATGGCAATTTGCTCACCAGCAGCGAAAGCTTTCTCGAGCTCCTGCCCAACACGCCCCCAGGAAGCATCGAAGTTGGACTGGTTCGGTTGCAGCAGGGAACGGACGCCGAAGCGGTGGTGCAGAAACTCAATGCTCTGCTCCCTGAAGACGTCACGGTTCTCACCAAGCAGGGTTTTATTGATTTCGAGCAGAACTACTGGCGCACAAGCACATCGATTGGCTTCATTTTCACCTTGGGTGCTGCCATGGGCTTTGTTGTCGGCTGCGTGATCGTTTATCAGGTGCTGTATTCCGATGTCAGTGACCATCTGCCGGAGTACGCCACGTTGATGGCCATGGGCTACAAGCTCAGAACTCTGCTGGGTGTGGTTGTGCGCGAGGGGCTTCTGCTTGCGCTCTTTGGATATTTGCCGGCTTATGCCGCCGGGCAAGGTCTCTATCTGCTGGTGAGAAGTGCCACCGCACTCCCTGTGGCGATGGATTTCAGTCGAGCCATCACGGTGTTCAGCATGATCCTGGTCATGTGCATGGCTTCGGCAGGTTTAGCCATGCGCCGTCTGGTGGATGCCGATCCGGCGGAGATCTTCTGAGACCATGACGGTTCTTTCTCATCCAGCTCAACACCAAGGTGCTGATGTCGTCAGCACGGTGAAGATTGAAAATCTCAGCCACTGGTACGGACGTGGGTCAATGCGTCGGCAGGTTCTTCTGTCGGTTGATCTTCAGATCTCAGCCGGCGAAGTGGTGCTGCTGACCGGTCCATCAGGGTGTGGCAAGACCACTCTGCTCACCTTGATCGGCGCGCTTCGACAAGTCCAGCAGGGGGATGTTCGCGTGTTTGGACAGCAGCTCCAGGGTGCTGACCGGGGCCAACGACAGTTGCTTCGCCGCCGGATCGGCATGATTTTCCAGGGCCATAATCTTCTGCGTTGCCTCACGGCCGAGCAGAACGTGCAGATGGGAGCTGATCTCCTTGAGGGCTTCAGTTATCGCGGTCGCCGTGATCAGGCCAGAGAGTGTCTCAGGGCCGTAGGGCTCGAGGATCACCTCAGCAAGCTTCCTCAGGACCTCTCGGGTGGTCAGAAACAGCGCGTGGCCATTGCTCGTGCACTGGCTGCTAGGCCCCAGCTGCTGCTTGCCGATGAACCGACGGCAGCGCTGGACAGCGGGACCGGTCGTGAGGTTGTGGAATTACTCAAGCGCCTGGCTCGCGAGCAAGCCTGTTCGGTGTTGATGGTCACCCACGACCCGCGCATTCTTGATGTTGCTGACAGGCTGGTGAAAATGGAGGATGGCCGTTTGCTTCAGCCCATTGAGTAAGTTGGGGTGAACTTCAAGAAGCTCCGGACTCCCGAATGGCCAAGCGCAGAAACCTCAAGAAGGAAAAGCAGGAGCGCAATCGCGCCTACGCGCGCAAATTCAAGAAGCGCAAGATGCGCAATGACGGCCGTGGTGAAGGTGCCGGCAACGGTGTGACAGGCACTGCCAACAATGGTGGCGCTGCAGACTGATCTGTTTGCAAACAGCTTGTTCAGAGGGAGCTGAAGGCTCCCTTTTTTCTTGCCTTTAGGCTGACTCACAACGGCTCATCGTGCGGGCGGATGTTCATCAGCGTCGTGATTCCCACCTACAACAGACGCGACATCCTCGAGAAGTGTCTGCGTTCTTTGGATTGTCAGAGCGCTTGTTCAGAAATTGATGAGTATGAGGTTGTCGTGGTGGATGACGGATCCACCGATGGCACGCCTGACTGGCTCAGATCATCGGCAGGGGCATTCTCTAAGGTCCGTTTGATTGAGCAGAGCCATGGGGGACCTGCCGAGGGACGCAACCGTGGCGTTGCTTATGCCCGGGGCGATGTGATCGTCTTCATCGACAGTGATCTGGTCGTCACGCCGACATTCCTGGCCAGTCATGCGCAGGCTCTTGCGAGGCAATGGCAGCGTTCCGGAAACCGTCTCTGCTTCACCTACGGCGCAGTGATCAATACCGCTGATTTCGACAATCCAACAGGAGAGCGTCACAAGTTGCGTGATCTGTCCTGGGCTTATTTCGCAACTGGAAATGTCGCGATCGATCGACAAGTGCTGGAACAGTCTGGCCTGTTTGATACGGGATTCAGGTTGTACGGCTGGGAGGACCTCGAACTGGGTGAACGTCTCCGCCAGATGGGAGTGCAGCTGGTTCGCTGTCCTGAAGCCGTTGGTTATCACTGGCATCCCGCTTTTCGCCTTGCGCAGATCCCTGACCTCATCAGGGTCGAACGGGAACGCGCCCGCATGGGGCTTGTGTTTTATCGAAAGCATCCCAGTCGCAGGGTGCGAATGATTATCCAGTTCACCTGGATGCATCGTCTGCTCTGGGGTCTGCTGACGTTGGGGGGCTTGCTCAATGAACGCAGCTTGCGACCAGTGCTGGCCTGGTTGATTCGCCTGGGTCAACCGTCGCTGGCACTTGAGCTGCTGAGACTTCCACTCAACCGCATCGGTGTGGAGGCTTTGTTTCGAGAAGCGCGTCAGGCCGGGCTGTCCTGAGCCGGTACTTTGTTAAATTCGCCAGGTCCTTTCAAACCGCACACCTGTCTGTTTCGGGTGCTGGATGTGATCTGAACCCCGGTTCACCACACCATCCCTGACAGGTGGAGGCGAACCCGAAACCTCAACACAACCATGGCTGTCGTCACTCTCGCCGAGATGATGGAAGCTGGTGCCCATTTTGGTCACCAGACCCGTCGCTGGAACCCCAAGATGTCGCGCTACATCTATTGCGCGCGCAACGGAGTTCACATTATTGATCTTGTGCAGACCGCTGTCTGCATGAACAATGCCTACAAATGGACGCGCACCGCGGCCAGAAGCGGCAAGCGTTTTCTGTTCGTTGGCACCAAAAAACAAGCGTCCGAGGTGATCGCTCATGAAGCGGCACGTTGTGGAGCGTCCTATGTGAACCAGCGTTGGCTGGGTGGAATGCTCACCAACTGGACCACGATGAAGGCCCGGATTGATCGCCTGAAGGATCTGGAGCGGATGGAATCCAGCGGTGCGATCGCCATGCGCCCCAAGAAGGAAGCCGCTGTGCTGCGCCGGGAGCTTGATCGTCTTCAGAAGTACCTCGGTGGTCTGAAGAACATGCGTCGTCTGCCCGATGTGGTGGTCCTGGTGGATCAGCGTCGCGAGACCAACGCTGTTCTCGAGGCCCGTAAGCTCGATATTCCTCTGGTGTCGATGCTTGACACCAACTGCGACCCCGATCTCTGCGAGGTGCCGATTCCTTGCAATGACGATGCTGTGCGTTCCGTGCAGCTGGTGCTGAGTCGCCTCGCTGATGCCATCAACGAAGGCCGTCATGGTTCCAACGAGCAGCGTGGCGCCGACAACCAAGGTTGAGTCGCCTTAGCCGCTAAGTTCACGCCGCCCTCCCGCCAGAGCGGGAAGGCGGATCTTTTTGTCCCAACGTCCTCCACCAACACATCCGATGGCTGCTGCCGTATCCGCCAAGCTCGTTAAGGAACTCCGCGACAAGACCGGCGCTGGAATGATGGATTGCAAGAAAGCTCTTGCAGCAACAGATGGTGATGCCGACAAAGCCGTTGAGTGGCTTCGTCAGAAAGGTATCGCCAGCGCCGAAAAGAAATCTGGTCGCACTGCCGCTGAGGGTGCCATCGGCAGTTATATACACACGGGAGCCCGCGTTGGTGTGCTGATCGAAATCAACTGCGAAACCGATTTCGTTGCGCGTGGCGACCTGTTCCAGGAATTGCTCCGCGACGTGTCCATGCAGGTGGCTGCCTGTCCTGGTGTGGAGTACGTCACCACCGATGAGATTCCTTCAGAGATCCGCGAGCGTGAGAAAGCGATCGAAATGGGCCGTGATGACCTTGAAGGCAAGCCCGAGAAGATGAAGGAGAAGATTGTTGAGGGTCGCATCAACAAGCGCCTCAAGGAACTGGCTCTGATGGAACAGCCCTTCATCAAGGACAGCTCGTTGACCGTGGCGGAGCTCGTCAAACAGACAGCAGGCAAGATCGGCGAAAACGTCAAGGTGCGTCGATTCACCCGCTATACCCTTGGAGAGGGCATTGAGATTGAAGAGTCCGACTTCGCTGCAGAAGTCGCCTCCATGTCGAAAGGCTGATCTTGACGGGATTGCCTGGGAGTCGTCATGCGCACGATCCAGGCGTGCAGCTTGCACGTCTGGAAGATCGCTGTAACTCTTTGGCACCCCATCTCTACAGAGAGCAGGCTCAGTATCTGGAACAGGTGCGTCGGATCTTGCCCACCGCAGTCAAAGCTGCGATCCGCCACTTGCTCTGCTCGCTTTCGCCTCTGCAACGCGCATCGCTCTCAGACCGCCAGACGGTGTTGCAGCAACGCATTGATGCACTCGTTCAGCGTGCTTCATCGATGATCACGATCGAGCAGTTGCTTGTTCTGGCCTTGCGCCTTCATGACGAAGATCGGCGGTCCCGCATTCAGCAGGTTCAAAATCTTGCGGATCGAGCCACCAGCAGCGTCGAGCCACAGAACCAAGATGCATCGTCCCAGGGAATTGAGCTGGGACTGGATCTGCCTCTGGAACGTCCCGATCTGCTGGAGGGTCTGCTGCCGAACGATCCGCCTTCCTCAGCGGATGATTCGCTGGATCGTCCTGAAGCGATTGATCCTCAGTCACTAACATCACCTGATCCAGGAGCCGAGCTGTCGGAACTGGAGATTCTGCGGTCGCTGTTTGTCATGGCCGGTGAATCATTGGATCAGGGTGAGTCCTCCCAGGAGTTTCAGAGCGGTCTCGAAGCCGACGATTCCCTTCTTCCCCAGGCAGCCCAATCCAGCGATCAGCTGATGCCATCGACAGCAAGCGGTTTGTTGAGTTGGATGGATTCAGTCGATTCCGCCTTGATTCGCAGACTCCGTAACGTGTCCCACGCTGTGAATGTTGAGCTGATGCGAGCGGGGGTCACGCGCAGCTTGCTTCCCATTCAGCTTTTAGATGCCGTTAACACTGGTCAGCTGCCATCACAGTCAGCACCCTCCAATGTGCTGAGGCTGACGCTGCCTCTTTCAATGGTCAACGACGACCAGGCGATGGACACGGCCTGCGTCTTGATGCGCCCGTCCGAGCTTGAGTTCGATGACCATGTTCTGAGACGCAGTCGCAGTCGTCTTCGATTGCAACGTCGTGATCTAGGCAGTTTGCTGCTGAAGGAGCGACACTGGCAGCGTCGCGCCAGTGTCCGAGAGGTCCAGAACGATTGGTGGCCCAACCAGCCGGAGACTCCTCAACTCAGTTGAACGCCGGCCTGGATTATCAGGCTCTTGAGCGGTTTCTGGTGTGGATCCGACCTCTGCAGCAGGCGTTGTCACTGGAGGTAGACCGCGGTTTCAGCAATCTTCAGGGCCGCAACGAACGCTTTGACAGCTTCATGCAGCGCGAGCTGGGAACGCCTCCGCAGATCCCTTTGCCAGGCGATGTTCCGCCTCGGCTTCTGGCTTTGGCGAAGGACTTCGCCGACTACGCATCCCTTGATGATGCAGCCCGCCGCCGACAGGTCACCGTAGTTAGGCAATGGCTGCATGCTCTGCGCCAGCGGCTGGAGCCATCAGCACCCATGGCTCCACCGCGTCTGAAGGTTGCGCAACGATCTTCGTCGTCTGCTCCATCCACGCCTGCCGCACCTGGTCTCGACAGTCCACTCGCTCAGGTGAAAGGTATCGGGCCGAAACTCGCAGAGCGACTGGCCAGTCTGGGGCTATTGCTGGTGCGTGATCTGATCCTCCATTACCCCAGGGATTACGTCGACTATTCGGCGCTGCTACGCATAGATGCCCTTGTGCCGGGTGAAACAGCAACGATCGTGGCCACGGTGCGTCGCTGCCATGGCTTCACCAGTCCCCGCAATCCCAACCTGTCGATCATTGAGCTGCAGCTTCAGGATCCAACAGGGCGGATCAAGGTGACCCGGTTCTTGGCTGGAAAGCGGTTCAGCAATCCCTCCTATCTGCATGGTCAGACCCGTCAGTACCCCAATGGAGCCACGGTGGCCGTCAGTGGTCTGGTCAAAAGCGGGCCTTATGGAATCAGTTTTCAAGATCCACTGATCGAAGTGATGGAAAGTGCTCAGGCACCGCTTCGTTCCAGCCGCATAGGCCGGCTGCTGCCTGTATATCCACTGACGGAGGGGCTGACCGCGGATCGCTTCCGTTCGCTGATCGAACGCGTTCTGCCTTCGGTGCGTCTTTGGCCAGAGCCCCTTCCCCGGGGCCGGCGTGATGCTCGGCAGCTGCTCAGTCGCGATCGGGCCTTGGTGGCGATTCATTGTCCTGAGTCATCTGATCAACTTCAGCAGGCCCGGCATCGCCTGGTCTTTGACGAGTTTCTGTTGCTGCAGCTCGGCTTGATGCAACGCCGCGCGGCGTTGAAGCAGCGCTCCGCTCCCTCCCTGAGCAGCAGTGCCTCGGATCGTGACGGGTTGCTGGGTCGGTTCCTCACCATGCTGCCGTTTGAATTCACTGCAGCGCAGCAGCGGGTGCTGGCGGAAATCGAGTCAGATCTGAACCGCCAGGAACCCATGGCTCGACTGGTTCAGGGAGATGTCGGCAGCGGCAAGACGGTCGTTGCCGTGGCTGCGCTGTTGAGGGCCATTCAGGCTGGATGGCAGGGGGCAATGATGGCCCCAACGGAGGTTCTTGCTGAGCAGCACTACCGCAGCCTCTGCGGATGGATGCCGGCGCTGCATGTCACCGTTGAGCTGTTAACGGGGTCGACACCACAGAAGCAACGGCGCAGGATCCTCGCTGACGTTGCCTCTGGGGCGTGCAAAATTCTGGTTGGCACCCATGCCCTGCTGGAGGACCCGGTGGCCTTCTCCCGTCTTGGCCTCGTGGTGGTCGATGAACAGCACCGCTTCGGTGTGCGTCAGCGCAACCGTTTGCTCGGTAAGGGTCTGCAACCCCATTTGCTCACCATGACGGCTACGCCAATCCCTCGCACCTTGGCGCTTTCGCTGCATGGTGATCTGGATGTGAGTCAGATCGATGAATTGCCACCCGGCCGGACGCCGATTCGTACCGCCATGATCACCGGTTCGAATCGCGACGAGGCTTACGACTTGATCCGGGACGAGGTGGACAAGGGCCAGCGGGCCTATGTCGTTCTGCCTCTGGTGGAGGAGTCCGAAAAGATGGATCTGCGCTCAGCAGTGGATGTGCACCGACAGCTTGCCGATGAGGTGTTTCCTGATCTTCAGGTGGGTCTTCTGCACGGTCGTCTTGCAAGCGCCGACAAACAGGCTGTGATTAGAGCTTTCGCTTCTGGGGAGACCAAGGTTCTGGTTTCGACCACCGTGGTGGAGGTGGGCGTGGATGTGCCTGAGGCCAGTGTGATGGTGATCGACCATGCTGATCGTTTCGGTCTTGCGCAGTTGCATCAGCTGCGTGGTCGTGTCGGCCGAGGCGCAGCGGCCTCCCACTGCCTGCTGATCAACGACAGTCGCAACCCGCTAGCCCGCCAGCGTCTTGAGGTGCTGGTGCGTTCCACCGACGGTTTCGAGATCGCTGAAATGGATCTGCGCTTGCGTGGACCTGGCCAGGTCCTCGGCACCCGTCAATCCGGCCTTCCGGATCTAGCGCTCGCAAGCCTGGCTGATGATGGATCTGTGCTTGAGGAAGCGCGAGAAGAAGCTGCCGACATCCTGCGTGAAGATCCTGAGCTCAGAGACTATGCCGTGCTCAGGCGTCTTCTTGATGAGCAGCGCAGTCGTGTGACATCTGCGGCTCAGCTCAATTGAAGTCCATCGTCGCTGCTGTTGATCTCCCCATACGATGGCTGCCTTGCGTTCTGAGGTCGGATGCGTCGTCCCTGGAGCGATGTGGTGATCGACGACTGTGGTGAGCCGCTTGTTTCGCTCAAGCCACGTTTCCTGTGCCTTGAGCCCCATCCCTATGCCTGCGTCGGCGCACCGTATGGCGAAGATGCAGATCCCTATCGATTGCGTTCCGGCGTTCTCAAGCGGCTGATTGCCGCACAAACCCTTCTGTCGATGCGCAGTGACCCTGAGGTCGGCACGGTGCAGCTGGCGATTTTTGACGCGTGGAGACCAATCCGTGTGCAGGCCTTCATGGTGGAGCACGCAATTCAGGAGCAATGTCGCTCCCAGGGGTTTGATCCTTCAGACCCGTTGATGGCTGCAGCTCTTCAACAGGTGCAAAGCGATGTGGCCAAGTTCTGGGCTCCTCCGAGTCCTGATCCCTGCACACCCCCTCCACACAGCACCGGTGGCGCAGTCGATCTCACCCTTGCAGATAGCTCTGGAGCTCTGCTCGAGATGGGTGGTGACATCGATGCCATCGGCGATCAGTCCATTCCTGATCACCACGCCAAGGAGGCTGAAGAGAATCCCTACGGTGAGGTGGCTCGCTGGCACGGTCGTCGTTGTCTGCTCAACGAAGTGATGACCAAGGCTGGTTTTGCCAGACATCCCAATGAATGGTGGCATTTCAGCCACGGAGATCAACTCTGGGCCTGGCAACAACAGACCCCCGGAGCGATCTACGCCTCCGTTTCCAGGAGTTGTTGAACCAACTCGTCTCCGAGCCTGTTGACGTGAGCTCCAAAACTGCGCCTGACCCCGCACTGTTTCCAGTTGATCAGCAAGGGCTCAAGAGTTGATTCCAGTTGATCAAGGGGCATCTTCTGCAGGAAGGGCCTGGCGAGCACCTGAAGATTCGGAGTCCCACCCAGCCAGAGCTGGTATTGATTCAGGCCACTGCCCACCAGAGCGAGTTCGGCCATGTAAGGCCGGGCGCAGCCATTGGGGCATCCGGTCATGCGCACCAACACCGATTGGTTGATGCCCAGTTTTTGCAGTAACGCATCCAGGCGATCGAGCACATCGGGGAGAATTCTCTCGGCCTCTGTGATCGCCAGCCCGCATGTCGGAAGAGCTGGGCAAGCAATCGCATGACGTGCCAGTGGGGCCGGTTCACCTGGAAGTTCAAATCCCAGTTCGGCGAGTTCCTGCTTGATCGATGTTTTCTGTGCAGCCCCGATGTTGCAGAGCAGTAGGTCCTGATTGGCCGTGAGTCGGACCTCGAGTTGATAGGTCTGCACAATCTTGCGCAACCCTTTTTTCACTGCACCTTCCAGTCGTCCGCACATCATCGGTAAGCCAACGAACCAGAGGCCTTTCTTCTGACGGTGCCAACCCAGATAGTCCTGAAGCTTGGCAACCGGTTCCTGGCGGATCCCCTTCAGATCACCTTTGAAGTAGTGCTTGCGCAGAGTTGATCTGAACCAGGTGATCCCCCGCTGATGCAGGAGATATTTCATTCGGGCGTGCTTGCGGACTTCCCGATCTCCATGGTCCCTCTGCAAAGCCATGATCGCCTGCAGCAGATCGAAGATGTCCTCTGCTTTCACGTACCCGAGGACGTCGGCGGTTCTTGCAAACGTGTCTTCCTGGTTGTGGGTTCGGCCCATGCCGCCACCCACGTAGACATTGCAACCTTTCAGTGCTCCTGAGGCATCGACAAAAGCCACAAGACCGATGTCCTGCGTCAGCAGATCCACTGAGTTATCACCGGGCACGGTGACGGCGACCTTGAATTTGCGCGGCAGGTAGGTGTCGCCATAAAGGGGTTCCGCTCCGCTGCCCGAGAAGACTCCTCCCTTTTGCTGGCGGGTGCGAGCCTTGCTGACCGTTTTGGCTGGTTGAAAGCGATAGCTGTGGTCACCATCAATCCACATGTCCAGATAGGACCCCTCAGCTGCTTCAGGACTGAGCAGATCAGCGATTTGATCAGCGAGCGCACGTGCGGCGGGGTAAGCACCCTTCTCGAACGGCGCAGGGGGCGCCATCACGTTTCGGTTGATATCACCACAGGCGGCGAGAGTTGAGCCCAGGTTGGTGATGATCGTGCCGATCACAGTCTTCAGGTCACCTTTGGGCACCCCATGCATCTGAAAGGCCTGTCGGGTGGTGGCGCGCAGTGTGCCGTCGCCGTAGCGGTCGGAGAGGTCATCCAGAGCTGCGAACAGGTCAGCTGGAACCCGACCACCTGGGTTGCGCAGCCGCAGCATCATCTGCCAGCAACGCACCTTGTCGGTTTTGCGAAGTTCGCGATGGTTCTGTTGATAGCTGCCGTGGAATTTCAGCAGCTGAACCGCATCCTCACTGAAACGGATGTCGTCGTTTAGCAGTTCCGACTGGAGCGGTTCGCGCAGATGACCGCTGTAAAGCTTCCTTTTCTCAGCTTTTGACAATGCTGTATCGATCGACTCTGTGCGCGCTGCAGGCCCATCCAGCACAGAAGACACGACGGCCTCCTGGGCATTGGATGTGGCTGTCAGTCCGTCGCTCACACGTGCACCGTTGTTGCATTTGAAACTAGCGAAGCGGCGTCTCATAAAGTCGCCACCTGCATTGGCACGTGGAGTGGCAAACACGTTTCTGCTCGAGATCGGCACCGAAGAACTACCGGCTGATTTCGTGCGCTCAGCGCTCCAGCAGTTGGAGCAGCGTGTCCGCACTGATCTGAAGGAGCTGCGGCTTGACCATGGACAGCTCTCCGTCACGGGCACACCCCGTCGTTTGCTAGTTCAGATCAGTGATCTCATCGATTCACAACCTGATCTTGAGGAAGATCGAAAGGGCCCTCCTGTGTCCCAGGCGCTGGTTGACGGCCAGCCTGGACCGGCTGCCATCGGTTTCGCTAAGCGTTGTGGCGTGGACCCTTCGCAGCTCGAAAGTCGAGAGACGCCCAAGGGCCCCTGTCTGTTTGCGAGCGTTTGCACACCTGGTCAAGAGAGCTCTGTTCTGTTGCAGGACTTCATCCCCCAGTGGATCGACTGCCTTCAGGGTCGTCGGTTCATGCGCTGGGGAAGTGGAGAGCAGCGGTTCAGTCGACCCGTGCGTTGGCTGGTCGCTCTGCTGGGTGAGACCTTGATCCCAGTGACGCTCAATGCATCTGATCCCCTCGTGCGCAGTGGTCGTCACAGTCGTGGCCACCGTCTCCACGACTCACTCGCTGAGCTGAAGTCAGCGGATGAACTCCCCGCGCGTCTGGCTGAAGCCGGTGTGATGGTGGATCGCGATCGGCGTGCCGAAACCATTCGCAGTTGCATTGCTGCGGAGGCAGCGTCTTGCGGTGGTGAGGCGGATTGTCCTGAGAGTTTGTTTCAGGAGCTGGTGGATCTGGTGGAGGCCCCGCTTGTCCTCAAGGGTGAAATTGCCGATCAGTATCTGGATCTACCCCCAGAAGTGATTGTCACGGTGATGCAGTCGCATCAGCGCTATGTCCCGCTCAGACGACCGAACGCGACTGCCGATCCACTGCAGCTTGAGGCTCGCAATGTGTTGCTGTCTGATTTTCTGCTGGTTGGCAATGGACTGCCGGATGCCTCCAACACGATTGTCAGTGGTAATCAGCGAGTTCTGAGCGCTCGACTTGCTGATGCGGAGTTTTTCCTCAACGTTGACCGCCGTCAGCCCAGCGAGCAGCGCCGTCAGGAGCTCGATCGCGTCACCTTTGCCGAAGGTCTCGGCAGCCTGCTGGATCGCACCGAGCGGATTGGCTGGGTGATGGAGCAGCTGGTTCAGGCTCTGGCAACCAGCGACTCACTGGCAGACCATGGACGCCGTGCGGCCCATCTCTGCAAGAACGATCTTGTCTGCCAGATGGTGGGTGAATTCCCGGAACTTCAAGGCCTGATGGGCGGCAAATATCTGCTTGAAGAGGGTGAGCACCGCGATGTTGCCTTGGCAGTGGCTGAGCACTATCAACCCGCCGGATCCGGCGACGCACCTCCCTCAAGCGAAGCCGGTGCCCTGTTGGCGCTGGCGGAGCGCCTGGAGCTTCTGCTCAGCATTTTCGCCAAAGGTCAACGCCCGACGGGCTCGTCCGATCCTTATGCGCTTCGCCGTGCTGGCAACGGGATCGTTCAGATCCTCTGGGATCGTGGCTGGCGCCTCCCGCTGCAAACTCTCTTGGGCAAAGCAGCACACCACTGGGCAGGGTTGTTCCCAGCGTTTCAGTTCGACGCGGCTTCTCTTGCCAATGATCTGGGACAGCTTTTGCGCCAACGCATGGTGTCTCAGTTCGAGGAAGATGGTTTTCCCCCCGATCTTGTGCAGGCCGTGAGCGGAGAGGGCGTCAGTAGCGCACGCCTGCTTCAGGATCCGATTGATGCGCGTGAACGGTTGTTGTTGCTCCAGGATCTGCGGGCTGATGGCCGGCTTCAAGCGGTTCAGGCTGTGGTTCAACGGGCATCCAAGCTCGCCGAGAAAGGAGATCTCGACAGGTCTCAACTGGTTCCGGATCGCGTGATCGAAGCCTCGTTGTTCGGCTCCCCCAGTGAGTCTGATCTGCTGAAGCAGTTGGAGACCCTCAGTCCGCTTGCTGAGGCCTCTGATTACGAAGGTCTGGCATCAGAGCTCCAGGGTGCTGCCCGAGCCCTCGAAGCCTTCTTCGACGGTGAAAACAGTGTGATGGTGATGGCTGAGGACGAAGCAGTGCGACGCAACCGTCTGAACCTGTTGGGTGTACTGCGCAATCAGGCTTCCGTTTTGGCGTGTTTCGACAACATCCAGTCATGAACAGCGGGGTGAGCCCGTCAACGGCCGAGCTCAGCCGCTTATGAGCTCAGCTGCTGGTGACTTTTGTACGCTCCTCGATAGTTGAAGCTGGGTCTTCGCTGGCCTTCGATTGGATCGCCTGGGCCGCTTCCTCGGCAAGGAAGTCTCCGTCTGAGCGACCTACAGCTGAGGGAACAGACCCGTAGTTCGACGGTGCCAGTGCCTGACCACGCAAAAGGCTTCCCACAGTGCGCAGGGTGAGTTTGACCTGCTGCCAGGGATTCATCATCACCACTCGCTTGTACAAGTAGCTGTCGAAGGTGAGCTTCTGTACATCGCGGTCATCGCACATCTCCACGAAGGCTTCGCGAGCGGCGTCGTTCCGGTAGAAAATCCTTTGGAGAATATCGAGCACCGCATAAGTGGCGCCGTACTTGCGGTCCCAGCGCTTCAGGTAGGTGGACTTGATCTGCTTCTCAGTGGGGATGCAGCTGCCGTTGGCTGAGATCTCCACGATGGCTTCAGCACACATCCGTCCACTCTTGGCAGCGAAGTAAATCCCCTCACCGGAGCTCTTGGTGACATAACCAGCGGCGTCGCCCACGAGGGCCATCCGACCCACGACGCGTCTTGGACGGGGGTGCTCTGGGATGGGATGAGCTTCGACCTTGATCACCTCACCTTTGAACAGACGCTTGCGCGCACGTTCACGAATGCCTTTCTGCAGACCCTTGATCAACGACTGGTTCTGCTGCATCGTTCCTGTTCCCACAGCCACGTGGTCGAACTTGGGGAACACCCAGGCATAGAAGTCAGGGGAGACATCGGTGCCGACGTACATCTCGGCGAGATCCTCGTAATAGGTCATCTCCTCAGCAGGCAGCTTGATGCGTTCCTGGAAAGCGATGGCCACGTTGTAATCACCGGCATCCATTGCCTTAGCGACGCGGGAATTGGCGCCGTCGGCGCCAATTATCAGATCCACCTCGAGAGTCTTCATCTCACCGGTGGGCCCACCGGTGCTGTAGTCCGCGTAATGCAGGGTGTAGGGCCCCTGGCGATTGGTTCCGGTATCAATCTTCTGAACGAGCGCATTCACAAGGGTCGCCCCGAGCTCAGCGGAACGGTTGCGCAGGAAGGCGTCAAAAACCTCGCGACGACACATGCCGATGTAGGCATCGTTGTCGTAACCGAGTGGGTCCAGCCGGATGTCCACCTCCTTGTTGGAGGGGGAAATCATCTTCATGTTGCGGACTTTTCGATCGATGATCGATTCGGGAAGTTCGAATTCCTCGACCATGCAGAGAGGGATCGCTCCTCCGCAGGGCTTTGCGTTGTCGAGTTTGCGCTCGAATATCCAGGTGCTGATGCCAGCTTTTGCAAGCACTTCGGCCGCGCAGGATCCACTCGGACCTCCGCCGATGACGGCAACTCTCAGCATCTCAGCACACTCCGCTGGACTCTAAATTGAAGCTACACCGCAATCCGTTGTTTCGCCGCTGGGACTGGCGCCCCCCCTTACGATCGAAACATCATTGAAATGCTCTTTTGTCTCGGGCTGTCGCCACCCGCAGCAGGAAGCGTGACAGCAGCCGCGATGACATCCCCATCGCCCGCCGCAGTCGTTCCTATCAACCGAAGCGGGGGAGTGGCTTAGGTCTTCTCCTCACCTGTGGGTTGGTTTTTTCACTGTCGTTGGCCACAGTGATGTTCCTTCCGGAACTGCTGCCCTTCGGTTCCAAAACACAGGTGGTGGAAGGCATTGATGAAATGCCAGGACGAGATGGTCGCTTGCTGGGTCATTTCCCCTATGCAGAAGCTGTCGTAGATCAATTGGTGCCAGTGGGGGCGGGCATTGAATTGCATCGAGACGCCGCTATCTCTCTTGATGCCATGCGCCGTGCGGCTGCAGCTGATGGTGTTGATCTGAGATTGCTGAGCGGTTATCGCTCCCAGGAGCTCCAAAAAAGTATTTTCTTCGACGTCAAATCAGAGCGAAATCAAACGGCTGCAGAGCGGGCCAAGGTCTCGGCGCCACCTGGTTATTCCGAACACAGCACTGGTTATGCCGTCGACCTCGGTGATGGGGCAGATCCAGCCACGAATCTCTCTGCCTCGTTTGAACAGACCGACGCCTTCAGTTGGCTTCAGGATCATGCAGCCAGCTATCACTTCACGCTTTCATTCCCTGCGGTGAATTCGCAGGGTGTCAGCTACGAGCCTTGGCACTGGCGATTTGAAGGTTCAGCGGATGCATTGCGAAGGTTTGAACCCGCACGTCGCCTGGCCAATGGAGGTTGATGGTTGAAACTCGATGTGATTGGCAGTCGTTCTGCTCGAGTGGTGATTTGCGCTGATCTCGGGCACTGATCTTGAGCAACCTTCGGCCAGACCGTCCACATCGACCCGAAACGATCTCACGTTGAGATAAGGTGCGTCGACTGCGCCTGCGGGCGCTAAGAGACATTCCGCAACCTACAGACTCCTATGAGCGCCCAGCAAAAGGCGATTCGCAATATCGCGATCATCGCCCACGTTGACCATGGAAAGACGACCCTGGTCGACTCACTGCTGGCCCAGTCAGGCATTTTCCGTGACAACGAAGCAGTCCCCACCTGCGTCATGGATTCCAACGATCTGGAGCGTGAGCGCGGAATCACCATCCTTTCCAAAAACACGGCTGTCACTTACAACGACACCCGTATCAACATTGTTGACACGCCTGGACACGCTGATTTCGGCGGTGAGGTGGAGCGTGTGCTCGGAATGGTGGACGGCTGCCTGTTGATCGTTGATGCCAATGAAGGTCCGATGCCTCAGACCCGTTTTGTGCTGAAAAAAGCACTCGAGCAGGGTCTGCGTCCCATCGTTTTCGTCAACAAGATTGACCGTGCTCGGGTTGATCCTGAAACAGCTGTCGACAAGGTTCTGGATCTGTTCCTTGAGCTCGGTGCTGACGACGATCAGTGTGATTTTCCATATTTATTTGGAAGCGGCCTGGGGGGATTCGCCAAGCCCGATATGAAAACCGAGAGCGACAACATGCGTCCGCTCTTCGATGCAATCCTGCGCCATGTTCCGCCTCCGGTTGGCGATTCCACCAAGCCTTTGCAGCTTCAGATCACCACACTTGATTACTCCGATTTTCTCGGTCGGATCATCATTGGCCGGGTGCACAACGGCGTGATCAAGCAGGGTCAGAATGCAGTCCTGATCAAAGATGACGGTAACCTCAAGAAGGGCCGGATCAGCAAACTGCTTGGCTTTGAGGGTCTGCAGCGTGTGGACATCGCTGAAGCCAGTGCTGGTGATCTGGTGGCTGTTGCCGGTTTCGACGAAGTCAACATTGGCGAGACCATCGCCTGCCCAGATGAACCCAAGGCACTTCCACTCATCAAGGTTGATGAGCCAACCCTGCAGATGACCTTTGTGGTCAACGACTCACCGTTTGCAGGCAAAGAAGGCAAGTTTGTGACCAGTCGTCAGGTGCGCGACCGTCTTCAGCGGGAGCTGCTCACCAACGTTGCACTGCGCGTCGAAGACACGGACTCGCCGGATCGTTTTGCAGTAAGTGGTCGCGGTGAACTGCACCTCGGCATCCTGATCGAAACCATGCGACGCGAGGGATACGAATTCCAGGTGTCCCAGCCACAGGTGATTTTCAGGACCATCGACGGCACACCCTGCGAACCCGTTGAGACCCTTGTCATGGACGTCCCCGAAGCCGCTGTGGGCAGCTGCATCGAAAAGCTGGGATCACGCAAGGCTGAGATGCAGAACATGGAAACCAGTGCTGATGGCCGTACGCAGTTGGAATTTGTCGTTCCTTCCCGTGGCCTGATTGGTTTCCGCGGTGAATTCATCCGCGCCACCCGTGGTGAAGGGATCATGAGCCATTCTTTCTTCGAATACCGCCCGATGACGGGTGATTTCGACACCCGCCGCAACGGTGTGTTGATTGCATTTGAAGAGGGCACAGCCACCTTCTATGCCCTCAAGAATGCTGAAGACCGCGGTCAGTTCTTCATTGCTCCAGGAACAAAGGTCTACAAGGGCATGATCATCGGCGAGAACAATCGTCCTCAGGATCTCGAGATCAATGTCTGCAAGTCGAAGCAGCTCACCAACATGCGTTCTGCGGGTGCTGAAGAACTCGACACCCTTCAGGCACCTGTGCAGATGACGCTGGAGCGGGCCCTCGAATACATCGGCCCCGGCGAAATGCTTGAGGTCACTCCGGAATCGATCCGTCTGCGCAAACTTCCTGCGAAGAAGATGGCTAAGCGTTGAGTCCGGCCGACGATCCCCGTTTCCCGCAAGCTCTGGAACTGTTCAATTCCGGAGCCTGGTATGAGGCCCACGATGCCTTTGAGGAGATCTGGCATGAACAGATCGATCCCGACCGCAAGTTGATTCAGGCGATCGTTCAGATCGCTGTCGCCCATGTTCACCTCGAACGGGGAAACACCCGCGGTGCAACCATTCTTCTCGGTGAAGGCATCGGGCGTCTCAGGCCCTCATTGCCTAGCGCGTTGGGACTTGACCTCGACGCGTTGCATACGGCTGTCGCTGACCGCCTGAGCGCCCTTCAATCCGGCTCAGACCCGGAGGCACTACCGCCACCCCGACTGCTTGCAGCGGAGTGATTCATGGGACCATGTCAAATCACCTTTTCAGCTCCTTGCCCGATCGTGTTTCCACCGTTTCAGCGATCGATGACTTTGCTCCGCTCTTCCGTGATCTGGTGGGCTGGTCTGCTCCTTTCCTTGGTCGGACCTTCTCTTGCCCAGGAGTTTGTTACACCTCTTGAGGGTCCCCCATCGGACGACGGCTTGATCACCATCGAATCCGACAGCCAGACAGCCGACAACGTCACTGGCGTGGTCACTGCTATCGGGAATGTCCGCATTGTTTACCCCTCCCGCGGAACGGTGGCGACCTCACGTCAGGCTCAGTACTTCAGTCGCGAGGGACGCTTGGTGTTGAGTGGTGATGTCGACGTGGTGCAGGAAGATGGCAGCACACTCAGGGCTGAACGTGTGACCTACAACCTTGAGGATGAGCGGGCTGTCGCAGTGCCATCGAGTGGCGGACAGGTGCGCTCAACCATGATCCTGCGCCCGGATCAGCCAGCGCAGACCCCGCTGACGCCATGAGTCTCAGTCTCAATCGAGTCTCTCTCGCCCTGGGTGGTAGACCTCTGGTGAAAGACCTCACGCTGACACTGGAACCGGGTGAAGTGATCGGTCTTCTGGGGCCAAACGGTGCCGGTAAAACCACAAGCTTCAATCTCGTTATCGGTCTGCTCAAGCCCGATCAAGGCGAGATTTTGATGGATGGACATCCTGTTGCCAGTCTTTCCATGCCTCAGAGGGCACGGCTCGGGATCGGTTACCTGCCTCAAGAACCCAGTGTTTTTAGGCAATTATCTGTCCGGGAGAATCTGGAGCTCGTTCTTGCCCAGACCGGTCTTGCTAAGCCACAGGCCCGCGAACGCCTGCATCAACTGATTGACGATTTTCATTTGCAGCCGTTTCTGAATCGCAAGGGTTTCCAGCTGTCAGGTGGTGAGCGTCGACGCTGCGAAGTGGCCCGCGCGCTAGCGGTCGGGCTTGAAGGCCCCCGTTATCTGCTGTTGGACGAGCCTTTTGCTGGGGTGGATCCACTGGCTGTGGCCGACCTGCAGCAACTGATTCAGGCACTGCGTCAACGGGGGATGGGAATTCTGATCACCGATCACAACGTGAGGGAAACCCTTTCCATCACCGATCGGGCCTACATCCTCACGGACGGGAGTGTTCTGGCCTCTGGTCTCTCGGATCAGGTGGCGTCCGATCCTCTGGTGCGCCGTCATTACCTCGGTGAGGGATTTCAGCTGTGATGGAGGCTTTGATTTACAGAATTAAAACTCAACTGCGCAGGATTCCGCTGCTTGATCGCTGGCTGCTCGGCGAGTTGATTGGCCCTCTTTTGTTCGCCATCGCCATGTTCACGGTGCTCGCCATCACTGTGGGAGCGCTGTTCGAGCTGGTTCGTCTGATATCTGAAAAAAATCTGCCTGTGCTGATTGCTATGCAGGTGTTGTTGGAGCGTCTGCCCGGCTTCCTTGTGCTGTCTTTCCCGATGGCAACCTTGTTCGCCACGTTGCTGGCTTATGGCCGACTCTCCAGCAACAGCGAACTTACAGCTCTGCGAAGTGTTGGTGTTACGTCCACTCGCATGATTATTCCTGCGCTGGTGCTGGCGTTGGTGATGTCCAGCCTCACCTTTATGTTCAACGACGTCTTGGTGCCGCGCAGTAATCGGTCGGCGGAGGTGACCTTGAGCAATGCGCTTGGCGCTGCCATCGCCTCGGAGAAAGGTGACGACATTATTTATTCTCGATTTGGACGGCTAGAGCAGGCCGATGGTTCCACAAAAAAGGGTTTGCAGCAGCTCTTTTATGCGGGCAAATTTCGTGATGGAACGATGATTAATGTCACCCTGCTCGATTTTTCACGCGCTGGTTTTACACAGATGTTGCAAGCGGAGACCGCTGTATGGAACGAAAACGAAGCGAAGTGGGAATTTTTGAATGGTCAGATCCTTACGTTGACGCCTTCAGGAAGCACCACTTCTGCGGATTTCGATCGATATTTGTACCCACTGAGTGCAGCACCGATCAGGATCGCCCAACTGCCGAAGGATGCACGCAATATGACCGTGGCTGAGGCGTTGCAGGCTGAGCAGTTACTTCAGAACTCTGGTGATTTGAAGGGAGCCAGAAAATTGCAGGTTCGGATCCAGGAGAAATTCACTTTTCCTATGGCGTGCCTTGTTTTCGGATTGATTGGAGCAAGCCTTGGCGCTAAACCAAATAATCGAACCAATCGAGGCCAGGGTTTTGCGCTCAGTATCGTGATGATTTTGACGTATTACTTGCTTGCTTCAAGCTTCAGTGCACTGGGTGTCAAAGGGACGTTGACACCAATACTGGCTGCATGGAGCCCGATCATGATCTGTCTCGGGGGTGGCGGTTTCTTACTTCGACAGGCCAGTCGATGAGCCAGACCGTCAGAATCAATGTCAGTACGTCCTCTGCTTGAGGTGGTTGATGGGGTTTTCCGGTCTGGAAGCGATCGTTTCGGAACCTGTTCTGCTTCTGGGTCTGATGGCCTTTGCCTTTCTCTTGGTCGCTCTGCCGTGGAGTTTCTGGGCATTGTCCAATGGTCGGAGCTCCAGCGGTGTGCGCTCGCTGATCGCCCTTTCCAACCTCTTGCTCACCTCTCAGCTTGTGCTGCGCTGGTGGCAATCGGGACACTTCCCGATCAGTAACCTCTACGAATCGCTCTGTTTTCTGGCCTGGGCCTGCACACTCACCCAACTTCTGGTTGAACGCAACTGGACATCGCCACTGGTGGCAGCTGCCGCAACCCCGATGGGCCTTGGCTGTATTGCCTTTGCCAGCTTTGCTTTACCTGACCAGCTGCAGCAAGCATCACCACTCGTGCCGGCCCTGCGCAGTAGCTGGTTGGTGATGCATGTCAGCGTGATCATGGTCAGCTACGCGGCTCTGATGGTGGGGTCATTGTTGTCGGTTGCCGTGCTGCTGACGGACCGTGGTGAAGAGTTGGAACTTCGCAGCAGCTCCATCGGAACCGGTTCTTATCGACGACCGAAGCTGTTGTCGATGCAAGGCGCTGTTGCCGTCCAGAACCCGCCGGAA
Organism: Synechococcus sp. GEYO; assembly: GCF_900473955.1. NCBI lineage: Bacteria > Bacillati > Cyanobacteriota > Cyanophyceae > Synechococcales > Synechococcaceae > Synechococcus > Synechococcus sp. GEYO. Next base: position 131,058 of record NZ_UCNL01000008.1, read on the forward strand.
GTTCAGCTTTCATCCATTCATTTCAGTCGCACCGAGCAGCTCGACAGCTTGAGCTATCGCACGATCACCGTGGGTTTTCTATTGCTCACCGTCGGCATCATTAGTGGGGCCGTTTGGGCGAATGAGGCTTGGGGAAGTTGGTGGAGTTGGGATCCCAAAGAAACTTGGGCGTTGATTTGCTGGCTGGTCTATGCCGCCTATCTCCACACACGTCTGAGCAGAGGCTGGCAAGGTCGGCGTCCGGCACTTGTCGCCGCTTTCGGTTTGGTGGTGATTGTTGTGTGTTACATCGGGGTCAATCTTCTTGGCATCGGATTGCACAGCTATGGATGGTTTTTCGAGTAAGCACCAATCACAAAGGTTCAGCTGATCTCATGTTGTGTTGATCAGTTGATTGATATCCCCTTAGAAGCCACCTGAAACACAGTAAGTGTTTGATCGGTTCACGCTTTCCGTCCGGTTCAAGTTGCGATCAGATTTTTCGGACTCTTGTCTGCCAATGAAGCATTCTCAGGCCAACAGAGTATGAAGGAGATAAAAATCTCTATGGCTATTTTTTAGCAGCTCGGGGATTGGAGTCTTGAAGCCTTATGCTCATGGCAAATGATGGCAGGTTCTTTAGGTAGTGCTATTAATGGTAAAAGTCAATCACTCATGAAGCGCAACTCCTTACTTTCTCTCTCAGGTTTCACAGCAGCATGTGTCATTGGAGCGCCTGTAATGAGTTCTGAATTTATGATCAATCAAATGGTTGATGCTTATTGCTCAATCATGAAAGGAGAAAATGTAAGCGTTATGAACTCATATGATCGAGGCATGAATGAAGGAATGGCTATAGGATTGGTTATGGGTCAATACCCAGAAAAGATTGACCAAATTGCCTCAATGAGCGAGCAACAAATCAACAGTAGATTTTACCCTGGGATTGAGCAAAGATGTCCTCAGTATTCATTTGGCGTCAAGTAGCAATTAGTCTGAAATAATCTATGTTTCTGACAGAAATGATTCTTCTCACTCTGTTTTCTGTTCTGCTGACCTCTGGCACTTCTGCGATTGCTGAAGAGCTGATTTATCTCCATTGCAAAGGCGATCTCACCTCAAAAGTTGCCAATACAAATACTTCTGAAATCATTCAGCAAAACAAAGGCAAGCAAAGCGAGACATTCATCATTGATCCTCAGAGAAGAATGGTGATGTTCAAGGGCGGTCAATGGTTGAATGCTGAGATGATTGACGGTGTACTCTCTAGTACAGGCAGGTCTGGACAAGGTTTCAGTACAAGTGAAGAAACAATCCGAATCAGTCTTGATCCTGTAAGTGAGTACACCTATGCGCAGAGGATTCAACAAAGGAATATCACTATGGAAATTAATGTAATAGGCACCTGTCAAGAAGTTGATTCTTCGTCATTGTGATGGAGGATCAACAGCGAATCATCTTACTCTTTTCTGTTCGATGCCCGTATAGATCTCATGCCTTTGCTAACGACATCATTGGTTGTTAAATAAATTTCTCACAATAGAACCAATGATTAATTGAAATGCTGTTTATCTCTTTGAATGTATGAGAAGCTGCGCCTTTCTCCGCTAATCATCTTCTGCTTCAGCCAAGGCGGTAAACCATTCTCTGAGTTGTGTTGGTGTCTTGACTCCTATCCGTGTAAGCCCCTTCACGAGTTGCTTGCAGTCTCTTGGACTCAAATAAATTTCTGTCTCGATCTGAATCAGCTCATCGTAGAGACCCCTCTGCTCATCCGATAGATCTTTGTACCAATGCCAGTCGATGAGCACTGCTCCACTGCGAGTTGCTCTCAGTATCAGTTCTGCAGCTGAAGCTGTCTTCCCCCATACGTACCAAAAATAGACCAATGACACTGCATGATTGGCTCTAACGGGCTATTGAACTGATGACTGTTGATCATGTTCAAATCGGTCTACAAAATTGACTGTATAGCTTGGTATGTGTTTGGAGAACCTTGCATGTAGCCGCATTCGAATTTGAGGGAGTTCAGTTCAGTCTGACCTGTTCTTGCCAAAGTCATGAACTTGATAAATATCAACGAATTGACCTGCCTTATCTTTTCCCTCTAAATACACTTCTTTCCAACGGCCAAATGACCCTAGTTCAATCGTTTGGTTGAACTGTTGCAATGCTTCTGCATAGGTTTCAAAGCAATCGACTTCAATTAAGAGACTGCCGTCATTTAGGTGCACAACATAACAGGCTCCTTTCAATCTTGAATTTGCCATGGTTGCCTGGAAATTGAGGTAATGGAACCCCAAAAATGATATTTTGATTCTACAAGTTTACATGTCTTATGTCGTTTCTTTTTTCCATGAATGCCTGCTGAACTGCTTGTATGAAGATTCAGCTTGGTTTCATATCGGGATCCAGTCCTTTCGAGATCTGTCGAATCGAAAACCGTTTGTTAGCTACTTGTTCATGTCACGCTCCCCTCCAACCCACCTCCACAAATCAGCTCTGTCTGGCGTGCATGACAGTGTTAGGGATACTATCGTCACACTAAGTGCTCGAACTCAATGGATCATCTGAGATGCTAGATTTTGAATTCCTATAAAATTAAAGTTAGTTCGTGTTTTTGATTCGTACAAGATCAAGATGATTTCTCATGATGCCTGACAGTAACAAGCTACAATCCGCTGAATATGAGTTTTCTGGCGAAAATTTTTGCTTGATGCGTGAGACGGTTCAAGATGAGGCTTATGTTTTGTATATGGAGGACAATGGAAAATGGGCTGAGATGAATTGGCAAGGCTATTTCGAAGACGGTGATATTGATACGTTGAAAATGATTGAAGAAATTACTAATAACATTATTGCTCTTGATGATTGGCTCCCTGATTCACAGATGCCATCAAAGCCGTTTGCTTATTACGAGGAAGGTCATATCTATTCTTTCTGGAACCAGAAAATTGAAAAAACGGTGGAAGTCGAAGCATCATGCTTGGATGAAGCTTCTAAGATTATGTTTGGTGATGGTGAGTATGATCCGAATAATTGGAAGTTGGTTTTGATTGATCAGGAGCCGATCACGCAAGCTTGATGGCTAATGACTCTGATTCTTGAGATCAATAACCTGAGATTTCATATCAAGATGCTGAGCTCAGCCTGTTGACTAAACTGGTTTTAGTAAGTCATTTCAGACAATGCCTTTACGGATCATTATAGCTTCGTTGATGGTTTGTCTTTTAACGTTTGTCCCTCCAGGTCTGGCTTCCAATTTTGATTCTTATCTCAAGGATGGTGCTGAAAAATTACAATCCGGCGATTATCATGGAGCCTTGATTGAATTCAATAGGGCCATTGAGCTGGATCCAGAGAATGCAGCTGCATACCAATATCGTGGTGTTACTAAAGCTAGATATGGTGATTTTGAGGGTTCAATTATTGATTACAGCAGGTCAATAGAGCTTGACTCAACAAGTAGCGAAACGTATGGCAGTCGAGGTATTGCGAGGGCGCGATCTGGTGATCTATCTGGTGCCATTCTTGATTTCGATGTTGCGATTCAAATGAATCCTAACGATGGCGCAGCCCACTTCAATCATGGAATGGCGATGGAAATGTCAAACGATCTTGAACGAGCATGTTTGGATTGGGCCCAAGCTGACCAGCTTGGTGATTCTCAATCTATTGTTTTTATCAGAAAGTACTGCAGACCCTAGAAAATAAGATATTTGCCTAAGTATGCTTGTCGTAAACTTAATTGGCTAGAAGTGTTTGTTCAATACTGATTCAGTAATGATTAAAAATTTTACGATGCGTATGGCAATCGATGAAAAACGATTTCTTTATTATCCTTCAGATTGAGTTAATTGGTTTTGAACAAATCAGAAGCCATATCCCGGAAACCCGACAAATTTTTTCCTGGAGCCCTCTTATTAGGCCGAATTGAATTTCCCGGACGTAAGGCATTCGGAGCAAAGTTAACCAGAACGCGCTCAGGCTGATCCGCTTCTGCTGCTGCAAGTTGAGCTGCGATCGCTTCGGCTGTTGTTAACGATAGCTTTTTCTCTTTGGACGCATCAACTGAATTTGAGTCAGTTGAATTTTGCTCAAACTCAGTTGTTGCGCTGTTTTGTCCGCTCTGAACTTCCGAACTTTCGTCCGAAGAGGCAATTGTGGTGACTTCGGATCTTTGATCTTCGACAATTTCACTGATCTCTGCTGATGCTGTTGGTTGCAGGGGACGTAGCAGAACAATTCCGACAGCAAGCACTAACAAGGATATAACCGTCGCAGGGAGTCCCAGAGTGCGACCTTGAAAGTTCCAGAGAATCGATGAACCAGTAAGCCCGAGCACGCCTGCGATCGCCAGCAAGGGGCCGAGCAGTTTCACTAGAAGATTTTTCATGACACAATTATGGCGAATTCAATCCAGTTGATGTGAGCTGGACCGTTGTGGGAGATCAACAAGCTTGATCCTGATCCAGACGGTGCCTGATGCCTGTGCAAATTTTTCCTTGTGTTTGATCTTGAAGTCAATGATGTATCAAAGTCATCATTCAGGTTGACATTGTGACACCCGAGCTGTTTTTGATTCTGTGATGTTCTTTGGTTGTTTAATTGCTCAAGGATTGCAAAGAATTGATTGCGAGAATTCATTCGCTTTCATTTCGCTTGGTCTGATCTGGCCTCTAAATCTTATTAGGAAGTCTAGCAATTGATTCTTATCACGCGGCTGTATTGGCTTAAAGTTTTTAGTAACCGCGCTGTTCTTGTTCACGCATCTGGAGCCGTATTTTTTGGTATTGAAGAATTGCTCGCTCTTTGCTGAGATGTGGAAACAGTGCTGATGCTTCTTGTTGATTGATGGGATCCAGTAACCAATCATCATGTCGTTCTGGTGCAACGTCCTCGGCTGATCGCTCCCATCGTTGATGGATAGGCAGCCAGCCAAACCAGCGTCGGCGCCATTGGCTAAAGGTTTCAAGAGGATGCATGGATGTTTTCTATGGAGTCGATATTTTCCGTTTCGATTAGGCTTGAAAACTCACGCGTTGATAACAGAACCACAGCCATTGCTGAAAGAGAAGATTTCGGTGTGATCTCCAAAGAGTCTGAGGATGGTCGGAATCAAAGTTCTGTGGTGGCGGTACATCGCCCCGGGCTTTGTCTCGTTCCATTTCCGCCAGAATTCTGTCGACGTTGTATTCGGGATGCCCAAGATGCATCAGTTGTCGTTGATCTGGTGTTTCGAAGATCGTGTAGCCGACCGACTCTCCATGTGCCAGTAGTCGCAGACGCCCCTGTCGTTGGGCTGCCTCCATCGCGGTATCTGGAAGCGTCGCGTAGCGACTTTGCGGACAGAGAAATTGATCGTTTTGAGTTCCCATCAGAGAATGGCCTGGCACAAGGCTGCGCATCGGAAACACCCCAAAGAGTTTCTGCTGAAGTGGCACTTTGCGTACCCCAGCCAGATACGCCAATGCAAATCCGGCCCAACACAAACCAAGAGTGCTGGCGCAGCTGATGCGTGCTTCATCAACCAGTTTTACGAATTCTCTCCAATAGGTCACCTCTTCAAAATCGAGATGTTCAACAGGTGCGCCGGTGATGATTAATCCATCAAGAGGTCCCTTGGCATTGGCCTCGTCCCAGCTTTTGTAGAGGCCGTCAAGGTGAGATTGGTCCCAGCTCTTGTACGCATGGGTCTGCAAACGAATCCAGATTGGTTCGATCTGCAGCACTGAAAGTCCCAGTGGATGCAGCAGGTTGAATTCGTACTGTTTCCCCAAGGGCATGATGTTCAGAATTCCGATCCTCAAGGGCCGGATGTCCTGACGTTCTGCCTGCTCTGGTTTGATCCAGGAAATGCGATTGCGTTCAACGGCGGTGATCTTGTGATAGTTAGCCGGGAGGATCAGAGCCATGTCACAACATCTCCGATCAGGCGCCCGATGTCAGGGCCTGATCGAAGTCAGCCTTGATGTCGTCAATATGTTCAAGACCCACCGACACCCTCACCATTGTTGGCGTCACGCCGGCGGAAGCTTGCTCACTTTCGCTTAGCTGCTGGTGTGTGGTGGATGCTGGATGGATCACCAATGTCTTGGCATCCCCCACGTTGGCCAGATGGCTTGCGAGTTTCAGGCTGTTGATGAATCGCACTGCATCGTCATAACCGCCGTTGAGCGAGAACATCAACATGCAGCCCATCCCTCGGCCTGTCAGATATTTCTTGGCTGCTGAATGGTATGGATCGCCATTCAGGCCTGGGTAACTAACGCTTGTGACCTTCGGATGCTGTTGCAGCCATTGCGCCAGTTCCATGGCGTTTTGCGCATGGCGTTCGACACGCAGGCTCAGCGTTTCCAGGCCTTGCAGCAGTAAAAAGCTGTTGAAAGGACTCACGGCCGGGCCCCAGTCGCGTAGTCCTTCGACTCGGGCTCTCAGGGCAAAAGCAATGTTTCGATTGTCTGGAAGCCCCAGCATCTTGCAGATGTCACTGCCGAAGCCAAAAGCATCCCAGTGCACAAGACCGTGATACGCAGCGCTGGGCTGGCTCATCAGCGGGAATTTGCCATTGCCCCAATTGAAGGTGCCGGCATCCACAATCACCCCGCCGAGACTGGTGCCATGGCCACCAATCCATTTGGTGGCGCTTTCCACCACCACATCAGCACCATGCTCGATTGGGCGAAGCAAAGCACCGCAGGCCCCGAGGGTGTTGTCCACAATCAGGGGAATGCCTCGCTCTTTGGCGAGAGCTGATAGCCCTTCAAAATCAGGGATGTTGAAGCGGGGGTTGCCCATCGCTTCCACATAGATCGCTTTGGTGTTGTCGTCGATCTGCGCGGCAAAGCTGGCAACATCGTCTCCCTCGGCGAACTTGACGTTGATGCCGAGGCGGGGGAATTGAACCTTGAACTGGTTGTAGGTCCCGCCATAGAGGAATGACGTGGAAACGAAATTATCTCCAGCCTGCATGCAGTTGGTGATGGCCAAGAACTGGGCTGACTGCCCCGATGCCGTGGCAAGCGCTGCGACACCTCCTTCAAGAGCAGCCACCCGCTTTTCGAAGACATCCGTCGTCGGATTCATCAGTCGGGTATAGATATTCCCGAATTCCTTCAGTCCAAACAGATTGGCGCCGTGTTCTGCGTCATTGAAGACGTAGGAACTGGTCTGATAAATCGGTACAGCTCTTGAATTGGTTGTGGGATCAGGGACCTGTCCCGCGTGCAGTTGCAGGGTCTCAAAGTGCTGATCCGTCACGGCGATCGCAAAGAAGTCAATCCATTTCTAGCGGTGCAGCGATCGAGCGACCTCAGCCGGCATCTGGATCAGGTTTGTCGGTTTCCGCCAGTGAGGGAAGGGTCTGACGCAGCAGCGGAGTCAACTTGCTGCGCACTTCACTGCGAAAGCTGTCGACCGTTCCGCTCAGCAACACGGGATAGGGCTGTTCCCCAGTGAGTTCGCGTAAATGACGCCATTTGCTGTTCTCCTTTTCTTTCAGTTCCGCCAGCGCGGCCTGAAAGTCATGGCTGCGTAATTGCATTTCCTTGCCGTCCAGCGCAGACGCCTGTTCAGCCATCTGCTCCCGGAAGGCATCAAAGCTCTTGGCTTTGATCGTGTCCGGAAGACCAAGGACAGGCTGGTAATGGTCTAAGAGACGCAACTCTTCCTCCAGAAGAATCGGCCACGCTCCCTGTGATCCTTCAGTGAGCTGCATCTGGGACTGTGCCGCACTCATGGCATCCAGGTGGAAACGCAGCCAGCGGTAGTACGACTTGTCTTGCGTGTTCTTTTTGACAGTGGCTTTGCCGGTTGCCAGCACGGGCAGAGCTGCTTCGGCTTTGCGCAGAAAAAGACGATCTTCCCGTTCCAGGTTCATCGCCCCCCAGCGCTGCCGATACTCCCAGAGTTCGGCGTAGCGACTGACATCGTCAGCAGACCAGCCGAGACCGGCCAGTTCGTCGGCGCGATGGGTGAGTTCTTTTGCCACGCAGCTTGTTGAGTCCTGATCTCCGAAGCGTAGATGCCAGACGATGAAAGGCCAGGGGGGATGGCCACTGCTGCAGCTTCTTCAACCCATGTCTGCGTCTTGTTTCAGGGCTGGAGCTCTTCCTTCAGCGGAGCACTGTGGCGGTTTTGTCGCAGATAGTCGTTCACCCCAATCGGTTGTCGTTGTTGATAACCCTCATGCAGCCAAAGGTCACCGCCTGAGGAGGCGTAATGGATCTGCCATTGGTGAAGACTGCGATAGGTCAGTGGCTCTTCCTTGAGCAGTGCTGCGTAATGGAGCACGGCTCGGCCGTAGTGGTCGCTGTTGTTGTAACCCCAAAGGCCGTTGCGGATGTCCTTCAACCCCCCGCGCCTCACGAGATAGCGAGCTGCAGCATGAATGGCATCCCACGGGTCACGGATATTGCCACCATTGCCGATGCCTGGTTCTGCCCAGGTGGTTGGTAAAAACTGCATCGGACCCTGGGCATTGGCAACGGAAACGCCATCGATCCTTCCCATTCCGGTTTCCACCAGATTCACTGCAGCCAGAACAGTCCAGTCGATCCCTGTGGCCGCAGAGGCACTGCGGTAGGCCTTAAGTAATTGATCAGCAGACGCAGGTGACTGGATTCTCCAGGCCGGCAATGTGGACGATGCAGGTCCACGGTGCATTGCTAGGAATTCTCTGCGGGCAGCGATGTGCTGGTCAAAGACCCAGCGCCAGCGCGGATCAATTTGGGAGCGGACGTTCTCACTCAGCTGCGGGCGCTTGGAGAGAACTCTGTAAATCACCTGTTGCTGGTGTGCCAGAGCGGCGAGGTCTTGTTGAGCCAGCTCCGGGGTGATTAAGGCAGCCTCGATATCGGTAATCAGCGCGGCGATATCCCTTGGTTCTTTCGGCACCAAGGGATAATTCCGACCATTCGGAGCAACGGGCCGGTCTGCCTGCTTTGGCAGGTTCGGGATTGTTGCGCTGCTTGGCGTTGCATCATTAGCCGTCTCGATGGTTTCAACTGTCTTGCAGGCCACGGTGATCGGACTGAGCAGAACAGCAATGCTCATCAGACAACGCACCCAGACCCTGGTGTCAGGCAGATGACTGTTCACCAACGCAGAAAACCCCTCCGGTCATGGAAGTCTGGCTTGTCTGCTGGATGGGATAAAGCCCAATAACTCAGGCATTGACTTTTGTCTTCCAGAACCATGCTCAGGGCAATTTCAGGAATCTCTGCGTGAGGCCACCAGGGCTGGAGTGGAATCTGAATGGTGCAGCGGCAACCAACACGTTCCATGCTGAAGTGCACTTCAGGGGGTTCCGCCAGTGGCTCTGCCATGCCACCCGTTCGGTAACTACTGAATTGATAAAGGTTCCAGTCTCCGTTCGGCGCAATATTCACCTCCCAGTACCCTTCGTCACCCGCACGAGCAAGAAAGGCTTCGAAACAGGTGTGCTTCCAGAGGTTGTCTTGCCTCTGTGACGTGTTCTCTTCCTTAGTGCTGTTGAACAAGAGGCCATCGACGCTGCTTTCGGCCAGCTTCGGGCCAAGGCTGAAGCTCAGTTCAAGAGCAGCGTCTTCGGTCCAGACAAACTCCGCGGTAGCGAAAACCGCCGGACATTGAGCATGGTCGAAGGGAATCAGTGGGCAGACCTGCCTCACCATCACAGGGTGTCGTCCCATCCCTTAGATCCTCGTCCAAGCTGTGCCGGTTTGAGCCCGATCCCTTATTGCGTGCCTTGTCGTCACTGTTGAGTGGTGAAGTCCGGCCTGTTGAGATTCGCAGACTAGGAGCAGAGTCAGAATGGAACCAGGGGCAGCTGACAAAACATGAGCCTGAGAGAACACTTCGCTGATCTGTTGATTCGCGTTGCCTGCCGCATCGCCCCACCTGTGAGTCCCGACGAATTCGAAGACTTGCCAAAGCTGTTGGAACCCTTGGAGGATGCTGACCCTCTCATGATTCCAGCTTCGGCGGATGCTGCTGATCTGCCTTCCGTGGAACCACTCTCGTTGGATCAACGTGTCATCAGCCGCTCGGTTAAAACCCTCAAGGCCGAAGCCATCAGCTCCCTGGCCACGCTTCATGCAGCCCATTTAGTGGGTGCCTCGGTCTGGGATGAGCGCCGAATTGCTGCTCGCGTGAATGCTGTCTCTGGGATCAAAGCTGCCAGTCCTGAAGTGCTTGCTGAAATCGAGGGGTTGGCCGTCACCTGGCAAAACGACCTGTCTGCCATCACCAACGCGCTGCAGCAGGTTGCTGCCATCAGCTGTCCAGAAGCGCCGATTTCTCAGGACCTTCGGCTTGAAGGCGAAGAGCAAGACCTTGCAGCAGATCTGATCGAATCCTGTTCCGTGGAACTCACGCGCCATCAATTGGAACTGGCCAACCCTCAGGATGAAGACTCTGAACAAGAGCCAAACGCTGAACAAGATCCAAACCAACAAGATTGATCGACAGACACAACATCCAATCAAGGACTGAGATGGAACAGCTATGGCGACACCGGTTCACGCTGAGCTGAGTCATCCTGGTTTGACACCAAGCAAGCAGCAGAAGATGTCAAAGGAAACCGGAAAGAATGATCGCTCCCCTGGTTATCGGCAAGCCAGGGAGTGGTTGATTTCAGCAGCTCTAGAGACTGTGCTTGATCATTGTTCAGAGGAGGATCGTGCGCGGCTGAGGCTGAATGTATCCCCAGACCTTCAGAACTGTGATGTGCTGATTCCTGATTTCAATGAAGAGACCAATCAATATGCTGATCTTATTGTTCAGCAAGCAATCGCGACGATCTCTATCTTGATCTCCAAGGAATACAATATCACTATTTTAAAGTAAGAAGCGTAATCCCACTTCACTTTTTGAGAGGGGCTTGATTTTTGCAGGCTGATCCAATGCATTGTTAATCAGCCAAGATCTGAGTGGTTTTTGGTTGTCAATATGGCTGAAACTTATAGCGCTGACTTTGGCGGATCAGTAGGCAGACGTTTTGCGCCACATGGGAGTGGGGTTGACTGTTTCCATCCTGTTGATTCTTGATGGCATCTTCAGTAGCCCATTTCCTTGACCTGATTCGCAGGTGATTGGTAGCAAGCTTATACTTTTTGGCAGAAAGATCTTGTTTGTCGGGGGATGTCGCAAAGGAGCAGCTGCAAGAGCTTTGGTTTTTCCTTGTCGTTATATCCGTTGGTCAAGATGTTTGTTTTATTCTCTTTGGTACACTCCTAGTGAGTGCCTAATGCTTAGCGTTCTTGCGATAATTCTTCGATCAGGTTGTTGAGATCTTTCCATTGATTCTCGATCGATCGTGTGAGCGCAAACTGAACTTCAGCACGGTCGAGATTGTGCTGAGGCCTTGATGTTCGGAAGTAGTGGTCTCCCGACAGATGATCTGTGAGAAATCGGATTCCAAGCTCAAGTGGAATCAGGCGAATGCAATCAGGTAGGTAGCGGAAATCCTCTGGCGTGAGGAATGATCGACCGATCGACAGATATCCCTCAAGGATCGCGCGGCAAAGGTTGAGATCAAAGCTGACCTTTCCTGCATCGAGAGTCTCCTCGCCCAATCTGTTGCAGCAGGAACGCAGACAGTCGCCGATGTCGTAATGAACCAGTCCAGGTTTCACCGTGTCAAGGTCGATCAGACCGACGGCCTGTCCGGAGGCGTTATCGATCATCACGTTATTGATCTTGGGATCTCCGTGGATCGGTCGTCGTTTCAGTTCACCTCGTGCGCAGGCCTGCTCAAGAACATCGATCCCTTGTCTTCGCTCCTCGATGAAGGAGACGGCCTGAGTGGTGCGATGGCTGATCTGATCATTTGATCTGGAGAACACCAGGTCGAATTCAGCCAGGTAAGCCGGCGCAATGTGGAAATTCTCAAGCGTGTCTGCCAGTTCGTCTGTGGCCAGATCACTGATCAGGTGGTGAAACATCCCCAACCCGTAGCCCAGCTCACGGGCATGAAGGTCGTCTTGGATGACATCCGTTGTGGTGGCGGCACCGATGTGGGTGATAGACCTCCAGAACTCACCCTGATGTTCCACCCAGTGGCCATCGGCATCCAGGGTCGGCAGAACTTTGGGAACCTCCCAGCGACGACCCAACAGTTCTGGCGGTTGTTGTGCAAGACGCTGCTCAACGTGGCTGCCCAGTTTCAGCAGATTGCGCATCACCAATTCAGGTTGTTCGAACACCTCAGTGTTCAGGCGCTGCATAACGAAGGCTGATCGTGATGCGCTGCGATTGAGTGTCACCAGAAATGTGTCGTTGACATTTCCAGACCCGAGCTGGCTGATTCCATCGATCTGTTCCGGTGGATGGAACAGCCCTGCAATGGTCTCCAGGATCGAATTGGAGCTGGAGAGCGGGGAGGACACGGCGAATCGCATGGGTCTCATCACGAAACATGCCGTCTTTGTTGCCCTTTGCCAGCAATCAGTGTGCGGAAAATCAGGCGGGAACGCGGCAGCATAGTGATCGTTGTCTGAACGGCACCGGTGCCACGAATTCTTCACACCGCTGACTGGCAGATCGGCAAGCCCTATCGCTGGATTGAAAATTCTCAGAAACAGGCTCGTTTGCAGCAGGAGCGCGTTGATGCTGTTCTGAGGATTGCTGAAGTGGCAAGCCAGGAAGAGGTGGACGTTGTGCTGGTTGCCGGTGACCTGTTCGACTCGAGCACGGTGGCTGCTGCCATGGTCATGGAGGTGTTGGAAGCGGTGGGATCGATCCCATCACCTGTGGTCGCGATCCCTGGAAACCACGATCACGGTGGTGCCGGTGGGATTTGGAGGCGTGAGGATCTCCGCCGGCAGATGCAGCAGCGTGCTGGCAACCTTCAATTGCTGCTCAATCCGGAACCGGTTGATGTTGCGGGTGTCACTCTTCTGCCGTGCCCCCTGCAACGACAGCGGATGAGCCAGAGTCCTTCTCTCTGGCTCGATCAGCTCAACTGGACGCAACTCGATCCGGTGAAACCGCGCGTTGTTCTGGCCCATGGCTCGGTGCAGGGTTTCGGTGGTGAAGGCCAGGTCAATCAGCTTTGTCTCGAGTCTCTGCCCCGTGATCAAATCGATTACATCGCCCTTGGCGACTGGCATGCGCTGATGGAGGTTGATCGCAGAACCTGGTACAGCGGCACACCGGAACCCGATCGTTTCCCCACCGGGCCCGATGACTTGAGATCACAGGTTCTCGTGATTGATGTGGAGAGGACCCAGCCGCCAACGGTCATGGTGAAAACCACGGGCCGTCTGCGCTGGCACCGGATCACCATGACCCTCAACGGCGATGCCGATCTGGCCCGGCTTGAGCAAACACTGGTCGAATCCGTAGGCAGTCGTGTGGGTCGCGATCTGATGCGGCTTGAACTCAACGGACAACTTGGTCTGCAGGGGCATCTCCAATTGGAGGAACGCCTGGCGCTGCTCGGGGAACAGCTTCTTCACCTCCGCCTGCGAGGCAAGCTGCACCGTCAACCAACCGCGCAGGAGAGGGATGAGCTGCTGCTTCGAATGGATAGTCCCCTGGTCAGCTCCATTGCGGCAGGTCTTCAGGACGAGCTTCAAAGCAGTGCTGATCCTCTGGTTGAACAAGCCTTGATCGAGTTGCACCGTCTCTGCTCCATGGATCCATGCGCCTGATTCGTTGCCGACTGGAAAGCATTCGCCGGCATCGAGCTCTTGAGGTGTCCTTTGCTCCTGGGCTGACCTTAATTGGAGGTGCCAATGAATCCGGTAAAAGCTCGCTTGTGGAGGCGATGCACCGCGCATTGTTTCTGCGTGCTTCTGCCACGGGAGCAGCAATTCGTGATCTGCGCTCGGCTACACATGCAGGTCATCCCCAGGTCGAGATCGACTTCGATGCTGCTGGGCATCGTTGGTCATTGTTGAAATGTTTTAGCGGTGCCGGCGGAACCAGCCGCTTGAGTCGAGCAGGTCAGAAGGCTTTGCTTGGTGGCGATGCCGAGGATCAGCTGGCTGTTCTTTTGGGAGTCGAGGAGATCATCGGTAGCCGTCAGGTGAACCGTGTTTTACCCACCCGTTGGGCTCACCTCTGGGTGATGCAAGGACTGGCCGGTCGCAATCTGCTCGATCTCAGCGGCGAGCACTATGACCTCAAGGGATTGATCACTGCTCTGGAAGGCCAGGCTGAGCAATCTCTGCAGTCGCCGATGGATCAGCAGGTCTACAACCAGCTTGAGCAACTTGTGGCCTCCAGCCTCACCAGTCGGGGCGTGAAACAAAACAGTGAACTCTGGAAACGCCGGCGGGACGTTCAACAAGCTTCAGAGCAACAAGCCGAAGCACAGGAGCAATTGCTCAGTTATGAAGCAGCCTGCATCGAGCTTGACGCCAATGAGCAGGCTCTTGATCAGCTGGAGTGCCGTGCACCGGAAGTGCAGAAGCGACGTCGACAACTTCTCGCTCTCAAGGATCTGCAACAACGGCTGGCTCCTCTTCGTCTTCGGCAGAGCCAATGGCAACAACAACTCAATGCTCTGAGTCGCCTGATCAAGGAAATCCAGGCTGCCGAAACGGCGATGAAGGTGTTGCGGCAGGAGCTCAAGGTCATGAACGAGTCCGCCGAGACCACCTCCAGCACACTCGTTGATCAACGACGTGCGTGTGAACAACTCGACCTGAAGCGTCAGACGCTTGAAGAGCGTGGCCATGCACTACGACGTCGTCAGGACCAGGAACGGCTTGAACAACGGATCCTGGACATGCGTCGGCACAAGGAACAACGCGCCAAATTCGAACAGCAGCAATCCCAGCTCAAGCAACAGCTGACGGCACTGCCAAGTCGCGATGCCAACGATTTGGCGGCTCTTCAAGCTCAGCAAACACAGCTCCGTGAGTTGGAGATCCGTCTTCAAAGCATGGCATCGCGAGTCGAATTGCAATCCTCGAACATGACTGTGCGCCTCGATGGCGTACAGCTCGGGATTGGCGACGTTGCTGAAAGGACTGGTGCTTTTCGGCTTGAAGTGGGTGAAGACGTCACCCTGTTGGTCAGTCCTGGAGAAGGGACCGGCCTTTCAGCACTGATGGCCGAGAGGACACAGTGTCGGTCTCTGTTGGAGCAGAAGCTCAAGCTCTGGGGTGTCAACAGCCTCGAGGCTGCTGAGGCTCTGTTGCAGACGCGCACGGAGCTTCAACAGCAACTTGTTGTTCTCGATGCACGTCTTCGCCAGCTCATGGAGCAGCAGCAGAGCAACCTGAAGGGTGATCAAGACCTCGAACAACTCGATCAGCAGCTCGCTGAGCTGCGACAACATCCAGTTGATCCGGAGATTGTTGTTGAAGACGACCTTGCAAAGGCTTTGGACGACTGCCGCCAGAGTTATCAATCGGTTCAGCAACAGGTCCGATCACTGCGTGAGGACTGTGAGCGCGTGGAACGTGAACAGAAAGGTTTTGCCAAGACGCTTCAGGATCTCCAAATTCGACTGGAGCGCCATGAGGCTCAGCATGCCCAGCAGCTTCAGCAACAACACGAGATCGAATCGCGGCATGGCTCAGAGCAAACTATCGATTTTGAACTCAAGAAGGTCACGCATCAGTGTGCGCTGTTGCAGGACCAACTGCTCGAGCTGAGCGACGACTGTGGTTTGGCCTCTGGCACCGAGGTGGAGACATCACTGGCTGAGCTGGATGATCGTGAGCTGAAGCTCAATCGTCAACGCACCGATCTCAATCGTGAACGGGGTTCATTGCTCGAGCGCTGTGAACGTCTCGGAAGCCGTGAACTCCATGCCGAACTTGAGGAAACGTCCAATCGTCTCGAGCTCGCTCAACAGGCAGAAGAACAGGAAACCCAGCTTGTTGAGTCACGGGTTCTGCTTCTCAAGCGGTTTCAGGACGCGCGTGCGGACCTTTCACGTCGTTACTCGTCACCATTGAGAACCAGCATTAATCGTTTCATTGCTCCGTTTCTGCAGCATCCCGGCGACAGCTCTGAGCTGCGTTTTGATGCCAGCGACGGCCTGAAGGATCTGCGACTTCAGCGCTCAGGTCAGAGCCTGGAGTTTGCACAACTCAGCGGAGGACTCAAGGAACAGCTCAACGCAGCTGTTCGCTTAGCAATCGCCGAGGCTCTGAGCGATGGTCATGACGGCTGTCTCCCTTTGCTGTTTGATGACGCCTTTACCAACAGCGATCCCTCGCGACTTGAAGCGGTTGGGAGCATGCTCCGGCAGGCCGTTGATCTGGGTCTTCAGGTGGTGCTTCTCAGTTGTGACCCGGATCCCTACCGAGAGATTGCCGATGCGGTGATCGACCTCGACGATCACTGATTGGTTGGATTTGGATGATTGAATTCAGAGTGCGTTTTCGATCACGTTCATGGCTTTGAGATAGGCCGGTGGTTCATCGGCTGTGTCCTGTTCCTCGATGCCGTTGTCATCCCGAATTAAGCGGCGGGCGTTATCAGCAATCACAGCATTCACCAACAAATCCATCGCTTCAGGCTGGTCAAGATTCTGGAGTGCCTCTGCGTACCGCCGGCTGTGAGTGGGTCGCACCGACTCCTGGCAGTAATTGGAGAGCTCACGGCTTTCGGTCATCACCGAAAACGCCACATCTTTGGTGTTGGAATTTCCATAAATAGCCATGTAGAGCAGATTCACCATCGATGCGTCGTGCACGGGAATGGCGTATTTGCGCACGATCTGTGGCCAGTAGCGCAACGACTTGAGACCTTCCAGGCCTCCTTTACGCAGGCCTGCCTGTTCGCACCAGTTCTCGAGCTCTTCCATCGAGTGCGGACAGCGCTTTTCGTCGAGCATGTGTTCTGCCAACACCTGACCTGCATGGAAATTTCGGGTCGGTGTGCCGGAAACCGGCAACATCATGCTGCCGCGTACGTCAGCCACCATGGCGGTGAGTTGCGCAAAGGTGTGATCGCGCACCTTCTCCATATCCCCCCCGCGCACTAAAGCCGCTTCGATCCTTTGAACGCCATAACCGAGCTCCGTCAGTGCAAAAGGCTGACGGTTGTAAAGCCTCTGGCGATTGCGCCGAGCCATGGAAACCGTTGCCGCTTGGTCCAGACACTGGTCAAGCAGAAGCGTCAGCAGAGTTGGAAGCACTCCAGGGTTGTCCTGGTGATAGGCATAACCAAACCCGGCGAACACCGACGACATGTTTTTCGCTGCCTTGATGTACTGCCCCTCAATGTTGTGAACCCCTGCTGAGACCTGAATGTTGGGCGACAGTCGATCCAGCATTCGCGCTCCCAGGAGCGCTGTCAATGCGTTGGGATGGCAGAAATTGGCCGTGAAGCTGTCGAGCGGATTGCGCAGGGCTCCATGACGGTGAAAGCCTGAGAAAAAGCCCAGGCTTGGGACTTTTTCACATAGCACATATGACTCGTTGACCAGGTTGTCATGACTGAATGATCCGGCCAGGCAGGCCAGAACCACGTGCTGCCGACCCAATTGATCCCGCAGTTGAATCGCTTCGATCAGGTCTTCTTCAACATGATTGCTGTTGGCACTGAGCACAACCAGCTCACAGCGTTTGAGCAAGTCAGCCAGGGTGTTGGGCTGACGTAGACCCCCAACTCGATGGCTGCCCATGCGTTCCATGACCGCCACATGCTTCGGGTCCATGCCGTCGAGGGCCGACTGCGTGAACGCACCGAGAAGCTCGCGATCGGGTCGGGGTGCAAGCAGCAGATTCTCTTCGTCCTTCTGCTGCATGGCGCAGTTGTAGGCAAGGGAAGCGGGATAGAGCCCTACGCTGTAAAAACCGACCTTTCCGGTTTCCAACTCCCAGACCCGCTGACGCACCTGATCCCTGTCGAGGCTTGGAGGAAAGAATCCGTTTGAGTTCAACAGTGCTGCAGTACTGAGACTCATTGCAATGAAGGGGAGGATGAGGTGAACAAAGGATGGAAAGCTTGGACTGGCAGCCGAGTTACACCGTTGTCTTTGGCAGGGTCATGAGTTCGGAGCAAACCGTTGGATCAGCCTGTTCAACCTCAGCATTGATCCATTATCTGCTCTCAGGTCAGAGGGAGCTTCGCCCATGCTGCAGGGATGATGGCTGAGAACACCAGCCGACAATCTCATTCCCCAAGTTTGTGAATGGTTTGTCTGACGACAGATGGAAGAATCGATTGGTCGAGATGTGCATCATTGAAGACTGACTTTGCGTTGACAATCGGTCGCTGTGCGTCAGACAGCTCCAGAGAATGTTGCTTTTGTTCGAGAGATCATGATGTTGATGGCTTATCCTTATTTCAAGACCTAATGCCTTTGTTTAGATTCTGAGCGATGAATAGCCAGGAAATGGAGAACGAAATTCGTGCTCTGCTCGGAAACGGGCGGATTGGATCGTTGGAGGGTCTTTTGGTGGATTCGGCGGATTGGGGAGTCAATATCAGGATGACATTAAATGAAAATTTTGTCGAAGTTGATTTGATTAAAAACTGGGATGGATTTGAAATGATTTTGCTTGATGATCAAAATCGTAGTTCTATCCAAATTGATGAGCTCAAGGACATTCTTCAAGTTTTAAAAAGTCACTATTAATCCTCTTGTGACACTGTTTTGCTTCCGTTTTCGAAGCTGAACTTCATTGCCAAGATTGCCAGGTTAAGTGTCAATGTGAATGCATTTGCGATCATTACCGGTTTGGCGTCTGTCTGGACCCCATAAACCACCCAGCAAAAACAGCCTGTGCTGAACGTGAGCAGCAAAGCATAAGAAACGTCTTTGGCAGATCGCGTTTTCCATGTTTTGATCACTTGTGGCAGAAATGCGATTGTTGAAAGTGTTGCTGCTGCGAAGCCGAATATTTCAGACGAACTCAAATCTAATGTCATACGAAAAATGTTCGTTGATCAATGTTGAAGCTTTTAGTATAGCTGAATTGTTCAATTGTATGAAGCCTAAGAGCACGGAATCACAGGATCAGTTTTTGTCAAGACATCCTCAGAACTAATGGCGATCTTTTAGGCAGCTTGAATCTGGGCTAGCCCGTTGCCAGCATCATCCACAAGTGATGTGATCCGCTGGCTTTAAAGCTTTTCGGCGGTCCAAGAACATGAGCACGCATGCCCCGCTGGTTCATGGAAATCAAAGCGATCAACCATGAACTGGTTGAACTGGACCTGCAGTCAATTCACGACCGCCATGCTGATTTCCTTGGCATCAACCCATTTGGAAAGCTTCCTGCTTTGATCGACAGTGATGTCCTGCTTGAGGATGGATCTCCACTCAAGTTGTTCGAAAGTGGTTCAATCCGTTTGCATCTTGCCGAGACTCATAGCTGCGGCCTCATGTGCATGATTCGTTCCCTCCAGTCGTGAACGTGAATTTGCACGACTCATGGAGGTGTTCAATCGTTAACTAAATCCTGAGCGTCCTTTGGTTGGCGATTACTGGGGTGCTGCTGAGTTCGCTGTTGAGGTCCATCTCAGTGACCTGCCATTGTTTTTCCCAGAGCTTGATCTCAGCCTCTATCCGGATATTCAGGCTGTGATTGATCGCACCCATCTCCAGCCTGCCTTCAGGTTGGTCATGGGTTTTGCCTGAAGTCTGATCATCGTTCCGCTGTTCGATGATTGGCGATTCAATCGCTGCATGGGAGGGTGAGAACCAAGCTCGCGACAGCATGGTTGGGATGGATCTCGCTTCACTGCATCAGGAACTCGTTGCCAGTCCAGACCTTTTGATCGTGCAGGACCTTGACGGGGTCTGCATACCTCTGGTGAAGGATCCACTCACCCGGAGCCTTTCTGCGGATTATGTGTATGCCGCTGCTCGATTACGTGGCAGTTTTGTGGTTCTGACCAATGGCGAACACGAAGGTCATCGCGGCGTCAATCGCCTTGTTGAGAAAGCACTCGGTGACAGTGAAAAGGCCCGAAGTCAAGGTCTCTATCTCCCCGGGCTCGCTGCCGGTGGTGTGCAGCTGCAGGATGAATTCGGCAACGTCACGCATCCAGGAGTCAGTGAGGCTGAAATCAGCTTCCTGGCATCGGTTCCCGGGCGGATGAAGGCACTGATGTGTTCCATGCTCCCTGCCTTGATGCCGGAATTGAGCGATCAGGAGCTATCCGTTGAGGTTGATCTGGCGGTTCTAGATACTCAGCTCTCACCAACCATCAATCTCAACCACCTGTTCAGTCGAATCCCTGACGATGTTGAGCATCAGCGCCAATTGCAGTCAATGCTGGAGTCGCTCATGCAGCAACTGATGGCGATGGCCGTTTCCGAAGGGCTTCACGACTCCTTCTTCCTGCATGTTGCGCCGAATCTCGGGCGTGATCCCCTTGGCTGTGAACGGCTCAAGCCTGCCGTTAAGGGAGATGTTGGCAGTACCGATATCCAGTTCATGTTGCGAGGAGCCATCAAGGAAGCGGGATTGCTGGTGTTGATCAATCGCCACATCGCAGCACGCACAGGCAAGGCACCTCTCGGTGAAGCGTTCAACGTCAGAACAGCACCCAATGACCATGAAGCACTGCTGGCTCTCTGCAAGCAACGGATACCTCGTGAACAGATGCCTCACCTCGTCGGCGTTGGTGACACTGTTACTTCAACGATCAATCCTTCTGGAGAAGGCTGGTTGAGAGGAGGCAGTGATCGAGGCTTTCTCACTCTCCTTCAGGAACTCGGATGCAGCTTTGGACGTCCAAACCGGGTGGTGCTTGTCGACAGCAGTGGCGGAGAGGTTGACCGACCGTCGTTGACCGATGGCTCTCTCGCTGGGATCAGTGACCCTGAGGATCCTCTGCATTTCGATGTCTGCATTCCTGGCGGTCCCAAGGCCTATGTGAACTGGTTCACCGCTTTGTCGGAAACTCGGACCGAACGCACACCCTGAAACATCCTTGCCAGATTGATCTCGGTGTATGCCCTGATCGTTGAACAGTCGCCTGCCTCACTTTGCGGGTGATTCGCCAGAATTCCAACAGGTCACGGCTTCAGATCGCACCCCGACGTTGACATCAACCTTTCCCGAAACACTGAGGTTCCCCCCCGTTCGCCGAGGCAGATTGACCACTCTGCAGGTCAACCTCGGCTATCGATGCAATCAGAGCTGCAGTCACTGTCATGTGAATGCCGGCCCCTGGAGGAAGGAAATGATGGCTGGGGAGCTCATTGATCTGATTCCTGAGGTGCTCGCTCGCCTGGGTCTTCGTTGTCTGGATCTCACCGGTGGTGCACCGGAACTGCATCCTCAGTTTCGTGAGCTTGTTACGGCGGCCAGGGCTCTTGGCGTCGAAGTGATCGATCGCTGCAATCTCACGATCCTCAGCGAACCCGGACATGAGGATCTTGCTGAATTCCTGGCGGTGATGGGTGTGAGGGTGGTTGCATCTCTGCCCTGTTACGAACAGGAGAGGGTCGATCTACAGAGAGGCCAGGGGGTCTATGAGCGCAGCATTGCAGGTTTGAAGCAGTTGAATCGGTTGGGATACGCCCAACCCGGATCACCCTTGCAACTGGATCTGGTGTTCAACCCTTCAGGCCCTTCCCTTCCTCCGGCTCAGGAATCCCTTGAGGCCCAATACCGGCAGGCCTTGTCGTCTAGCCACGGGATTACGTTCTCTCACCTACTCACGATCACCAACATGCCGATTCAGCGATTCGCGCGTGATTTGCAGCATCAGGGTCAGCTCGAGCCGTACCAGCAGATCTTGCGTGAGGCCCATCGACCGGAAAATATTGCTGAGGTCATGTGCCGAAGCCTGATCAGCGTGAGCTGGACCGGAGCCCTCTACGACTGCGATTTCAATCAGCAATTGAATCTTGCATCCAACGCTGGCCCTCGAGTGCTCGCTGATCTACTCAGCGCTGCGGATGGACTGATGGATCAACCGATTGCCGTCGCAGACCATTGTTTTGGTTGTACGGCTGGCAATGGATCCAGCTGTGGTGGTTCTCTTAGTTAAGAGTGACCTGAACGCCAGCTGGCGTGAACAGGAACACATGCTCCCCGAGCCGATGTTCCTCACCGTCGACGGCCCTCACGCCACCGGACACGAAATCAGCGGTGCGTTGTGCCTGGGCGATCTCCATGGACGTGAGATCAAGCACCACTGTTCTTTGACTGCGAACAGCCAGAACAGCTGCCATCCCCTCCGTCACGTCTTGCGGACGGATCACAAGCAGTTCCCGTAATTGCTCTGGAGTGAATTGATTCATTACTCTCAGCCTGGCGAGGCTGGAGGAAAGTCGCAGCAACCGTCACCATGCAGAGATGACTAAATCTTCCTCACCTGATTCGGCGCCAGCTCATTGCGGCAGTAAGCCCAAACGCCTGGCTGTTGGAATTGCCCCACTCGGCACTGTTTCGATCGGAATCGTGCCGATGGGCGTGATTTGTATCGGCATCGTTCCGATGGGGGTGGTCTCCATCGGTGTGGTCGCTATGGGCGTGATCAACCTCTCGATTGTGGGAATGGGACTGCTGGCAATCGGTGCCAACACCATGGGGGTCTGGACGGTTGGACCGATGAGCATGGGTTTGGTCCAGATCGGTGGGCGCGGCAGCCATGATCACAACGGCCACAATCACAGCAGCCCTAACCACAACAGCAATTCTCTCGCTGAGTCAGAGGACGATCCACGCTTGCTGGCTTTCCCAACCAAGGCTGAAGCTCAAGCACAGGCCAAGCTGATTGGCTGTGAGGGAGTCCACCAGATGGGCAGTCACTGGATGCCTTGTTCCGAGCATTCAATGGGCCATCACTAGGAAGTCCTGATCAGCGGCATGCAGGGCAGATGCCACGCACATTCAGGCTGGAATCGATCAGTTCAAAATCGAATTGCTTGCAAGCATCACGCCCTGCCTGAAGTACAGGCTCATTTTCAAATTCTTCCGTGCGGCCGCAGCGCACGCAGACAAGGTGATGGTGGTGAATGTGTTCTTCATCCGCCAGCTCAAAACGACTTCCTCCATCTCGAAGTTCCAGCTCCTGAAGAAAATCCATCTCCACCAACAACCGCAGGGTGCGGTAGATGGTTGCTAGCGAGACCTTCGACTGATTGTCCACAAGCTGACGGTGGACCTCTTCTGCACTGAGATGACTACCGCTGCCGATCTGTTCAAACAGGTCCAGCACCAATCGCCTCTGCGGCGTCATCCGACGCCCTTCCTGGTGTAGCCCCTTCTTCAGAGTTCCGGTCGCTTCAGCAGAAGAGGTTGCAGGCGACATGCAAACGGAATGCAGTGTTTCTCAATAGTACGCACTATTGAGAGTCAACACCAGTGCTCGTTGACGAGTTGTTTTCACCTTTGGCTGGTCGCAAGCGTGACTTCTGATACGAATCGCCAGTCGAGCTGTGACATCAACTGCCAATGGATGCGTTTTAGGGCTGATCTTTGCGGAACCTCATGCCGATTGATCTGCCATTGGCCTTAACAAGCCTCAACAGCCCGTCGAGTTTCAAGCCGGCAAACCCGATAGGCTGACTTGCCGTTCGATGAAAAGAGTGTCGGTCTCCTGGTCGGTGCTAATGCGCTTCGTCGCGAGCGGCCTTTTCTTGTTGGCTCATGGACTGCTGGTGCTTGAACACATCGCACTGGGAACAGCACTTCACGGCGTTGCCGAAGTCTTTCTTGCTCCCTGGGCGTTGCGTCACCGTGCCTGGGACCTGATTGTGATTGGGTTGATTTTCTGCGTTTTTGACCTGTGGGGAACCCTGAGATTGATCAATGTGCTGGGTTGAGCGTCACAGATTCCATCCACCAACGGGCCACGCGTCCAGCTTGATTGGGTTGACGCGCTGGCACCGTGACCACGACGAGCCGCTTGTTGCTCCGTTGGTAGTCGTAACGGCAGTATCCAGAACCTGTTCCTGAGCAGGACGCCAGTGACGACAGTTGATTGCCCGCCAGCTTCTGCTCAAAGGTCTGTACTTGTCCTTCAGGAGCAGGATTCCAGCCTGTGGAAGTCAGGGTTTGGTCGACAACCAAAATCGATTGCCCTGCCTGCAATTCAGGTGGACGTTGCTCCGCTTTGAGATCAACCCAGATCCCGGACATGATGAGTCCGGAAAAAACCAGCAGCCAGCGCATAACCGAGCCCGTTTACTCAGGCATAGCCATAGATCTGCTTCGAATGCCACGCTTCAGCGTTGATCCTGTTCGGCCTCTCTGGCTCCAACGACCAGAGCGGCGAAAAACGGCAGAACCGCAAGGGCTGTGAGAATTTCCACCAGTGATCTTCGTGTACAAGGAAGCTTGCGCTGTGTAACGGATCGCTGTGGTTTCAACAGTTACCAGCGCAATCACAACCCACAGCAACTTTCCGTAATTCACCGGCTCGGTTCGGGACAACAATCAGGCCGACAGAACGATCGCCTGAGCGAATGATTGGTGACTAGTCAGTTCATCACACATCGATGATTCGCGAGGAATCAATTGTGGTCGTTTCAGCATTGCTAAAATTTTTGTATTAAATCAGCTCATTGATCTGGTGATTTGGAATCAATCAGTTGCCTTCCCATAAAAAATAACCACCTAACATACCAGCTTTATTGGAATGCAACATCACGTCGTTTGATAACTCAACTTCTTTCAGAAGCTTGCTGTTGCCACCGCCCAAGTGCAAAAAGTCCCAGTTCCAGATGTACTTTGTCGTTGATATGACTTTTTCAACGCGCTGAATCCACTTCTCTTTGCCAATCTCTTCAAGTGCCGGTCTGCCGATATAGTCTTCATATGTCTTTTTCTTTTTAAATAAATGATGGGCAAGTTCCAGGTTGGGTAGCAGGTGTCCATCAAGAAACAAGGCTGATCCCATTCCTGTGCCAAGGGTCAACACCATTTCAACACCCTCTCCGGAAACACATCCATATCCCTGTACATCTGCGTCATTGGCAACTCGAGTCGGTTTTTTTAGGCGCTGTTCCAGTTGAGCGGCAAGATTAATGCCTAACCAATGGGCATCTAAGTTGGCAGCCGTTTCAATAATGCCATTGCTGACAACGCCAGGGAAGCCAACGGCAACACGATCAAATTCGGGCACATTGCTGGTCAAATCTTGAATGACCCCAAGAATTGATTCCGGAGTTGCAGGGTGAGGAGTTTCTTGACGTTGTCGATCACACAACTCACTTCCTGTGGGGTCAAGAACAATGAGCTTGACACCTGTGCCGCCAATATCGACGCAGAGAGTGTTGGCTGATGATTTCATTCTTGCGCTTAATATTGACGATAGTCTATGACTGAAAACTCAGCTTTTCAATGATTTCAGGTTTTGTCGAAACTGCGTTTGAAACTATCGATGGCCCGAGCCTTTAGCCAAGGTCTATGGCTGAGACTGATTGTCCAGTTTTGTCGGTCTTGATTGCTCCTTTATTACTCCTTTGTTGTCGATCAGAAAGAGTTCTAATCTCTAAAAATAAAAATAGACGGTATTTGGTTGGCTTGACAAGCTTGCTGTCCGCTGATTGATGGTTTTCTGTAGCGCTTGTATTGCTTATGAATGAGATATCTAGAATGCTGAGTTCTCGCAGTCTCTTTGGAGGTAATCAGACCGCTGTTGATCGCTCCACTCGATTTTTCTTGCACGTCAATGTGATCCTGGATGTCTCGCACGTGGAAAGACCTGCCACTAGGGCCAGAGCTATTACACGGATCACGGCGATCGTTTTCAAGAATTCTCCAAGGCCGTCCCTGGAGCTAACAAAACTCTGCTTTGAGCTTCTCGTTTGAGTTTCGGTCATCAATCGGGGCGACAGGATTCGAACCTGCGACCTAGTGCTCCCAAAGCACCCGCGCTACCAAGCTGCGCCACGCCCCGTCACCACCGCATAGTAGTCGTTGGAGGTCACGACCCCCATCCGCTTCAGCATTGCGGATTGATGTCTTAGCTGAAACCACACTGATTGTTTGCTAACCACATCTTTCGGATAGCTCAATCGGATGGTTGAAACAGAGCGCAAATGGGTTGTTGACGATTGTTAGCTTCAACGAGTGGATGGAATATCGATTGATTCAAGCCATGCCATTTCTGTTCCGTGGCTTGATGAGGTATCGATCGAGCAACTCAGGAAGGCGCTCAAACAGATCTGACTTGATGATGTAATCAGTCGCTCCATTATCGATTGCTTCTCGTCGTTTGGCCTCGTCATTGAACGAAGTAACAAGAAGGACCGGAATTTTCTCTGCGCGCTGATTGAGATGTCGAAGGCAGGTCAGTCCGTCCATGACCGGCATCATGAGATCAAGGAGAATCAGGTCAACCTTCTCAACATCTAAACAATCGAACAGTTCCTGGCCGGTGCTGCAAGCGAAAGGCTGAACGCCTTCATCGAATAACTCTTCGGCAATCAGACTGCGAAGACGTGGATCGTCATCTAGGAAAGCAACCTGTGGTTTGCCATCCATTTCCAACCCTGGCTAGTTACACCAATCATGACCGGGGCATGAGGCCGTCGGTGAAATGGGTCGCCTGAGATTCGAACTCAGGACCAATCGGTTAAAAGCCGAGTGCTCTACCGCTGAGCTAGCGACCCCCCTTGAGCCGGAGCAAGCGATCCGGAACAGGCTGTGCCTTCAAGCACCCAAGAAAAATATCACCCTGACGAACCATCGTCCATGAGCTCCCGGAATCCATTTGTGCCTCAATTGGCATGACCATCAGTGCCAGATCTGGTCAGCTGCAGATCTCACCCGCTTAAATCAGCGCTTCGAGTTCAGGACTGTGAACTGATGGCTGGTTCGTCCACTCCAGAGCCGTTGAAGATCGGTTCGCCAAGGATTGATCCTCAGGCTTGGGTTGCTGAAAGTGCCGTGGTGATGGGTGATGTTGAGATTGCAGCAGGTGCGAGTCTTTGGCCAACTGCCGTGGCAAGAGGCGACATGTCGTCCGTCGTGATTGGACCGCACAGCAACGTGCAGGACGGTGCCGTTCTGCATGGTGATCCGGGATCCCCCGTGTTGATCGGATCTGATGTCACCATCGGCCATCGGGCCGTGGTGCATGGGGCCACCCTTGAAGACGGTTGTCTGATTGGAATCGGAGCCATTGTTCTCAATGGCGTCACCGTTGGCACAGGTGCTCTCGTTGCCGCAGGAGCGGTTGTGACCCGTGATGTTCCCCCACGCAGCCTGGTGGCAGGGGTTCCGGCTCAGGTGAAACGTGAGCAGAGCGATGCGGCAGTGCTCGAGCAGAGGCACCATGCGCTCCACTACGCGCAACTGGCTGCACGTTGGGCTGAAATGCTGCAAAACCAAACGGACTGACCCTTTTGAGCCTTCGCTCGACTCACATTCATTAGGATCACCCGACCATCCCTGAAAACCATGGACCTTCGTGTCGTCGTCGTGGCAGCTCCGATCCTGATCGCCCTGGGTTGGGCTGGTTACAACATCAGCCGTGCTGCGATCGGTCAACTGCAGATGATGCTCAAGCGCGGAGAAGCTTGAGTCTTTCCAGCCGGTTCTGAACCGATCGATAGGTTGAGATCGGTTCATTGAGATCTCTTGGGAGTTAGATCCGTCATCGTCATTGGTGCTGGCTTGGCCGGTACAGAAGCTGCTTGGCAGATTGCACAGGCAGGGGTGGCAGTTCATTTGGTCGAAATGCGACCTCTAAAAAGATCTCCTGCACATCACAGCAGTGAATGTGCAGAGCTTGTCTGCAGCAACAGTTTCGGGGCCCTGAGCAGTGACCGAGCAGCAGGCCTTCTTCAGGAAGAACTGCGCAGACTCGGCTCACTGGTGATTCGAACCGCTGATGCCCATGCGGTACCCGCAGGCGGCGCACTGGCTGTCGATCGTGGTCGCTACAGCGCTGCCTTAACGAAAATTCTTGAGCAACATCCTCTGGTCACGTTCGAACGTCGTGAACAGATTTCCCTCCCAGATTCTGACCAGATCACTGTTCTGGCGACAGGACCGCTGACCAGCGAATCACTGGCGAATGATCTTCGTGAGTTCACGGGCCGTGATGACTGTCATTTCTTTGACGCTGCCAGTCCGATCGTCGACGGTGACAGCATTGATATGGAGAGGGCTTTTCGAGCCAGTCGTTACGACAAGGGAGACGCGGATTACATCAATTGCCCGATGGATCAGCCTCAGTATCTCGACTTTCGCGCAGCGCTTCTCGAGGCTGAGCAAGCGGAACTCAAGGACTTTGAGAAAGACAGCGCCACATTTTTTGAAGGTTGCTTGCCGATCGAGGAACTTGCACGACGTGGTGAAGACACCATGCGCTACGGACCTCTTAAGCCGATTGGCCTCTGGGATCCACGTTGGGGAGATGTCAACGATCGCGATGTGCGACGTGCCAAACGCGCCTACGCCGTGGCCCAGCTGCGTCAGGAGGACAGAGACGGTCGCCTCTGGAATCTGGTGGGCTTTCAGACAAATCTCAAGTGGGGAGAACAGAAAAGGGTTCTTCGCATGATTCCCGGGCTTGAACAGGCTGAATTCGTGCGCTTTGGCGTGATGCATCGCAACACCTTTCTCGAGGCCCCTGAGCTGCTTCAGCCCACGCTTCAATTCCGAGGGCGTCAACGCTTACTTGCCGCGGGCCAGATCACTGGTACAGAGGGTTATGCCGCTGCAGTGGCTGGTGGCTGGCTTGCGGGGACCAATGCCGCCCGTCTGGCTCTAGGGCGCCCTACGTTCGACTTGCCTCCTACCTGCATGATTGGCGCGCTGACGCACTTCATCAGTGAGGCGCCATCGGGCAAATTTCAGCCGATGCCCCCCAACTTTGGCTTGCTGCCCGTTCTGCCTGAAAAAATCAAAGATAAGCGCCGTCGCTATGGCGCTTATAGGGACAGAGCCCTGAATGATTTGCTGTTAGCAACAGAGAAGCAGGAGTCTGTTGATGTCGCCTGTCCGGCCTGAAGATCGGCTGATTGAGCGCCGTTCCCTCAAGATCGGCGTCTACGCCAGCGCACTGATGGCGATAGCTGGGGTCGCTGTTCACGTCATTTCAGGCTCCTACGCCCTGCTTTTGGATGGCCTGTATTCAGCGGTCATGGTCGGTTCGGGTCTTGTGGCAGCAAGGATCAGTTGCAACGTGGTTCGACCGCCAGATCGTGCCTATCCCTTTGGCTACGACGGGCAGGAAGCGCTGTATGTGCTCTTCCGTTCTCTGCTGCTGATGGGGGTGCTCTCTTTTGCTGCGATCTCAGCTTTCAGCACCGTGATTGATTACGCCTATGGGGTTGAAGTCAGCTCAGTACGGCTCGGACCCGTCGCTTGGTATTCCATTGCCATGGTGGCCACATGCTGGGGCCTTGCCTGGCGTCATCATCACGACTGGTGCCGGACAGGGCGGCACTCGCAGATCCTGCTCACCGAAGCCAAGGCTGCGCGACTGGATGGTTTGATCAGTGGTCTGACCGGCTTGGCTTTGCTCGGGTCACCGTTGCTCAACGGCACCATGCTTTCTGGCCTGATTCCTGTCACCGACTCCTTGCTGGTCTTGGTGGTCAGTCTTCTGGTGTTGCGTGAACCGTTGCAAGGTTTCCTCATCGCTTTAGGGCAAGCAGCAGGTGCCTCGGCTGAGACTGATCTCATCCGCAGTACCCGGTTGGCCCTGGAAGATCTTCTGGCAGGACTGTCCTGCTGGCTTCTTGATCTCACGGTTTATCAGGTCGGTCGCACGGCTTTTGTGGTTGTTTATTTGAATCCAAGTCAACCGATGGATGGCGGCGCCATTGATCTGATCCGTGATCGCATTCAGGAGCGATGCCAGTCCTTGCTGGCCTGTCCTGTGCGAACGGAGGTGATCCTGACAGCAACGCCACCCTTCGCTGCGGCCGGTGTTTCCTAGGGTTTAAAGCTGCAGCAATTTCTCAGGTGTGGCCGTGAGCTCAAACCCAGACTGGGATGTGATTGTGATCGGTTCCGGCATTGGAGGGCTGGTGACCGCATCTCAGCTGGCTGCCAAAGGCGCCAAAACCATTGTGCTTGAGCAGTATCGGATTCCTGGTGGTTCTGGTGGCAGCTTTCAACGCAAGGGTTACACCTTTGACGTGGGTGCCTCGATGATCTTTGGCTTCGGCGAGCATGGGCACACCAATCTGCTCACAAGAGCCCTTGCCGATGTGGGGCAGCGCTGTGAAACGGTGCCTGACCCGGTGCAGCTTGAGTATCACCTGCCGGATGGTCTGACCATGGCAGTGGATCGAGATTACGAGGGCTTCATCGCTCGTATGAGCGCCAGATTTCCCCATGAGGCAGGGGGAATCAGGGCCTTTTACGACACCTGCTGGCAGGTCTTTCGCTGTCTCGATGCCATGCCGCTTCTCTCTCTTGAAGATCCGGCCTACCTGGCAAAAGTTTTCTTTAGAGCCCCACTTGCCTGTCTGGGACTAGCACGCTGGCTTCCCTTCAATGTGGGCGATGTGGCGCGCAAACACATCCAGGATCAGGACTTGCTGCGTTTGATCGATATGGAATGTTTCTGCTGGTCGGTGATGCCAGCTGATCGGACACCGATGATCAATGCAGGCATGGTTTTCTCCGACCGCCATGCCGGTGGCATCAATTACCCGAAGGGTGGTGTCGGGACAATCGCCGAGAAGCTGGTGGCAGGGCTTGAAGCCCACGGCGGAACGATCCGCTACAGAGCTCGTGTTGAAAAGGTGCTCATCGAGCAAGGTCGTGCCGTTGGTGTGGAGCTTTCCGATGGCGAAGAGCTGAGGGGCAAGCGCATTGTGAGTAATGCCACCCGCTGGGACACCTTCGCTGGTGAAGGTTCACCCGAGAGCACTCTGGTTACGAAAGACCACACCCCTTCCGCCGAATCCACTTGGCGTCGTCGCTATCAACCATCAAGTTCGTTTCTGTCGGTTCACCTCGGGGTGAAGGCTGATGTTGTCCCTGAGGGCTTCCACTGCCATCACCTGCTCTTGGAGGACTGGAATGAGCTTGAAGCCGAGCAGGGAGTGGTCTTTGTGTCGATTCCAACGTTGCTGGATCCATCCCTGGCCCCTGAGGGGAGACACATCGTTCATACCTTCACCATGAGTGATATCCAGCACTGGGACGATCTCAAGCCCAAGGACTACAGAGCTAAAAAGCAGCACGACGCCTCTCGGCTGATTGAGCGACTGGAGTTCATCCTTCCGGGTTTGTCGCAGGCCATCGAACTGCAAGAGGTGGGCACCCCCCGAACCCATCGCCGATTCCTTGGCCGGATGGGTGGTTCCTATGGGCCGATCCCTGCAGGTCGACTGCCTGGTCTTCTGCCCATGCCGTTCAACCGAACAGGATTGAACGGTCTGTATTGCGTTGGAGACTCCTGTTTTCCTGGCCAGGGATTGAATGCGGTTGCCTTCAGCGGCTATGCCTGCAGCCATCGCATTGGGGCGGATCTGGGTTTGAATCCATGGGCTCTCCCGGCCTGAATCTGATCACGTCAGAGCGCATGAGCTGTTTAAGGTCGCGTTGAACAGTTCATCTCCATGTCACCGGCTCCTCAACCCAGTTCTGCAGAGCTCGCGCGTTACCTCGAACAACGTGGTGAACTAGGGAAGCCCTGGATGCTTCAGATGCTGCGGCTTTCAAAATTGAAAGAGGCGCGCGACCAGATGACTCCTGAGACCTATTTGAAATCGATTCAGGAGGCCCATGCCGACCTAATGCGTCTGGGTGAATTCTGGAAGGGCCGAGAGGAGGAAGTTTTCAACGGTGATTACCGCCCCAACGATGTGATCGAGCCTCTGCCGGGTTCACCAGAGGATCGCTGAGCGATGCCTGTTGCGCTTCAGGAGCGGTTTCGACTTTCGCCACTGATCAAGGGAACTCTCATCTGTGTCTACCTGGCACTGGTGCTGCCCTTGCCGTTGATGGCACCTCCAGGTTTAAAGCTGACGCTCTGGCTGGCTGCCCCGATTGGATTGGCCCTGGTGCTTGCCATGCTCAGCGAGCAGGTCAACGTAGATGACCATGGAATCAGCGTGGGTTATCCCCCTTGGTGCCGCTGGTTGATTCGTCGTGGTTGGAAGCTGCAATGGGGAGAGATCCAGCGATTGGTTCCTGTTTGTACAAGCCAGGGAGGAAGGGTCTATTACTTCACCACCTTCAACCAGGAGAAACGGTTGCTTCCACAACGTCTTGAGCAGTTCGATCGGTTCCTTTCAATCGTTGAGGGGAGTACCGGTCTCAAGACAGGCGCGATAAAACGGCTAACTCCACCCTGGACCTACCAACTGCTGTTTGGCCTGGCGGTTGGCATGCTGACCATCGAAACGGTGGTGGCTGTTGCCGTGAAATGGGGATGGATTGTTATTCCGGCAGGTTATCCAGGCTGAAGCGATATCCCTGCTGACGAACGGTGGTGATGCCGCCACCTTCGCCTAGCCCTGCCTGTTCAAGCTTGCGGCGGAGCGTCAAGACCTGGGTATCCACTGAGCGTGGACCACCACTGAACGGAGGCCAGGCCATTCTCAGAAGCTCTTGACGGCTGCGCACCATTCCAGGTGGCATCAGTAATGCGCACAGCAGGGCGAATTCGCGCGGACTGAGTTCAACCGGTTGCTCTCTCAGGGTCACCTGACGCAGCAGTAGATGGACCTCAAGGGGACCAACGGCAACGCGTTCCTGCAGGCCGCTGCGACCACGCTTGAGCAGAGTGCGACAGCGGGCGGCCATTTCTTCAAGGCCAAAGGGTTTGCGCAGCACGTCATCCGCGCCGTCATCAAGCAATCCCACTACGGGTTCAGCGCCGCTGCGGGCTGTCAACACAATCACTGGACAGCGCAATTGCTGGCCAAGTCTCAGGGCAGAACTCTGTTCCAGCAGCTCAGCACTGACCAACAGATCAGGAGACTGCTCCTGACAGAGCTCAATGGCTTCCTGCGACGACGACACTGCAGCAGTGAGATGGCCGTCCTGGCGCAGACGCTGAACAAGGACGGTCCGCAGTGTTGGATGAGGTTCTACAACGAGAATCCGAGCGGGTTCTCGGGACGGAATCGCGGGAACAGTGAGTTGCTGCACAGGAGCCTGACCGGTTCCATGAGCGAGGAGATCGCGGGAGGAGGAGGTCACAAGGCATCCGAAAGCCGTCTTACGCTAATGCCTTTCCTAGGCACGCTGGTAACAGAGGCTGCCGTCCTCACCAAAGATGACATCTCTTCAGCACCCGGAGGCCATTCGCCACTTCCAGGCGCTCTGTGATGCCTGCCAGGAACTGACAACGCGCTATCACGGCCCGTCTGAGTTGCGTCTCTATGCCGATGGCTATCTGCATGCTCTGCGCAGAACCGGTGATCTCGACCCAAGGGAACTGTCCAAGCTTGAGACACTGATTGAACGCTGGATCCTGGATCCTTCAAGTTTCATCGGTCCAGACGGGGATGTGAGCGCTCTCTACAGGCATCCGAATCAGTATTGAACCTCCGGGGCATGGGCATCAATCGTCATTCACTTGAGGCTGTAAGAACGGTCTCGGTCGACGGAGGCTGCAT
Organism: Synechococcus sp. GEYO; assembly: GCF_900473955.1. Classification (NCBI taxonomy): domain Bacteria; kingdom Bacillati; phylum Cyanobacteriota; class Cyanophyceae; order Synechococcales; family Synechococcaceae; genus Synechococcus; species Synechococcus sp. GEYO. The sequence goes on from NZ_UCNL01000008.1 coordinate 164,434, forward strand.
TGAGCTGCGTTGTTACCAACCTCACGCTGTGGACGCTGCTGATCGGATTCCTTTATTGATCACGCACGGAGGTCCAGGTGGTTCCAGCGTTGGTCTCTATGACGCTCTGCATCCCCTGGCTGATCAACGACCAACGATCTTCTACGACCAGCTTGGCTCGTTTGCATCACATGCCGATCTGCTGCCGGAGCAGATGACACTGAAGCGCTTTGCGAGGGAACCCCGTTGCATTCTCGATCAGTTGGGCATCGCCCGTGCCCATGTTTTTGGACATTCATGGGGTGGCGCAGTCATGACGCAGTTCTGCCTGAATCACCCAGATCGAGTGGCAGCCCTGTTGCTCTCGTCTCCTCTGCTGTCGACACAGCGGTGGATTGCCGATTGCAATCAGCTGATCAACAACATTCAAAGAGAGTTGGGCGAGTCGGTTGATTTGGAGACCGAATTCGAACGCCGACACTTCTGTCGTTCCGATCAAGCATCAGATCAAGAAGCAGTGCGTTGTGAGCGTAAGAGGGGCAACAACAAGCTTTATCAACAGATGTGGGGACCGAGTGAGTTCCAGCATCAGGGACGACTCAGTGACCTTGACTTGTTTCCAAGCTTTCAGAATGTCTCGAAGCCAACGCTGCTGATCTGCGGGGAATACGACACGGCCACGCCACAGACCCTGGAGGATGCAAGATCAAGGCTTGGTGATCGCGCCCGATTGGAAGTGCTGAAGGATGCAGGTCACAAGACCTATATCGATCGCAATCAGACGTTCATTGCAGTGGTGAATGATTTCTTGGGTCAGTTGGATGAGTCAGCTGGCTAAAGCGATCTCCAGCTTTTCCTTCAAAGTGCTGTCGTTGTACATCTCGATGAGGATGTCGGATCCACCCATGAATTCGCCTTTGACATACACCTGAGGAATGGTGGGCCAATCGGAGTATTCCTTGATTCCCTGGCGGACCTCAGGGTCAGAGAGCACGTCAAACGTTTCAAAACTCACGCCAAGTGCATTGAGGATCTGCACAACATTGTTGGAGAAGCCGCACTGAGGCATCAGCTTGGTGCCCTTCATGAACACAAAGATCGGGCTCGACTGGATCAGGCTCTCGATGCGGGATTGGGTCTGGCTGTCCATGGAAATCAGGCGATCAGAGAAAGAGGCGAATCAGTTGGGTGTGGAGGTGTTCAGAGCTAGGGCGTGAATGGCCTCTGAAGCCAGCTCCTCCCTCAAGGCTCGATAAACAAGCTGATGTTGACGGATGCGATTGAGACCGTCGAAGGCGGTCGACACCACGCTCACCTGAAGATGATCACCACCACCGGTGAGGTCCTCGACGCTCACCTGAGCATCTGGGATCGCGCGACGAATTGCAGAGGTGACCGCGTCAGGCTGAACCATTGGAACAGAGCTTGAACTCAATTGATGCTGGCAGATGAATGTCAGGTGTGAATCCGATCACTCACCAGCGGAAGCACCGCGGTAGGGGGTGTCAACGAAACCGAGTTCCAAAAGGCTCTGGTAAGCCTTCTGACCTTCTGGTTTGGCAGGAGTCATCAGTCTCACGACTTCAACCAGCACCGGTACAGCAACTGCCGGCTGCCCCTGACGGCGGAAGAGCGCTGCAAGACGCAGGTTGGACTGGGCAAGGAGAGCCAGAGCCGCACGTCCTTTGGTATCCATTTCCCTGGGGATACGGGCATCGAGCCCTCGGAACGAACCAGAGAGATCGCGGTAGAACGCCAAAAGCTGCTTGGAAGCGGTTCGAGCGTTGTCGTAGTCCTTCTTCGCCTGAACCAGATTGCCGGATGCCACTGCTGCATCACCGCGCTGAATCAAGGCCTCGACGGATGAAACATTGAAACCCGAGCCACTGGAAGCAAGCACTTTGGTGGCTGAGCCAGAAATATCCGTTCCCGACTGTGCCAATGCAGGGGGCATGCACAAGCCGGCAGTCAAGGCAATCGCTGAGCAAAGAAGGCGGGTGCCCATGGAACCAATCTTGAGTGCGCGGACTTTAAAGGCAATTCAGCGGTCGTCCGATGGCCTCTCGGGCCGCTTGTTCAGCCGTATGCATCCCATTGGCGAGTAAGTGATTGAAGCGAAGGGCCTCCTCCTTGCCCTTGCCATCAACCACTAAGGGTTGTTCGAAGCAAATTGCTGAACGACTGCGTGGGCCTGGAACAGCAGGGTTGTAGGCAAGACCAACAGGCACGACCTGCACATTGATTCCCCGGCGTTGAGCCAGTTGCGCAAGCCTGACGGGGCCTTGCTCCAACTCAATTGGTGCATCAGTCCTTTTGATCCGTCCCTCAGGAAAAACCACCAGTTGTTGACCACTCTCCAAAAGGTCAAGAGCAAATCTCAGGGTTGTCAGTGAAGGCTTGTCTTGGTCGACCGCAAAACAACCCAGACGTTGCAGGAACCATCCCTGCAATCCGGACATTTCTGTTCTTGTGACCATGAAACGACAGTCACGGCCAGTGATCCGTCGACCTGCAGCCATGGGGATCATCAGGGCATCCCAGCGGGCTCGGTGCGTTGGAGCCAGAAGAACCGGACCGTCTTTCGGAAGATTCTCCGCGCCCAGAACTGTTCTCCCACGCAGGTAATGAAGCGCCATGTCCTGGGTCACAACCATGGCAAGAGGGGCCCAAAAGGGATCGATCCCTGTATCGAGGGCAGATGAACGCGTCGTCAGGCTGCTGGACACCGCCTCGAACTAAAAATCCACTCAGCAGAAATTACCGGGGAAGACCGCACCCCAAGGACTCTGCTGGGCAGTTGCTCCTTCGGCCGAATCGGATCAGGTGCTGAATAGGATTCATGCCATTTCAACGACACAACGTGGCCAGCCTTGGGGTAAATATCGACCACATTGCCAATGTGCGGCAGGCCAGGAGAACGGTGGAGCCTGATCCTGTGCCAATGGCTCTGTTAGCCGAACTTGGAGGAGCTGACGGAATCACCGTGCATCTGCGCGAAGACCGTCGTCATATTCAGGACCGTGATGTGGATCTGCTCAGGCAAACCGTGCGCAGCCGTTTGAACCTGGAAATGGCTGCCACCGACGAAATGGTTGAAATCGCTTTGCGTGTCAGACCAGACATGGTCACATTGGTTCCTGAACGTCGTGAAGAGGTCACCACCGAGGGAGGGCTAGACGTCGCAGCTCAGCTTGCGCAGCTGAAAATCATGGTGCAGCGACTGCATGAGCGCGCCATTCCCGTCAGCCTTTTCGTGGATCCGGACCCATCGCAATTGAGGGCCAGTCGCGATGCAGGAGCACGCTGGGTTGAATTGCACACCGGCACCTACGCGGAGGCTGCTTGGACAGAACAACCCCATGAGTTGGCCCGTTTGACGGAAGCCACTGCGTTGTCCCGCTCCCTCGGCCTACGCGTCAACGCCGGCCATGGACTCACCTATCAGAACGTGGAACCAGTCGCAGCCATCGAGGGAATGGAGGAGCTCAACATTGGCCACACGATTGTGGCCAGGGCGCTTGCAGTCGGTTTGAAAACTGCTGTTAGCGAGATGCGCTTCTTGGTTCAGAATCCACGCCGTGAGCCCTTGTTCGCCAGCCAAAGTTGATGACCACGTACTACTTCGTTGCAGCAAGCGATCGGTTCCTCACCGAGGAGGAGCCATTGGATGAAGTGCTCAAGGAAAGACGACGTCACTATCAAGAACATGGCAAGGAGGTCGATTTCTGGCTTGTTCGCCAACCTGCTTTTCTCAACGCAGCTGAGATGAAGACGATTCGTGAACAGCTCCCTCAGCCTGCTGCGGCTGTGGTCTCCACAGATTCCAATTTCATTACGTTCATGAAATTAAGGCTGGAGTTTGTCCTTGACGGACGTTTTGAAGCCCCCAGTTCTGAAATTCCTGATGCCATCGCAACCGCTGGATGAAACCTCTGCCAGCTTTCTCGTATCGCTGAGCAATGGCTGTACTGGTATTGATCATTATTCCTAGGCATTTCAGTTCAGGAACTGAGTAGTTGTTCTTCAAGCAACATGTTGAAGTTCAATAGTTGCTCGTCTGTGAGCTGCTGACGTGAACTGGCCTGAAGTTGTTGATTCAGAAAGTCTTTCGCCTGTTGCTGATTCCATTGCAGCCGTTTGAGAATTTCGTCCCCCTGAGTCACTAAATCGGATCGACGTAAAGGAATCTCGGCGTGCTGTGGATCACTTCCTGCCGGCAGATCACGAAGACGTTTCAGATAGGCCACGAGATCACTGAAGCGCGTAAGTCGATGGCGGCTTGCATGTCCGAAGACTCGTTCGAGATAGATCTTTTCGCTGTCGCGGTCCCACCCGATCCTCTGAAGTTCGAGGTCGATGGCAGTGAGCTCCTCACTCCAGTCCTCTGGGTCGATCGGTGATTCGCTGGGAGGTTGTGGATCAGGACCCCTTCCCACGATGTCGTCAGCTGCGGCAACAGGGGTTGGCTGCTTCTGCTGGGGTTTCATAACCTGCTGGGTTTCTACCGATTCCTTGATTTCAGTCGTAGCGACGCGCCTGATCGGCTGCAGCTGCTTTGATCCGCCAGGCTGAACCGAGCCTTCAACGCTGGTCAGAGAGGTCGTTGTCGTTAGTTCCTCGGCTTTGGCGGGTTCAGAGCTGCCCAGCCTTGCTCGAAGTCGCTCAAGAGCCTGATCCTCAGCTTCTATGGCGCTGCGTCCTTCACCGAGAGCACTCCCCAGCGGTGTGCCGCCCTCGTAGGCCTCAACAAGCACAACGCATCGGTCGGAACTCACATGGCAGAGCTGGGCGTGGGTTCGCATTTCACTGATCAATGTCTTCCATTTCTAGGCTGTAGAAATGGATACAGCTGCACTGTCGTCACTCACTGCCTGGTTGGACGGCGTTGATCAGCTTGGTGAATTGTTGCCGCTGTTGCCAGTCCTTGTTGCTCTTGAGTTGCTTCTCTCGGCCGACAATGCGATTGCGCTGGCGGCAATCGCCCGTGAACAACGGGATCCCCGACTTGAACGACGGGCGTTGAATCTCGGCATTGCGATGGCGTTCGGGTTGCGCGTCGGGCTGATCCTGATGGCGCAATATGTTCTGGCTTTTCCGCCGATTCAGTTAATTGCAGGCGGTTACTTGCTCTGGATCTGCCTCAGTCACTGGAATTCTTCGACCGAAGAAGCCAGTGAAGGATCTGTTGAAACAGCTTCCAAGCCAATCCGATTCAGTCGAACGGTGCTGACCCTGGCCATCACTGACCTCGCCTTTTCGATTGACAGTGTCGCTGCTGCAGTTGCCATCAGTGATCAGTTACTACTTGTGTTGACGGGTGCCTTGATCGGAGTGGTCGCTTTGCGTTTCACCTCAGGACTGTTCATTCGCTGGCTGCAGATTTATCCACGGCTGGAAACAGCCGGTTTCCTTGCGGTTGGTTTTGTGGGTCTCAAGCTGCTGGTGCTGATGGCCCTACCAACCCTTCATCCATCTGAACTGGTGACACTTGCGGCAGTCGTTGGCTTGATGGTCTGGGGATTTTCTCTCCGTGACTCCCCTGCAGCAGAGGAGTCCTGAGCACATGCTCGTGGAAATTCGACAGACCGGTAGTGAGCAACTGCTCGATCGTGTTGAACTCGATGAGCCTCCTTCCCCGGGCCGTTGGTTCCTGCACGACGACGACAGTTTCCTTGTGATGCAGCGACGTCACCGTTACCGACTCCATTCCGGAAGCTATCAGTTGAGTTCAGTCGTTCTGGTGGTGAAACCTCAGAAGAGACCGGACGATGCACGCTGGTTTCAGCATGGCTGGGTCATTGGTGATCCTGCCTGTCGTTTCAATGCTCGAAGTCCACTTATGCGCTGCGCTGTGATCCCTGAGGGTCCATGCGAACGTTGCAGTCACTGGTCGGCGTGACATCAATGAAACGTGAGCGCTGTTGGGTCTGGTTTCGTGGTGGTCTGAATCAGAAGTCCCACTGGGAAGGTGGGTTTTATGCCACTACGGATGAACAGGAAGGGGTCCTGATTCAACATGGCAGCTATCGAGATACAAGGGTTCCCGCTTGGCGGGTGAGCCAACAGGAGCCAACGGATCTACACACGGCACCGGAAATTCCAGAGGATGCTGTCTGGAAGATCAACTGAGTTCGTTCTGTTGAAGCCCAGGCAAGCCTCTAGCCAGTGTTTTTGGGTCGCCTCCTAGGGTGAAAGATTCGGCTCCAACACGATCAGCGAGACCTCTGTCACGGTCAATGCCCAGGTCGGCTTTGAAGACCTGGGACTCGGTGAACCCCTTCTCAAAGCTCTGAGGGACAAGGGGTATATCCACCCGTCGCCGATTCAGGAACAGGCGATTCCAGCGGTGATTCGTGGTCGTGATGTAATGGCGGCAGCGCAGACCGGCACTGGGAAAACAGCCGGATTCACGCTGCCCATGCTCGAACGACTTCGGCATGGCAGACGTTCCGGTCGTGGGCAGGTGAGATCGTTGGTTTTAACGCCCACCCGTGAACTGGCCGCTCAGGTTCATGAGAATGTGCGTGCTTATGGGCATCACCTTCCCTTGCGAAGTGATGTGGTGTTCGGTGGAGTCAAGATCAATCCGCAGATTGAACGACTTCAGGGAGGAGTGGATCTACTGGTGGCGACACCAGGCCGACTGCTTGATCTCCATCAGCAGGGGGTGGTGCGTTTTGATCAGTTGGAATGCCTGGTGCTGGATGAAGCGGATCGAATGCTTGATATGGGCTTCATCCATGACATCCGCAGATTGATTCGGCTGATGCCCGAGCAACGGCAGACCCTGCTTTTTTCTGCCACATTCAGTCCTCCGATCCGAAAGCTGGCCACCGGGTTACTGCATCAACCACTGCAGATTCAGGTCACGCCCGAAAACCAGACCGCACGTTCTGTGGAGCAGGTCGTTCACCCCTGTGACATGAAACGCAAGCCGGAACTTCTCAGTCATCTGATCAGAAGCGGGAACTGGCGTCAGGTGCTCGTGTTTTCGCGGACCAAGCACGGCGCCAATCGCGTGGCGGAAAAGCTCAGCAAGGAAGGACTCGAAGCGGCTGCGATTCACGGCAACAAAAGTCAGGGTGCTCGTACCCGAGCTCTTCAGGGCTTCAAGCAGGGCAGTGTCCGGGTGCTGGTGGCCACCGACATTGCTGCAAGGGGAATTGATATCCAACAGTTGCCGCACGTGGTCAACCTGGATCTTCCCAACGTGGCAGAGGATTATGTCCATCGCATTGGTCGCACCGGTCGAGCTGGTGAAACCGGTCATGCCATTTCGCTTGTTGCCGCTGAGGAATCACTGTTGCTGAAGGCCATTGAGCGTCTCACGGGCGAAGCGTTGCGCAAAGAACAGGTGAAAGGTTTCGAACCGACGATTCTCACGGCCCCACCTCTGGACCTCGGCGGTGGCAAACGGCGCAGCAGTCAACGCGGTCATCAACGCGGTCGTCGCAGTCCAACACCCTTATCCCGCCAGCGCAGACGTTGAGGGGGTCCGAGGAGTGTTTGCTCAGTCAGCCAAGCATGTCGCCTGTCTTGGCCTGCAATTGCTGAACGAGAGCCCGGCCATGGCTCCGACCTTTTCCTTCCAGCTGTGCTTCGCGGATCAGTAATGGGCACCCTGAACTGCTGACCACCAAACCAGCCTCACAGCTCTCCAGAACCATTCCGGCCTGGTGTCCACCGGTTGGCCAGCGGCCCAGGAGGTCTTGCGCAAGAGGGCTCAGCTCCTGACGCAGTCTCTCGATCAACGGTTCAGTGACCAGCAACTTGAGCCGTTTTCCGTTCCAGAGGGTCACCGCGCCTGGAAAGAGGCCCATCACCTTGCGATGGATGGCCAGTGCCGAAGCAGACCAGTCGATCTGGTAGTCACTTTTCACGAGCATGCGTGCGTAGGTGACCTCAGAAGTCTGGTGGCGCACGCCCAACCTGCGAAGTCGCTCCTCTTCCGCTCCTGCTCCTGCGCTTTCAATCTGTGGCAAGGCCTCAACCATCAGATCTGCCGTGAGTTCGCTGAGTCGCTCACCGAGTTGATGCGCGTTTTCCAATAAACCGATTTCGAGTTCCCTTTGGATCAGCACGGGACCGGTGTCCAGTCCCACTTCCATGGCCATCACACCAACGCCGGTCTGAGCATCACCTTCAAGGATGGACCATTGAATTGGGCCTGCTCCCCGCCATCTCGGCAGCAATGAGCCATGGCCGTTCCAACAGCCCAAAGGTGGTTGTCTCAACACTTCAGGAGGCAGAATTTGGCCGAACGCAACCACAACAGAAAGGTCGGCACCAAGATCGGCGAGCTGCTGTTGACAGGCATGATCTCGGCGGATTTTTTCTGGGGTATAAACCCTTAAGCCGAGTTCCAAAGCCCGTGCTTTCACGGCTGAGGGCATTAATTGTTTGCCCCGACCTCGACGTCGATCGGGCTGCGTGACAACACCGACGATCTGATGTCCTGCAGACAGCAGGGCTTCGAGCGTGGGCACTGCATAAACGGGCGTACCCCAGAACAGAACTTTCAAGACCAATGAATCAGCAAAGACTGTTCAGGCTTCACCAGTGATCGCCAGACCATCAACCCACACGTAAGGACTAACCCCTTCATGGGTGATCACGGATTCCGGTTCGAGATGAACAATGGAACGTAGGAGTTCGCGAATGTCGCCGGCCACTGTTGCGGCCTCAACGGAAATGCGTTCCCCACCTCGAACTAGCCAACCGTCGAAGGGCAGTGAGAACGCTCCTTGACTGGCTTTCACACCGGCATGAAGAGCACTGAGGCTGTCAATCAAAACGAAAGTGTCATCACTGGTGGCGTGATCAAGATGATCGGCTCCTGTGTTCATGGAGGGCGTGCGACTGACTTCAAACCAGTCGGGACCGACGGACACCTTGGCACCCATCCCAGCATGTCCTGTTGGATTCACTCCGAAATGGCGAGCGGTGGCTTCGGAATGCAGGAAGTTCTCCAGGCGACCCTCACGGATCAGGGGCAGGGCTCGGGTTGGGGTTCCTTCCCCATCAAAAGGCATGGCTCCAACATGGGCTGGATGCAGACCGTTGTCGGTGAGATTGAAGAAAGGAACGGCTAATTGATCGCCGATCGATTCAGGTTTGCTGAGACTGACACCGTCTAGGACGGCACGGGCATTGAGCATGCTGCTGAATGAACCGATCAGATCAAGAAAGGCCTCCGGTGTGAAACACACCAGGTAGCGACCAGTGTCGACGGGCTGATAGTTGAGATGGCTGATGGTGCGCTCCGCAGCCTCATCGATGCATCCCGACAGATCCAGATCGCGGCTGCCAAGAGCGAGCCGCACCGCACCGCCACTGCGGGGTTTGCGACCACTTTCCTCCGCACGTGCCATCAGAAAAATGCTTGCCTGAGTGCGTTGTGCCTGGCGCAGTGCACCTTCACTGTTGAGGTAGATCCGTTCACTACTTCCCTCATTCATGGCGTTGTAGGGAAGTGTGCCGATGGCCGGATGACGACCCAGCAGTTGCTGCTCAGCGTCTAGAAGTTGCTCGAGGAGACCCTGAATGCCTTGAGCCTCTTGGACAGGACGATGAAGATCCGGTTGAGGTGCAGTGGCGAGAGGGGAAAAACCAGGCACGTCGTCGGGGTTACCGAATTCACTCGCCTGGTGCGCGCCCATCAGCGCTTTTTCCAGACCTGAATCAGACAGATCAGAGGTGCTGGTGATGCCAACCAACCCTTTTTGGTTCCAGACTCGAACCGTGATCGAACTGCGTTGTGCAGCTTTCAGCTGTTTGGCCTCACCACGGTCAACCTGCACTGAAGCACTGCTGCTTCGACTGGCGCCCAGATCCCATTTTGAAATTCCTTCGCGACGGGCAAGCGACTGGAGCTGATCCTGAAGCGACCTCACATTGAGTGGAGCGTTGGTCATGATCAACGACCTCCCACGGTGATTGAATCCACTTTCACGTGCGGTTGACCCACGGTCACAAACACGCTGCCGCTGACGGACCCGCAGTAGCCGGCAGCAAGCTCAAGATCATCAGCGCACATCGAGATCCGGGGCATGACTTCCTTGGCATCACCGATCAAAGTGGCGCCTTTGACCGGTTGACCGAGCTGACCATTTTTGATCAGGTACCCCTCTTCAACAGAGAAGTTGAACTGTCCGGTTGCACCGACGCTGCCTGCTCCCATGGATTTGCAATACAAACCATGGTCAACCGAGCTAATCAGATCATCGATGCTGTGAGGACCCGCATCGATGTAGGTATTGCGCATGCGGCTTGCAGCAGCGAAGCCATGACTCTGTCGACGACCGCTGCCGGTGCGGGCGTGTCCTGTTCGCATTTCACCGGCTCGGTCACTCAGAAAACATTGAAGGATTCCGTTTTCAATCAGAACGGTTCTTTGAGGCTCCATACCCTCGTCATCCATGGATATGGATCCGAAAGCACCACCACTCACGCCCTCATCGATTGCAGTGACGGCGGAATGGGCAATGCTCTCCCCAATGCTGTCGGCAAATGGTGTGGAACCACGCTCAACCTGGGTGGTTTCCAACAGGTGACCACAGGCTTCATGGAAGATCACACCTCCGAATCGATTGGCCAACACCACGGGCATCTGGCCACCGTCGACGTAATCGGCCCGGAGCATTTTGGCGGCGCTGTCACAGACCTCTTGAGCCGAAGCATCAACGTTCCAGTGGCATAGATCATCAGGCCGATCGCTGCTTCCGTAACGGCGGGCAATGCTGGAGCGATGTTCGCCATCGGCTGCGAGCACACTCAGGCCACTGGACTGATGCAACCTGATGTCACGGGCAAATGTTCCATCGCTGGCTGCAACAAGCACTTCCTGCCAGTCGCGAGCGAAGCTGCCCCGACGGACGTCAAGATGCTGACCGCGCTTCTGCAGGCAATGTGTTCCCTCAAGAAGACGCTGCGTGATGGTGACGAGATCCGGTGTGCTGTCCAGCCACGTGTTTTTGGAGGAGCCGTAGTCACGAAGAGGCCCAAGACCATCAAATGAGCTTGGGGAGGCAAGTGTGGCGGTGTTGAGCTGAAGCATGGCCAGAGCCTGGTGGAGAGCTTCTTCAAGCCCTTGATCACTCAGGTCGTTGGTACTGACGAAACCATCTCTTCCAGACCGGAACACGCGGATACCTGCTCCCATCCCGAAGGAGGGGCCGACGCTTGTGATCTTGTCCTGTTCGGCAAGGACCCCGAGATGATCCGTTCGTTCCAGAAACACTTCAACGAGATCGGCTCCGGCACTGACCCCCGCATTCAGCAATGCGTCGAGGCGTTGACGCCAGGGGTGATGACCTGGATTCAGATCATTGAACCCAGCCGAAGACTTTTGAAGAGTTGTCTGCATCAGCGCACGCTGGGCTGATAGTTTTCGCTGCGAACAGGTGACATCAAGAAGAGAGATGCCATCTGTGCTCCGTTGGCAATCCAGTGCGGAAGTTTGCGAACAAATTTGAGTGGAGCTGGTGATGAACTCTGATCCACAGATTCCAGAGACTCGTTGTTCGTGATGATTTTTTCCAACCGTTCGTAGAAACGCGGATTTTTGACGTCAAGAACCACCGGGAAGACCCGAGCGGATGTCTCGTTGGTCTTGTCGATCACCATTCGGTCATACTCGCGAGCATCGAGGCCAAGAGCTTCGTAAAACTCCTTGCGAGCCACATCCCTGACATACATCGTGGCGAAAACTGCAAGGAGGAAGAATCGACACCAGAGACGGGCACGCAGACCGCGAACGGTGTCAGGCTGAGACTTCATCAGGGCGTCAAAGAAATCTCCATGGCGATTTTCGTCTTGACACCAGTTTTCAAAGAAGTTGAAAATTGGGAAAATTTTACTTTCAGGATTCTTTTCGAGATGCCTGAAAATTGCAATATAGCGCCAATATCCAATTTTTTCAGAGAGGTAAGTGGCGTAAAAAATAAATTTTGGCTTGAAGAAGGTGTATTTCTTGTTTGCAGTTAGAAACCCTAAATCGAGCTGAAGACCAAAATCACTCATCGATTTATTGAGGAAGCCAGCATGTCTGGCTTCATCTCTGGCCATGTGAGCGAAGCATTCTGCAAGCAGCGGATTTTTGGCTTTGATGCGACGGCTCAACTCTTTATAGAGAAGAAAACCTGAAAATTCAGAGGTGCAACTCTGTTCAAGGAACTCGATGAAGACACGACGCGTCTCGGGGTCAAGTTTGTCTGCTGCACCGTCGAATTCCTCGTTACGCACAAAATGGTGACGGTTGTAATCCTTGCGGAACTCCTCACAGATCGCCTCGAGCTCAGCCTCATTGGGGCGGAGATCCATCTCCGCCATGGCTTCAAAATCAGTTGTATAGAAGCGGGGCGTCAGGATCGTGTCCTTGACCGGATCTTTGACGGCGACGCCGGAACCCCCGGATTTTGCGTCATTCACAGCGGTGGGAGGCACCATCAGATCCAACGTGTGTTTTCAGCATCGTAAATGCAGTCCTGGCACAGCCGGGGCTGGGTGTAACCCATTGGTTCAGTTGCCTCCGAACCACTTCTGACCATTCAGGCGTTGGAGCAGTCGAGATTCAAGCAAGGCCAGGTTGATGCGTTTCTCATCGATCAGGAACGATTCGAGCAGGCTTGGATCTGAACCGGATTCAGCAAGAGCGATCGTTTTCCCCGACGTGATCGCATCGGCTTCAAAGCAAAGCCAGAACCGACGTTCTGAGGGCAATTCGCCTTGAACCATCCAACAACGCCCACCCACCACCGGGCGTTCTCCCTCAACAAGCGTGAGGCTGATCGGCGCTTGTTCGCGCGCGGTCAAAGATTTGGTCAGTGATGGAAGCAGATCCTCCTGGATGAAGTTGGTAAATGGCTTGTCCTCCGGTTTGGGTTTTGGTGCGGGTTTGGCTGGTTTGGCGGGTTTATCCGTGGTGTCAGTCTTCGTTGCCTTGGCCGCAGCTGGAGCAGAACTGACTGATGAGTCAGCTTTGACAGGAGCAGCCTTGTTTTGCGCGGGATCAGGTTTTTCTGCTTGTTCAGGCTGGGAAGGGGGTTTCGTCTTGTCTGCCTTTGCCGCAGCAGGATCAGCACTAGCCGATGGGTCAGCTTTGACGGGGGCAACCTTCTCCTGAGCTGGATCGGTCTTCTCTGCTTGATCCGGCTTGGAAGGCGCTTGCGTCTTGTCTGGCTTGGCTGCTGCTGCTGGTTGGACTTTCTCTGCCGTTGCTGCTTTGGCCGCTGCTTCAGTCTTGCTTGGCTTGTCTGGGGAGACAGTCACGTCCGCATCCGCCGTACTTTCAGCACCTGCAGTCGTTGCAGGTAGATCAGGTGTTTCGGGCTTGGCAGGAGTGTCGGGGGTTTCGCTCACCGGACATCAATCGCTCGCGGGACTGTAGACAGCCCAGGACACTTCTCACCAGTTTCACCAATCTGTCGGAACCGGTTGATTCCAGTCATCAAGGTCTGTTGTTGAGGTTTGAACAGGCTCTGGAACAGTTTTCTCCCGCACCTCCGGCCGAGGCTTGCTGTCCTTAGATGAGCGACCGGTCCGAATCACCCTGAAGGGCACTGACACGGTTGGTGCAGGATCTCGCACGTCTCTCTCCGGCCAAGGCATGGTTGCTGCCGTTGTGGCTGCACGCTGCGTGTCTGGCTCTGAAGCTTCTTCTTGCCATGTGTACGGCCGCCGGACCTCCCGTTGCAGGGTCTGCTGTGTCGATGATCCCGCAGCCAGCACACCTCCAGATCCGAGCACGGCGCCTGATGTGGCGGCGACAGCCATCCACACGCCGATAGGAAGTTTGGGTAGCTCCCAAGTGAGGATGCGAAGACTTCCTGCCTTCCCAAGGTTGAGGCCACCGACGAGCAACGTGAGAAGCAGGGGTGAAAGGCAGGGGATCAGCAACAGGCGCTGGAGTGGTGTCATGGCTGAGGCCCCTGCCAACGTTTCTGATCGGTGAGGGATTCCCCTAACGAGTCAAAGAGCCTCATCACCAGAAAATCGAGCATGTCGTCGATGCTTTCAGGCTGGGTGTACCAGGCCGGGATCGGAGGAGCAATTCTTGCTCCTGCTTCAGCGAGGGTCGTGAGATTGCGCAGATGTAACAGGTTCCAAGGCATTTCCCTTGGAGCGATCACGAGAGGTCGTCCTTCCTTGAGATGGACGTCAGCACAGCGCTCAAGCAGGTCACCGCCAAGTCCTGCCGCGAGACGACCCACGGTTCCCATGGAACAGGGCACAACAACCATTCCTTTGGTGCGCACACTGCCGCTGGCAATAACAGCTGATTGATCATTCCAGCGATGACAGATCAGTTGACCATCGTTCACCCCAAGTCGATCCCGCCAGAAACTTTCCTGAAGCTTGGGATCCACAGGCACCGAGATCGACCGTTCAGCACGCCAGACTTCGTGCGCGCCACGACTGAGAATCACATGAACGCTGAGATCTCGTCGCAGCATCCACTGCAATGTGCGTTCAGCCAGTTGTTGTGCCGAAGCTCCGCTGATACCAATTACATAGGGAATCATTCCTCGCTCACAGCCACCGGAAGGGGATCCTCAGCAACTGGTGTAGTGGCAGGAACCACTTCAAGATCGATTTGGTTTCTCAACACATCAACCTTGAGCACTTTCACTTCGACGCTGTCACCCAACTGATAAACGCGCCTGCTTCTTCGGCCAACTAAGCGGTTTTGCCTGGATCGATATTCATACCAGTCATCATTTAGTGAGCTGACATGCACAAGACCTTCCACCATTGAAGGGGCAATTTCCACAAAAAATCCGTAGCTCTGAACGCCACTGATGACACCGGTCTGCTGCTGCTCAAGCATGGGCTCTGCACTACGAGCCTTAGTCATTGCCAAGACATCCTTTTTCAGTTCTTCAACTTGGCGTCGCCGCGCATTCAACTTCTGCACTGTGCGTTCACGGATCGTGTCAAGGATTTTCTGCTCCTGAGACGCCGTGAATAAAGGCCAACTGACTGAGGCAGTGACTCCTTTTTCGCCAAGTTTGACTTTGTTCTTTTGGCGCACTGTTGGACGATCTTTGCCGTCATTGAGCAGTGAACAAAGCACGTGCTGGTTGATGACATCTGCCTGATGCAGCGTTGGGCAGCACCAGGGTGCAAGGGGTTGAAGTGGCTGCTTGCCCGAACCATCAGCGTCGCTGTTGTCGGAATGATTCGGTGAGTGATCCACAGTGGACTCACTCAATGTTTGTTCAGATCCGTCTGTACCGGGCTCCTGATTGCTGCTTGAAGCCCGATAGAAACTCTCTGGCAACGCCTGCCTCAGTTGCAGATTGAGGACATGACTCGACTCGCTGCTCGCCAAGGCTTGGCAAAGTTCAGATGGTGTGGGAGCACCATCCTCGTCTAGCTCAAGAGGCACATCCAGTGCGATGGCAGCCTTGGCAACATCATTGAGAGCGGCATCGTCCGCCGGTGGAGCGTCAAGAAGAATCGCTGGTAAACCCAGTTTCCGACTGTGTTCTTCCCAAACACGATGGGCGTGCCGAATCAGGACAGAGAGAACCGAATTCGGGCAACTGGCATTCAGAGGTGTTGACCAATTCTGACCGTCACCATCAGGCGATACATGATTGAGATCACCCAGGTCGTCCGCTTGTGCTCGCTTGAGATCCAGTTCGATGCGACCTTCTCGCCGTTCAGCATCATGCAGCTTGGTTGCACAGAAAATCAGTGTTTCCAGCTGACCGATTTGGTCTTTGATCGACTTCAAAGCGGCAGGAACTGCTCTCGACTTTGGTTTACGTGATTGCAAAGCATGGAGAGCTTCAGCCTTCACTTCAGCGACGGGCCGAATTCGACTGAGGCAAAAGTCCCAATCTCGCCACTCACCATCGGAATCGATATCCAGACGCAACGACACAGCGTCCTGCACGTCCCCGACGGAAAAGTCAGCGGCCTTCGCAAGGGCAGGGCTCAACAATGGAATCCAGTGTCCACCGAGACAAAGGCTTTCCGACTGATTGAGAAGCCACTGGTCATAACTGTTCCCTGGGCTCAGGCGCTCGGCCACGGCGGGGCTATGAATCCATAGACGGGTGCCACCCTCGTGAGGAATGACATGAACAGCTGGCAGCGTTGGAGCGCCATCTGAAGTCCAGCCGCTGATCATCAACGTGGGCTGCTCGGTGAGGTCCTCGCGTTTTTTGGCTGATGGGGCTTTGAAACTGGCGCGAGGAGCAGCCGGCCGCTGATGAAGATTGGCCTTGGTGAGCATCAGCTCACGATCAGCTCCAGCACCACCATCGAGGGGAAGCGATCGAGCGACATGTCCGCGTGCCGGAAACTGTGCGATTGGATAGCGATCCAGCACGACTTCTGCAACGGCCATCCCAATCGGTTTTTCCGCATGGGTCGCATCGTCGGGAGAAAGTTCAATTGACGCCAGTAAACGGTCGTCGAGTGGAACGGCGATCACGCGGTCATCCTGTTGTTCCACCGAAGCAAGCAAGCTTGTGGTGGCCCGCTCAAGAATGCACTGGATTCCTCCTTCAGGGGAACGGCGTCTTCCTCCTTCACGCGTGAGCCTGACAAGGACCCGATCGCCGTTCCAGGCGTGATTGAGTTGATGATCACGGATATAGATGTCATCCCCGCCGTCATCACGGATCGCAAAACAGAATCCTTTGCTGCTGCAGCGAAGACGTGCTTCGACCAGATCGACTGAAGTTCCCCTGCTGATGGCTCGATCGCTATCGAGATCAAGAATTCCAAGCCTTGTCAGACCTTGGACAGCAAGCTCGAGAGACTGTTTCTCTGAGCGATTGGTCAGTCGCAGGATCTTTTCAAGCTTGGCAATCTCAAGATTGCCCTCTTCTGGAACCTGGTCGAGCAGGTCAGCGACCGTGAATTTCATCGGAACGGTTTACGGGAACCGGCCTTCAGGACCGGGAGGGATCATCTCGGGTGCGCGTGCAGCGAAAGACCGCGCCTTCCCTTGATTTCACAATCTTAAAGCTCCCTCGCTCGCCTGGAGATTCAGTCGTCGGCCGTCGCTGTTGATTCCGCTCCACTGAGAAGTGGCCAAAGCAGTTTCAGTCCAATCGCCAGAAAACCAAGTGATGCCATGAGCTGCAGCCAGTCGGCAGGCACAACGCCTGACAGTGATCCTCCGGCGATGGCACCGATCAGGCTTGCCAGCACAAGGGCTGATGATGAGCCGATAAACACGGCCAAGGGGCGGTTGGATGTTCCGCTAATTGCCACGGTGGCGAGTTGGGTTTTATCGCCGAGTTCAGCAAGGAAAACGGTGGCGAACGTGGACAGAAGCAGGGTCAGATCCATGACAAGAAAACGTTCAAAGGCCAATCGATCGAGAGAGTCCTTTTAGAGAGGATTGGCGGAAATCAACGACTGCAGTGCCTGGGAACCGAGCCATAACCCCAGTCCCAGCATCAACAGGCCGGCCATCTGCTCGAGCCGTTCCGGTTGCATCACTGTTGATAGCCAACGTCCCACCAACACGCCGACAAGGCTGGAGCAGATCAACGCCAGTGCAGCACCACCGAACACAAGCCAAGGTTGCCCCGATTGAGCAGACAGTAAAAGTGTGGCGAGTTGGGTTTTATCGCCAAGCTCGGCCAGAAAAACCGTTGTGAATGTCGTCAGAAGGACGGTGGTGAAACCAGGACGTGGTGGGGTGCCGGAATCAGTCATCACAAAGGATCCGTTGAACGGATGAGACGTTCGAACTTACGCAGTTCCCTGCTGCGACCGCCATGAACTGAACGGATCTGTTGTCGGCAGCAATCGATCGCAAATCGGTCCATCTGATCGGGTTCGATGCCGAACAAGCCGCACAGACTGCTGACGCGGCAGAAATCTGGACGGGAGTCATAAATCCGACAACGCCTTGATCCACTGTCGAAATGAATGCACCAGCCATCGTCACCCACCATCGATAGATATTGCTGCTGCTGAAGAGGATTCAGAGCCTCAACGGCTTCCGGGCGTTCATCAGGTGCCAGTCGGCAGCAGGCACCGCACTGGTCCATGCAGGACCAATGGGGTTGAGAGCGAGTCACGAGACCACCTCAAGACCATGATCAGCACTTTGCGGCTGTGACAAGCCATCACAGAGGTTGAGTTCGTGCTGTACGTGGAGGGGGAATGCCTCGTAGCCTGCATCTGGCAACATGCCGCTCATCTGCTTCCGTTCCATGGGACTCGATTTCCACCTGATCGCCAATTTCGCGGCACTGGCCCTGATCACCCTGGCCGGCCCCGCCGTCATCTTCATCCTCTTCTATCGCCGTGGTGCACTCTGAAGTTTGCTGAGGCCGTGATACACCGGATCTCTGCAGACCAAGCGTCCGGTGTAGGCAGCAAGCACTGAAGCAAGAACAACTCCAGCAAACAACTGCTGGTCGCCTGTCAGTCTCCAGGCAAAAACGATCGAGACGAGAGGGAGTTGGGTTGCGCCTGAAAGGCCTGCAGCGAGGCCAAGGCCGATTCCCACTTGTGAGCTGATTCCGGCCACGGCGCAAACGGTGTAGCCAAGGACCGCACCGAACGTCAGAGAAGGGTCAATCAGACCGCCTGGGACTCCAGGGCTTAATGCCAGCATCGGTCCAACGACCCTGACCAGCGTGATCCAGACGCTGGTGAGTCCAGTAATGAAATCCTGATCATTGCCAAGAGCATTGGGCATCCCTTGTTCAATCAGCTGACGGACGAGAGCTTCGCCATCAGACGTGGAGGTTCCCCAGCTCAGCAAAGCAAGCACTGTCAATCCACCACCGAGACATAAGCCTGTTCGCAGGGGTTTTCTTTTGATCACCGGGGCCAGGCGTCTGGTCAGCCAGACCAAGCCCTTGTTAAACAAACCACCGACAAGTCCGCAGACAATTCCGATCGGGAAAGCCAGCATGAGTTGCTCGATTTCCGGCAAGGCGATGTTGAGGACTCCGAGTCCAAACATCGGTTCTCCGCCGATGTTGGAGAATCCAGCTGCGGCAACACTGACCACCAGCGCTGGCCAGATCGTCACGATCGAATAATCAGCGGTGAGTTCTTCGAGCATGAACACGGCTCCAAGCAGAGGCGTGTTGAATCCACCGGCAAGACCGGCACCTCCACCGATGGCCACAATCTGGCGTTCATTCAAAGAAGGCAACCAATCGCGGAAGCGCCGATGGCAGGCCCTCGCAACGGCTGCACCGAACTGAACAACTGGACCCTCCCTTCCGAGCGGAAGCATGGCGACGGTGGCAATGGACCAAAGCACGCCACGTTGCACTGTTCCAGGCAGTGCCATTGCTTTGGGCAGTTGAGATGGGTCTTCAAGCCCATTCATTGTGGATGGAATGCCGGAGCCAGCACCGGCCTGCCAGGGTCCACGCTGGAGCAGCAACAGGATCGGCATCACCACAAGCGGCATGAAGGCGACAAGCAGTCCCTTCCAGCTCCAACCTTCATTGGCAGAGGTCGGCATCAAGTCGTACAGATAATCCTGAACGCCATCGACAAGATTCAGAGGCAGACATGCAAGCCCGATCAGCACTCCGACCAGAACCAGACCGATGAAATGGCGAACAAGGCCTTTGAGTCGGCTCTGTGAGGGCAATGTTCCTGGAATCAGGACTGATTCCTGTCGGCTATCCGGACTCATGGGCGCAAACCGAGGCCGATACAAGCCTCCTGCAGGAGAGCTGCAACGTAAGGGTGTGAAGCGCGACTGTCGTCGCTTTCCAGCACACCCTCGTCATTGATACGACTCACCAGTGTTTCTCCGTCTGGATTGATCAGCTCCAGGCTTTGGCGATCGATGCGCTGCACTCGGTAGCTTCCGCGAGAACGCAAGAGTTCCATCACTTCATGATGGGGTCGAAGAGCCTGGATCTCCAGTTGAAAACGGCTCTCGCCACGCCAATGATTCTGAGTGACGGTGTATGTGGCATCGATTATCTGACTGAGCACAGCGTTGTCGGGCCAGCGCCAAACAATGGCCTGGCGTTCCACTCCGTGTTGTTCAAGTTTCAGCCGTAAGTGCCCGCCGCGTAGGGATTGTTGGTCGGTGATTCTGCAACCTCGTGACCAGAACAACGGTTTTGGATGACCAGCACCGAAGGGTTCGAGTTGTTGCAAGGCTTGCCATAAATCATGGTCAATTTGATCGAGCTCTAGCAGCGCTTCCGGTTCAACCAACAGTTCCTCACCCCGACCCTGCAGCCATTGCGCAGCAAGAGCGTTGAGGGCTTGATGCAGGGCACTGACAGACGTCACCTGAACCGTGAATCCGCCAGCGGCGGGATGACCTCCGTGACGGTCCAGAAGAGCACTGCAATGTTGCAGCGCTCGATCCACGGCAAAACCATCGGGTGCACGCACCGAGGCACGCATTTGTCCCTCGCCGTCGCTGGCGAGCAACGCTGCGGGACGTTGGTAACGCTCAACGAGTCGTGCAGCAACGATGCCAATCACACCGTGATGCCAATGGCCCTGCGCAAGCAGTACAAAAGGAGGCAGAGGTGATGGATCACTTTCAAGCAGTGCGACTGCCTCCGCTTCGATCGCATCGCAGAGCTCACGTCTCTGACGATTCAGTGCGTCGCACTGACGCCCGAGCTCAAAAGCACGATTGGGGTCATCGGCTGTGAGCAGATCAACGACCAGGGAGGGTTCACCGATGCGACCGACCGCGTTGATCCTCGGTGCCAATTGGAAACCGATGTCATCAGCACGTAAGGGACGATCTCCAAGACCAGCGAGTTGCTGCAAGGCTTGAACCCCAGGGCAACGGCTCCGATGCAGATGACTCAACCCTTCTCGGAGCAGGGTTCGATTGGCTCCTGTGAGTGGTGCCATATCGGCCACGGTGCCAATACAGAACAAATCTCTCGCTGTGGTGATCGACGCTGGATTCTTCAACTCCGCTGCTAAAGCTCTGGCCAGCACATAGGCCAATCCCACTCCAGCCAGACAACCATAAGGAGAGTTTTTCGGAGTGGTTGCTGGGTGGATCAGAGCCAATGCTTTGGGTCGATTGGCGGGAAGGGTGTGGTGGTCGGTCAAGATCACCTCGACGCCCAGTTCCGAAGCCTTCTCGAGAGCTTCATGTGCAGCCACCCCGTTGTCGACTGTCACCAGTAGACGAACGCCCTTGGCATGGAGCTGCTCCACCATGCCGCTGTTGAGGCCATATCCGTCGGCCATCCTGCTCGGGATTGCTGCTTGAGGACTGGCTCCCATGGCCTCAAAGGCACGCATCAGAAGAGCAGTACTGGTCATGCCATCGGCGTCATAATCGCCACAGATGGCCACTGCTTCCTGGTTGAGGCACGCTTTTTTCAACCTGATGAGTGCTGCAGTCAGCTCCGGAAAGTGAAGATCGGCTGCCGGCAGCGGTTGATCGCTGAGAAGCAGCATCACCTGCTCAGGACTCTTGAGTCCTCGTCTGAACAGCATCGCTTTCAGAGCGAGCGGAAGATCCACTGAGGGCAGTGGGTCTCCTTCGATGGGTTGTGGGAGTCGCCACTGCTGATCCTGGGCGCCCGCCACCATGCCGAAGGAAAGTAATGGCGTCATTGTGCGTCCTCATCGCCTCAAAAGCGATCGTTCAAGCTGGGCCCCGATCGGATCTCCAACATGACCCGTTTGCAGGCTGTTTTCTGGGATGTGGATGGAACGCTCGCTGACACCGAGCTGAATGGCCATCGCCCCGCTTTCAATCATGCTTTCTCAGACTGTGGTCTCGACTGGTTCTGGAATGAAGAGCTCTACTCCGAACTGCTGAGAATCCCTGGCGGACGGCAGCGCATGCAGTGCTATGCAGAACAAGTGGGAGCCCCGATTGATCAGGCCCTGCTCGATCGATTGCGACGATCAAAGCAACAGCACTACCTGAAGATCGCGTCCTCTGGAACTGTGACTCTTCGTCCCGGTGTCAGTCGACTGCTTCAGGAACTCAACAGTGCTGCTGTGCAGCAGTGGATTGTGACTAGCAGTGGACGAGCTTCTGTTGAGGCTCTACTTCAGTCTTTACCAAGTGAATTGGCCGGAATCTTTAAGGGAATGGTGACTGCCGATGATGTGGATCGACATAAACCCCATCCCGATCCTTATCAACTGGCACTTGACCTGAGCCAATCAGATCGGGCCCATGTTGTCGCTTTCGAGGATTCATCACCTGGACTGCTGTCAGCCAAAGCAGCAGGTTTGCGCTGTCTGCTGACCCCATCCCCGTGGGATGCCGAGCTTGACAACAACCTGCAAGTCGCCGAAGCCGTGGTCGATCAGTTCGGAGACGCTGATCAGCAGGCAAGGATCTTGTGCGGCCCCCCTTGTGCAGAGGGCCGGATCACGCTGGAGTACCTGGAGTTGCTGATCACGGCCCACTCGCGATGACGCTTCAGGCCACTCGCTACGAACAGTTGCAACGCCGGATCGGTAGGCAATTGAACCAGACACTGGTCGGTCCCTGGAGACGACGCAGTGTTGCGGTTTTGGCACTGCTGTTCGGCTTCATCATCGGCAGCAACGTGACCATGATTTGGTTTCAGAGATCTGGTCAGAATCGTCCTGCAGCGGTGCTGGTGATGGTTCTCATCATTGAGCTGATCGTTCGCCTACGCAGCAAGGTACGCCCGGGCCCGTGGCCTCTCCCCTGGCTTGCCCTCGACAATTTGCGCATCGGCACGGTCTATGCGGTTGTGCTCGAGGCTTACAAGCTTGGATCCTGATAACAGAGTCGACTCAGTGCCTCAGGACGTTCCTGTTGGGTTCGAGCGTCTGCTTGCAAGCTTCGACTGGTCCAACGTTGAGGACTGGTGGAATCGATGGGTACCTCATGGTGGTGTGACTCTGGCCAGACATCATTGGTCTGCGCCAGTTGTGGATGGCTGGATTGCGTTCGTTGGTTTGCCATTGCTGAGCCGAGTTGAGTTGGCTCTGCATCAGGGGGCGTGTGTTGTGCTTGGTGTAAGTGCCCTGCCGGGGTGCGGTAAATCAACGCTGTGTAGCTGGGTCAAATCCGCCTCTCAACACTTGGGTTGGCCGGTGGAGCATCTTTCACTCGATGATTTCTATTGGCCAGCGGAGCAGCTGGAGAAGAGCATGCGGGGTAATCCCTGGTCGGTTCCGAGAGCTCTTCCTGGCAGTCACGACATTGATGGGCTGGTGCAATCTCTTGCAACATGGAAAGAAACTGGTCTGATCACGGCCCCACGTTTTGATAAGTCACTCCGCAATGGCCGGGGAGATCGATGCGGAAGCAGCAGTTCACGACCAAAAGTGGTGTTGATCGAAGGCTGGTTTCTGGGGGTATCTCCCCTGCCCTCGATTGAGACCGAAATCCTTGAAGGATTGTCAGAGCATGAGCTTGCTTGGCGCTCCAGAGCCGTTTCTTTACTTGCTGACTATCAGCAGGTCTGGACACTCCTTGATGATCTCTGGCATCTGCGGGCTGTTCGAAACGACCAATCGTCTCGATGGAAGCAGCAGCAACTGGCGACCTTGGAGCAGCAGAGCGGAGTGGGCTACCGCAGCAGTGAACTTGCCGACTTCAACCGGATGGTGCTTGCCGCACTACCACCGAGCTGGCTACGCATGCTTCCACTGAGCAGTGTGGTGATCGATCTCACGGAATCACGCGATGTGCGTGAGATCCACGTCATGGATCGTCAGCTTTCAGCCTCGTCCTCTTCAGCAACGGGATAAACAAAGCCCTGGGCCCGTCCGCTCAGCACAGACTTGCCAATCGAGAGTGCACGCTGAGCGGCAGTGGCGGCTTTGGCCTTCCAGACAGCATGTCGCTGGTTGCGTTTGCCTTTTGAGGTTTTCTTCTTGGGGACTGCCATCGCGGGCGTTTCACTGCCAAACAGCCATGATCTACTTCGAAGAGCCCACTCGTCAAATCGCTAGTCTGAGTTCAACGCATTTGCGGTGTGAGTTCAGAGCAGCCGAGCCAGTCAGAACCGGGAACTCAAGCGCCCAAGTCAAAGCCTGAGGAGCAACAGAACAATCCGTTCGCCCTGTTTCAAAGGCAACCGGATGTGAGTTACAGCACCCTGCTCAAGGACATTTCGTCCGGCTCCGTCAAGGAACTGGTGTTGGTCCCCGCTCGCCGTCAGGTGATCGTCACCTATCGCGACGGGAAGCAAATCACAGTTTCTGTACTGGCGAATGATCAGCAGATCCTGCGCGTCGCTGAAGCATCAGGTACACCTCTGAATGTCAAGGATGTCCGCCAAGAGCAGGCACTGGCAGGCCTCGCTGGAAATGTTGCTCTGATTGTTCTGATCGTTGTCGGGCTGTCTTTGCTGTTACGCCGTTCAGCTCAGGCAGCCAACAAGGCCATGGGGTTTGGACGCACCCAGGCCAGAACCAGCCCACAAGATGAGATCACGGTTCGATTTGAAGATGTCGCCGGGATCGGTGAAGCCAAAGAAGAGTTGCAGGAGGTGGTCACCTTTCTGAAACAGCCGGAGACCTTCATCAAGCTTGGTGCTCGAATTCCTCGTGGGGTGTTGTTAATTGGTCCCCCAGGAACCGGCAAAACACTGCTTGCCAAAGCCATCGCCGGAGAAGCAGGCGTTCCCTTTTTCTCAATTGCAGCCTCTGAGTTCGTTGAAATGTTTGTTGGTGTCGGTGCCAGCCGAGTCAGAGACCTGTTCAAAAAGGCCAAGGACAAAGCCCCCTGCATCGTGTTCATCGATGAAATTGATGCTGTTGGTCGCCAGAGAGGAGCGGGGATCGGTGGTGGAAATGATGAGCGCGAGCAAACCCTGAATCAGTTGTTGACCGAAATGGATGGATTCGCCGATAACTCGGGCGTCATTTTGTTGGCAGCGACAAACCGACCTGATGTTCTGGACACAGCACTGATGCGTCCAGGACGGTTCGACCGACGCATCCAGGTGGGTCTCCCTGATCGCCGCGGTCGGGAATCGATTCTCGCTGTGCATGCAAGAACACGACCGTTGTCAGATGAGGTTTCGCTTGCTGAATGGGCCAGCAGAACGCCTGGTTTTTCAGGCGCGGATCTTGCGAATCTTCTCAACGAAGCAGCGATTCTTACGGCTCGTCATGAGGCGTCTTTTCTTGGCAACAGAGAGCTTGAAGAGGCACTCGAGCGGATCACGATGGGCCTGACAGCTGCCCCGCTCCAGGACGGAGCCAAGAAGCGATTAATTGCTTATCACGAGATTGGCCATGCACTCGTGGCGGCGCTCACTCCCCATGCCGACCCGGTGGACAAGGTCACTCTGTTGCCCCGCAGTGGTGGAGTTGGAGGCTTTACTCGTTTCTTCCCTGATGAGGAAATTATTGACTCTGGTTTGGTTACGCGTGCCTATCTGAGAGCAAGGCTGGTGATGGCCTTGGGCGGTCGTGCGGCTGAGATTGTGGTTTTCGGAGACTCTGAGGTGACACAGGGTGCCAGCGGCGATCTCCAGGTGGTGTCGCAGCTCGCACGAGAAATGGTGACCCGTTTCGGATTTTCTGATCTGGGCCCAGTTGCCCTTGAAGGACAGGATCAGGAAGTTTTCCTCGGACGTGATCTGGTGAATACCAGGCAGTCCTATGCCGAAAGCACCGGTCGAGAAATTGATCATCGGGTTCGAGCGTTGGCACAAGAGGCTTTGCAACAGGCCATTGATCTACTGACCCCGAGGCGGCAGCTGATGGATCGGCTTGTCGAGGCTCTGATTGAGGAAGAGACCCTTCAGTCCGATCTTTTTCATGCTCTGGCAGGACTCGACGTCCCCTCCAGGAGCTCTAGCCTGGATCAGTTGCCGGCTGGGGCTTGAGCCTGCTCAAACGGGGTATGTCCCCCCTACTGCGTCCATCAGCGTTGTGGCTCCTGCTGGTGTTCCCAGCTTTCTGGCTCTTCGCCAGGCTCCAGGTTGAGTGGTCTTGGTTTTCTCAGTTCGGGCACCAGGGGATCTATGGGCAAAGACTCGGTTTTCAGTTCCTCGGAGCTGGTTTAGCGCTCCTTTTTGTACTGATCACCGCTTGGTGGCGACTCCGCTGGATGCGGGCCTACGTTCCGACACCAAGGGGAGAGATCCCCGCATTACGAGGCGGCGTCTATTCCCTCTCTTTACTCGCTTGCCTCGCGATTCTTCTCAGTGTTCTCGGCATCACGACACGGCTGGCATGGCTGGCGTGGAAGCAACCGTTTCTTCTGGCCCACTGGTGGAGTGTTCCGTTTCAACCGGAATGGAGCGTTCTGATCGTCAGCATTGTTCTGATCCTGTTGATCACATCGGGGCTTGGAAGAAGGCGTCGCATCAACCTTGCCTTTGTGTATGGAAGCCTTTGCCTCTGTGTTGTTGCAGGTCGCAGCTGGGGACTTTGGGCACTGGCCATCACGATTCCTGATTCAGGAATCACGGATCCACTTCTAGGTGCTGATCTCAGTTTCGGATTAGGTCGTTTTTCAGCATTTGCACTGGCCCTCGAGCTGCTGTTGCTGCAGATCTTGCTGACGCTGAGCACCTCGGCATGGAGTCGATTGACCCGTTCTCCTTGTCTCACTGACTGGGGCTTTCCTGGCTGGAATTCACAGGAACGTGCGTTGCTTCGGCCTGCACTGGCCCTGATGCTTCTTGTGTTGGCTGCTCTCACATGGCTTGTCCGTCACCAATTGCTCTGGACCCAGAGCGGATTGGTTGCGGGAGCAGGCTGGCTTGATGTTCATCTCAGACTCCCCCTGCGTCAGTTGGTTGCTCTGCTGCTGGTGTTGATGGCCGGCACCTGTCTGCCATGGCGGGGAGAGGCCCAACAACAACGACGAAGGCTGAGAACAGCTCTCTTCACATTGGCGTTGATCTCCGTACTCGCGGAATTATTGCTGTCGCCAATTGTCCAATGGATGGTGGTCAGGCCGCGAGAACTGCAGCTCGAAACTCCTTATCTCAGTCGCTCAATTTCAGCGACACGACAGGCCTACCAACTGGATTCCATCAGAACCCGTGGCATCACGCCAACGCAGGAGATTACCGAGGAGGACCTGATCAAAGGAGCAAGCACGCTTCAAAACATCAGACTCTGGGACAGCCAACCCATGCTGGACACCAATCGCCAGCTCCAACAACTAAGGGTTTATTACCAATTTGCGAATGCTTCCGTTGATCGTTATCCACTTAATGCGGAAAGTAATGAGAATCAACAGGTCATTATAGCAGCGAGGGAATTAGACCAGGCCGCACTTCCTGCACGTTCACGAACTTGGCAGAATCGTCATTTTGTTTTTACCCACGGTTTTGGCTTCACACTGAATCCTGTGAATACAAAAGAGCCAGATGGTCTTCCGGCCTACTTCATCAGTGATATAGGCGAATCCACACGAATTGAAGGCAATAAATCGTTGGGTATCGCCAAGTCAGATGTTGAACGTGAAGTGCCGATTGGTCGTGCTGCAATATACTTTGGTGACCTGCATTCACCCTATGCGGTAGCACCCACTCGCATCGAAGAGTTTGATTACCCCGATGGAGATGACAACACCTATAACCACTATTCAGGCTCTGCTGGCGTCACACTTAAACATCTATGGCAGAGAATTACCGCAGCGACATATCTTGCTGATCCCAGATTTCTAAACACAGGAGCCCTGACTGAAGAGTCTCGTTTGCTTCTACGGCGCGATGTCAAAGAAAGAGTTCGAACCCTGGCACCTTTTCTGGATCTGATGGGAGATCCATATCTTGTTTCAGTGCCGATGGATGATGCTTCCAGTGGCTATCAGAAGGGCCAACACCAATACTGGATTGTCGAGGGGTTCACATCATCAAGGACTGTCCCTTATGCAGCAACACTTCCAGATGGCCGACCTCTTCGTTATGTCCGCAATTCAGTCAAGGCAGTTGTCGATGCATACAACGGCAATGTTCATCTTTATATCAATGAACCGAGTGATCCGATCATTCAAGGCTGGGCCAATGTTTTTCCAACTTTGTTCGAACCACTTGAGATGATGCCACCCAGTCTAAGAAGACACTTAATGGTGCCTCAGGCACTGTTTGAATTACAGGTCCAGCAATTACTTCGTTATCACGTCACCAACCCTCGTATTTTCTACAGCGGAGATGATGTCTGGCAAGTGCCGATGGAGTTATACGGAAAAAAACAGATTCCTGTAGCGCCCTATCACATCACTGCCCAGGTCAAGCCAAGTCAAAACTCAGAGTTTCTTCTGCTACAGCCTCTCACTCCTTTGGCTCGACCGAATCTATCTGCCTGGTTGGCAGCAAGGAATGATGGTAAACACTATGGAGAGCTCATTCTCCTGCGATTCCCGAGTGATATTCCGATCTTTGGGCCAGAACAAGTGCAAGCACTGATTAATCAAAACCCCGAAATTAGTCAGCAGTTTGCTCTCTGGGATCGAGCCGGCTCACAGGTTGTACAAGGCAATCTGCTTGTTGTACCTGTTGGTGATTCATTGTTATACGTTGAACCAATTTATCTGAGAGCGCAGCAGGGAGGGCTTCCGACATTGACCAGAATCGTGGTGAGTGACGGGCGGCGTGTGGCAATGGCCGCTGATCTAGATACTGGATTGAGATCACTTCTCGACAGGCGTAGACAGGAAAGCAGCACAACGCCATAAAATAGGTCCGCGCAAGGCGGACCATAGAAACATCGAAGAACGATGTTTGAATCAGTTAATGGCAGCAAAGAATTCTTTGCTTCCAACCGGATCCGGCTTCATGGTCTTTTCACCCGGAGTCCAGTTCGCGGGGCAAACTTCATCAGGATTGGACTGAACGTATTGGAAGGCCTGCAGAACGCGCAGAGTCTCGTCAACATTTCTTCCAACAGGGAGATTGTTGATGGTTGAGTGCATAATCACACCCTCTGGATCGATGATGAACAATCCACGCAGTGCAACACCTTCTGCTTCATCAAGCACGTTGTAGGCCGTGGAGATCTCTTTCTTGAGATCGGCCACGAGGGGGTAGTTGATATCACCAAGACCACCTTGATTCCGTGGACTCTGGATCCATGCCAGGTGGCTGAACTGACTGTCAACAGAAACACCTAGAACTTCGGTGTTCTTGCTGGAGAAATCCGTGTAACGATCACTAAATGCTGTGATCTCAGTGGGACACACAAAGGTGAAGTCCAAAGGATAGAAGAACAGCACCACGTATTTGCCGCGGTACTGCGAGAGAGTGATGTCCTTGAACTCCTGGTCAACCACTGCTGTGGCAGTGAAATCGGGGGCCTGTTGGCCCACACGCAGCGAAGACATGTTGGTGATGCGAGGTTTGGCAAGGAAGTGAACAGGCCTAGGTCGTAGTCGTCCCGACTTCCGATTGCTCGCGACAAGTTATCACGGCTGACCTAGAGACTGCGGGACGACGAGGAGCCTGTCTCGGCATGGCCCACTCTTATTATCAATGCATGATTCAGTCTTCCATGAGCTGGGATCCAGCGCTTCTCAGAAAATTCAGCAGCACCGGGCATTTCCGACTCCTGAATCAAGTGCGAAGTGAGCTGAACAGCCAACCACTAGAACGTGATCCAAAAACAAGGGCACTCCTTCTCAAAGCTCGGCCACACCGTGGCCAACCAGTCAGGCAACAACGAAGGCCCAATGCGATTCCCGATGGTCACGTCACCTTGACGGAAGATGTAGGAACCTCGCAGTCGTCTCCTAAATCCTTCCGAGAACGTCTTAACGCCATTGAGATGCGCTAGCTCAATCAGGACATCTCAAGATGTATTATGGGAACTGGCCTGATGGCCTTTTGTCAGAGTAGCTCAGCTGGTTAGAGCACAGGATTCATAACCCTGAGGTCGAGAGTTCAAGTCTCTCCTCTGACATTTATTTTTCAAATAGCCAACAGAAGAAAATTTAATTTCTCAATTAATAATATCGAGGTTTTAATAATTGAATTGTTGATTAATTGATCACTGTTTAAATACAGCAACGACGTTAATTGTGCTCAACCACGACGAGAGGGAAGCAAGGCAATCGGATCGAGGGCAGCACCACCTGGACGACGAATCTCGAAGTGCAGGTGGGGGCCTGTGCTTCGACCAGTGCTGCCCATCAAAGAAATACGCATGCCCTGAGGAACCATCTGGCCTTTCTTGACTAGAAGACGACTGCTATGGGCATAACGCGTAGTTGAGCCATCACCATGGGACATCTCAACGAGATAGCCATAACCACTGCTCCAGCCGGCGAAGGCAATCACACCATCCTTGGCCGCAAAAATAGGTGTGCCGACATTATTGGCGATATCGATTCCTTTGTGCATACGCCCCCATCGCCATCCATAGCCGGAGGTAAAAACACCCTTGGTTGGCCAGATGAACGACTGAGAAGCGTCAAAGGGCTCAGATCCAGTGAAGCCAGGAAGATCAGGCCAGCTCGCTCCTCCGGATCTGAGTGGACGGATTCCCAGCAAGGGTCGTGCTTTGGCGACTCGAACTTTGCTACCAATCACCAACATTCTAGAAAGCTGAACACCAGGGTTCAGATCCTTGAGTTGTTGAAGCGAGATGCCATGGTCTCTGATGAAAGAGGACAAGGACTGATCTGATTGGATCTCGACCACATCCTTCGGAATTGGAGGAGAACTCAGAGGCGCAGTTGTGCGAAGTGAACCATCGATAAATCGGGAGGAGCTAGCAACTTCACTACGACTCTGTTCAGGAAGAACAAGCCAATTGCCAGCTTTAAGCATCGTTGAAGCTGGTTGCTCATTCAGCTTTGAAAGTTCAATCAGAGAAAGATCAAGCTCTCTGGCAATCACACTCAGATCGCTGTCTGCTGCCAGCTGAACCCAGATCAATGCTGTTGGGTTAGGAGGAGGTGATGTGTTGGGAAGTGCAGTGAAAAGCTGCTGGGCGCTGTAGTGATCGGAATCTGCATGACCTGAAAGCTGGGAAACGGCGAACAGCGCAGTGCTGGAAGTTATTGCGGTAACAGCTATGAAGAGGGGCTTCATTAAGGCATACTTGAAATTTTTTCCCGATGAAGCCGCCACGACCCGGGATTTTGCCGAAAGTAGCGAGCGGAACACAACTGTGCAAGGGCTTTCGTGGCAGATCTCCAATCACCACAACTGAAGCTTCAATCCTGCGTGATAACTCACGATTCCACAGGCGACGGAGAGATTCAGGCTGCGAACACCACCACTGCCGTCGGCAGCAGCGCTGCAGGGCATCGGGATCGTGAGAATTTGATCACACTGAGCCCTGATCGGATCTGGGAGACCGATGTCTTCGCGTCCGAACAACAGAACGTCGCCTTCTTGAAAACTGATGGTCTGAAGGGTCTGCCCTCCGCGACGGCTGCAGCCGATCAACCGCGATGGTTTGGGAAGGCTATTCAGAAAGTGCTCGAAATCCTCATGGACAGAGAGATCAATAAAAGGCCAGTAATCCAGGCCAGCACGTTTGAGCTGACGGTCGTCAATTGAAAAACCAAGGGGCTCGATCAGAGCGAGCGGCAGACCAAATGCTGCGCAAGTGCGCCCGATTGTGCCTGTATTTGGGGGGATCCTCGGTTCGAACAGCGCAACCCGCAAGGGCGTGGAATTCAACGTCATTGATCCGGTACTGAATATCCGAGAGCATGGAGGTCAAGAGCTCGTCCCTGGACGACGAGCCAACTCGCTGAGGCAATAGTTTCGAGCCGTTGGGCCAACCGACCTTGGCGATCGCGAAATCGGCCCCCGATGGCTGTTGCTGGCACAACTCCCCATCCAGTCTCCTCGATCACTACAACGACGGGCCTTTGTCGCGCCTGAAGGCTGTGGATGAGCTCTGCTTCAAGTTCCATCCAGTCGACAGAAGATGTGTCCAAATGCCACGCCGTAAAGGCTCCCAAAGCATCCACAAGAACCGTATGACTGGGAGGAATGGTGTTCAGAGCTGTTGACAAATCGGCTCCACTTTCGATCAGGTCCCACTCCGA
This sequence comes from Synechococcus sp. GEYO, assembly GCF_900473955.1. Classification (NCBI taxonomy): domain Bacteria; kingdom Bacillati; phylum Cyanobacteriota; class Cyanophyceae; order Synechococcales; family Synechococcaceae; genus Synechococcus; species Synechococcus sp. GEYO. Next base: position 196,316 of record NZ_UCNL01000008.1, read on the forward strand.
GGGCCGTCGCTCGCGATGCAAGCGAAGTCTCTCCTGCCATCCACTGTCGTTAGGGCGTTGATCGGATGTTGCGACGTAACTGATAGGACTGTGTTGAGCGACAAGATATTCAGCCCAACGACTCTTCCCACCACGGCTTGGGCCGGTAACAAGGACCAAGCCGTGCAAGGGCTTAGCCACCACCGTTCATGCCTCGCAGTGTGGCCACAGAGGAGGGACTGACACGGTTGAGATATCTGAAGATCCAATACTTGAAGATGGTGGCAAGAATCACCGGAAACGTGGCGATGAAGAGAAGGATGAAGTTCTCTCGAGCTGGAAAACCAAAGTGATTGGCGATTCCATCCAACAGAACAGTCCATCCCTCAGGACTGTGGAATCCAACAAAAATATCGGTGAAGAGAATGATCGCGAAAGCTTTGGCTGAATCGCTGAGTCCGTAAACAGCTTCATCAAAAAATCCACGAAGCACCCTCAGCTCTTCGCGACTGAAAAGACAAACAACAACAAAAGCAACGGTTGCAGCTAGATCCGCCAAAACATTTTTAATGGCATGAGTGCTTTCCGAATCAGCTTCTTCCTTCAATTCTTCGGCTTTTGCAGACAGTTTCTGTTGAAGCTCCTCCTGGGTAGGAATTGAATCCCCGCGAAGCAGAGCATCAAATTCAATCTCAGCTTTAAAGACCCTTAGTTTCTCAACGGCCTGCTCCTCGAGCTGAGGCTTGGGATAACTGAGAAACGGGAGGTCCGGAGCAAAGTGATCAACCGCAGGGCTAATGATGTAGGTGCGGCTCACTTGCTGGACCAACAACGGCACAAGAATCAGCAGAAGCAGCACCTTCAGCGAGATCAGAGTTGAATCTCTTCGGCGTCGGAAACCTGCCACCAAAGTGGCTTCTGCAGCAGGATTGAGCTGGCGGCGCAATGTGTCGAAGATGCCCAGCAAAGACCGGGGCAGAGGATCAGGGGCTCGGCTAATCGTTGGCGCAGAGGCTGCACGCCTTGGACTATATCGATTAACAACACTTTCAATCAGTTGAAGTTGTCTAAGCTCCTGGGTGTCAAATTGCGTGCGTTGATATTCAAGCTTGTCAAGCGATGAGCGGCAGACGTTGATAGCAGCCCTGAACTTGCGAAGGATTGTGGCCTGAACAGTTGATGGAACGGAGAGTTCCAAGTCTGGACGAATAGGTCTGTCACCGTAATATTCAAGCTCAAGACTTTGAATAAGAAGCGCGGCTTCGTAACCACGATCCAGTTCTGAATTCACATTGAATGACTTGGTTCCACCGAAGGTCCCAAGCCAGTTACGTCCTGCCATCGTGTCGTTAGCTGGAGAAAATCCACCAGGTCGCCATAGGTACTATGGTGCCGACGGCGAGAAGAACGACAACCCATGTGAAGGCGTTGCTTTCTCCAGTCTCCTCAGCAGTTGGAATATTGGTGGGGTTGGAGACACGCTCAAGCTGCACGGGTGGACCAGGATCTTCACCTCCATTGAGGACGACTTCGATTCGGCTGACTCCGTCGAGTGTGGCCTGGCGAAATCGATCGCCATCTCGCAGCGGTTGGCTCATGGTCGTCCGCCCCGTGCTGCGCAATAGAGACTCTGGTAGCTGCTCCAACAGCTCATCAGCTGCAACCACCGTCGCCTGCTTGCTCTGAGTTTCCTCAAGGAAAATCAGCAGTGGGCGATCAGTCATGTTGGATTCCTCGGTCCATCGATCCAAAAGTTCGTCACCAAAACCGGACAGGCTGAGTCCGTAGTCGAGTCGTCGCAATGTCACCAAGCGGGCATCGACATGGAACTGATCGAGCTCCTGCAAACGAGTGCTGATCTCGTTTCTGCTGGCTCTGCTAAGTACATCGGCTGAATCGAGGACGACATCATCAGGCAGAGACAGCGGGAAATCCTGTGCAGAAACAGCCACCGCTGCTGGAACAGCGAGCAACAGACAGAGCACAGCAGACAGAATCCCTCCGACGAGGTGGTTCAGACGCTTCATGGTCAGGAGCATTGTGCTGACAGTCTGCCTTCAGAAGGAAAGACTGTCGCGATGCAGGGCCATGATGGCCTCCATCACCGCCACTGCACGGCCGTCAGGAAGCGACAGTTGGCCGCAGAGTTGGTTGAGGAACCTCTGCTCTGCAGGCGAAACATCCCGGTCGGCATGGGTGAGTTGAACGGCCACGGCCAGTGCCGTCTCCTGCTGAATGGGGGTCAGTGCTGGCAATGCCTCAGTGACCAATTGGTTGACCCCCTGTTCACGCAGCGTGACCAACAGCCGGTCGAACAAGGCGCCCATCTCCTGTTCCGTGCGGTCCTTATAAGGAGTGCGGTACTCCAGTGATCGTCGCAGGGCATGGGCTTCCTCACGACCGAGGGTGCCGTCGCAAGCCACCGCAGCGAGTGCGATCGAGGCAAAAGCTTCTGCGTCCGTCATCACCACTGGTCAGTGCTGCCCCATTTGAGCAAGAGTGAGCTCTTCTGACCGCAGGATTCTCGAGACCATGCCAGGTTCTGCACGACTCTGTCTGATCTCCGGACTGTTGGTGCTGGGGCTGGCTGTGTTCAATGCTTTGACAGCAGGAACGTTCACTCCGGCACTGCAGCGTGCAGAGGTGCTGTCCGGTATGGCAGCGGTTGGCCTGATGCTCGTGGCGGTGCTCTGGACCCGAGCGGTTCCACGTATTCCCAAGGCCGTGAAGCTCGAGGGCAAGCAAGGACTCGAAATCGCCGCGGGACTATCCGAAAGCCTGCGTACGGAATTGGCTTGGGGAAGCCATCAATTCCTGACGGCAACTTCGGCGGCAACGATCCTGGTGAACTGGGACGGAACGGTGCTACTGAGACGAGGTCTGATCACCAAGGAGCCGTTTTTGCCTGGTGAGATCTGTCAACGCAGTACGGATCGGCAGGCCCTGGTGTCATTGGTACGAACCGCCCTTTACCCAGGTCGGCAAGAATTTGATTCTGTTTTACCAGGTCTGCCTGCAGTGATGATTCAACCCCTGGGAGAGCGTGGTTGGATTGTGCTGGGTGGCTGGTCAGAGCGCTGCTTCACACGCTCTGATGAACGATGGCTGGCGGGTTGGGCAGAAAGGCTCAGAACTCAACTGGAGCTGATTTCCGCGGTCGAGGACTCTGATCCACAGATTGATCCGAAGGGAATCTGACCTGAGATTGAACATTTCCATCCGCTAGGACCTCCTCAGTGCGCCAGTTCCAGCTGCAAGTCGGTGCATTGAGCGCCTCCCCTGGCTGTTCAATCCTGCAGTCACCCTTGATCACCACCGTGCTCTCCTGCAGCTCAGCCTGAAACGCATTGCCAAAGATCCTCATACGGTCGAGTTCCGCTTCGAAGGGTTGCTCGCTGCGCACGATCTGCGTTCGAAAATTCCAAGTGGTGTCCTGTGCCGTGAGAAGGCCTTTTTGACGTGGCATCCGCACAATCACCGGAGCCATGACCTTCAGGTCACCTACACGTGTATTTCCTTGAAGTGTCTTGCCCTCAAGCTGCTCAAGCACCGTTCCTTCCGTGTCACGTCGCTGTGCCAGTACAGGCCCCTCGGCGTTCAGTAAACCGGTATCAAGATTCCACTCGGCCGGACCGGTTCTGAGTGTTGTATCTGGGTTGGATGGATCGGAGTCCTTTGACCAGCGCTCAAGTTTGACAACACCCTTAAGGGTCAGATCGTTCGTGGTTTGCAGAAGCTGTGCTTCGGTAGCGCTAATTCTGGATTCTTTATCCGTAGCCCTCGGACGCTGCTCAATCAGCAAAATCCCCTGCTGCGGATGCCAGCGCAGACGATCTCCTTGAATCAAAAGTCTGGAACCTTTGAGTTGCTGCAGCCTGACATCACCTTCAAGCAAAATCTGTTCGCCATCGTTGACAACCAGAGCCAGATCAGACTTCACACTGAATGATGGCTTGCCATTCCTGTAGAGAACCCCGTCAGGCTGTCGGGCACGCACAAGACGACGAGTGAGCTCATAACGGGCTTCAGGACTGTTCAAACTCCAGTCCATCAGTCCTTGCTTGGTCTTCTGTTCGAGTTTCAGCGAGCGAAAGACAAAGGGGGGTGCCTGAACTGTTGATAACGGTTTCTCACTGACACAGCCTGTCAGAAGCGTGAGAGTGATGAGCAGAGCACCGCGCAGGCGACCTGTTGAATTGGTCAAGGTCATCAGAGTGGTGATTCGAGCTCAAGTCTCTGCATGACAGGTTCCGGTTTGGGCAGAGGTGATCCGGGAACAAGCCTTCCCCAGTTCAGATAGTCGGTCCACGATCCGGAAATCGGGGAAAGACCCAGTTGAGCAAGGATGCGTTGACTGAAATCAGGCACGATCGGTTGCAGAAGAATGCCCACAATCCGGGTACATTCCAAAACGGCATAAAGATCTTCACCAACCTGCACTTCCTGGCCTGGTTGCTTCATTTGACTCCAGGGAGCCTGTTCGTTGAGAAAACCATTGGTGTCGATTGCCAGCTGGAGCACCGCTTCAGCTGCTTTTTGAAAATTGAGCTCCGGCATTGACGTCCGAACCTGCTGAATCGTCAGCTCTGCCTTTCCGCGAAGGACATGGTCGTCGCGAACTGTCTCAGCAACAGCAGGCAAGCCATTGCCAAACCATTTCCTAGACATAGACGAGGTGCGGTTGAGCAGATTCCCGATCGTGTTGGCGAGATCGTTATTCACAAGATCCACAAACCGCTGCTGTTGGAAATCACCGTCATCACCGAACTGAATGTCGCGCAACAAGTACCAACGAACCGCATCCGTACCGCAGCGCTCAAGCAACAGTTCAGGGTCCAACACGTTGCCCAGAGATTTGCCCATTTTTTGGCCTTCGCGGGTGAGAAAGCCATGGCCGAAGACGCTCTTAGGCAACGGCAAACCTGCCGACATCAACATCGCTGGCCAGTAAACAGCGTGAAAACGCAGGATGTCTTTACCGATGACGTGCACGCTGACGGGCCAGCCAGCACTGCTAAGGCGATCCAGATCCACTGAACCTCCATCATCCAGAAGAGCTGTCAGATAGCCCAGTAGTGCATCAAACCAAACATAAAAGGTATGGCCGGCATGGCCCGGAACCGGAAGCCCATGCGACACATTCACACGGGAGATAGAGAAATCTCGCAAACCTCCGGCTACGAAGTTTTCAACCTCTTTGCGACGACTCGCCGGTGCAATGAATCCAGGCTCTGCGATCAGCGATTCAATTGGCTTCTGAAACTTGGAGAGGCAAAAGAACAGGTTCTCTTCATCACGCCATTCCAGGGGCTTTTGATGGGTTGGACAGCTCGGTGATTTGGCATTAACAGGATCATCCTTAAATTCCTCGCAGTCGACGCAGTACCAGCCCTCCTGATGGCCTGTGCGGATGTGACCTGCAGCTTCACAGCGATGGAAAAACTCCTGAACTAAGGGCAGGTGGCGCTCGCTTGTGGTTCGCACAAAACGATCGTTGCTGATCTCCCACTCAGACCAGAGATCCATGTATTCCCTGCTGATCTCATCACAGTGGGCCTGTGGGCTGATCTTGCGAACCTCAGCCGTGCGCTGAATCTTCTGACCATGCTCATCCACTCCAGTGACGAACAGAACCTGCTGTCCCTCAAGGCGCTGAAAACGGGCCAAAGCGTCACAGGCAATGGTCGTGTATGTGCTGCCTAGATGTGGCTTGGCATTGACGTAATAGAGCGGTGTTGTGAGGCTGTAGGTCATCGCTTCGGCGCTCTCCTTAGGCCCCTTGCTCTGGGGCTGGATCTTAACGACCCTCTTTCCGGGTCCCTGATCTTGCGCTCCCGCTGCCTGGAGCATGCGACTGAGTGAGATCTGATTCAGCTTCAGGCCTCATCCAAGAACGGAAAGGATCATGACCGTCAACATTGATTCGGTGGACGTGCTGGTCTGGGGAGGGGGCACTGGCGGAGCTGCAGCTGCGATTCAGGCGGCTCGTGGCGGTGCCTCCACCCTGCTTCTCACCCCAGGGCCGTGGTTAGGCGGGATGGTCAGTGCTGCCGGTGTGTGCTGTCCAGATGGCAATGAACTCAGCCCATGGCAAACGGGGCTTTGGGGAGCTTTTCTGCGTGAACTGGAACAAGGCGAACCAGAAGGACTCGATCAGAACTGGGTCAGCTGTTTCGGATACCGACCCAGAACAGCGGAAACCATTCTTCAGAACTGGTTGCAGCAGGAGGCCAGATTGCTTTGGTGGCCTGGTTGTCAGCTGCTGAACGTCGAGCGTGCAGGCTCTCTGATCACGGGCTTGTGCGTGGAGATGGAGGGAGAGGTCCGCAGGGTGAAGTGCCGCGTTGTGATCGACGGCAGCGATCGAGGTGATCTGTTGCCCTTGGCCGATGCTCCCTTTCGATTCGGCTGGGATCCGCAGGAACAGTGGCATGAGCCCAGCGCCCCATCGCAGCAACGTCTCAACACAGAACCTTTTTTCAGACAACAACCCATTCAGTCCCCCACTTGGGTGGTGATGGGCCAACTTCTTGGCGATCAGCTCAAAGATCATCCGCAGCAAGACGAACAACCATCTGGTCCAAGACTTCCTGCACCCTTTGATGGTGCCTGTGACAGATTCGGGCTGGAAAAAACCATCACCTATGGCCGCTTGCCGTCAGGACTGGTGATGCTCAATTGGCCATTGCACGGCAATGACTGGCATCGGGGTTTGGAACGAGCATTCCTCGCTGATGCCAGCCAAGAAGCATTGCTGTTCAGTGAGATGCAGCAGCACAGTCTCAGCTTCGCCGATGCGTTGAGCAAAGCCACCGATGGATGGCTGCAACTTGGCCAGGCCTTTCCCAACAGTGCAGCAAGCCCTGCTCCCTGGATTGCTGCCATGCCGTATTGGCGTGAAGGCCGACGGATGATTGGCCGCACCACTGTGATTGAACAGGATTTACTCCCCCTAACAGAAGGAGTGTGCATGTCTGGTCCACCAGTCAATGACAGTGAAGTGCTGCAGTCGATTGCAGTGGGGAACTACGCCAATGACCATCACTACCCCGGCAATGACTGGCAATTGGCTCCCAAAAGTTGCCGTTGGGGCGGTCGCTGGACAGGAACACCCTTCTGCATCCCCTTCGGAGCCCTGCTGAGTGAGGCCATCGACAATCTGCTGATGGCGGATAAGGCTTTCAGCACGAGTCACATGGCCAATGGCGCCACTCGGTTGCAGCCTTTGATCATGAACGTTGGCCAAGCTGCAGGAGCAGCGTCCGCTCTCGCCGTGGAATCAAACCTTCAACCCTCTGAACTCTCGGTGCGCAGCCTGCAGAATCGACTGATCGGAGACGACAGGGCACCAGCCGCAGTCGCGCCGCTCTGGGATACAGCCTGGCATCACAGTCAGTGGTTGGAGCGCCAGACAGCAGCCCTCGATCGCAAGCCACTGGCACCAGCCCTTCCCGAGACATTGGAATCAGGCAGATCAGTGCATGCCAAGGTCATTCCAGACGGTGAAGGTTCCTACAGAATTCAACTCGAGGACGCCGAGTCCTGTCAGTTGATCACGCTGGAACCAGCCGTCAACGCAAGACTTCAGACGCTCGACAAGCCGATAAGCGTCATGGTTCAAGGCACCCACAACCCCTGGGGAGGATGGTTTCGGACCACCTCACTGCGCTAATCAACGCGCTACGGCAAGTAGTCTGAGTTGGTCACACTGGGAATCAACCTGATCGACTTTCAGCACGAGACCATCTCCAGGCACCGATCCGGCAGGGCACTCAGCGGCAACATCCATGGCCAGATCATCAAGACGAACTAACCCCAACCGGTCCTGAGGTCTCAGCCAGCGCAAGAAATCCACCGGCCACTGGTGGGTCTGGTGATGCTCGAACCAGACCTGTTGCCAGTGACGCTGATCTTCCCTTGAGATGGTGAGCCCTTCGCGTACAGCTGAATCAAAGCTGTCTATCAGCTCTTGCATTGACTCCTCGCTGAGCGGGGTTTCAGCGTTGATCACAGCGGCGATCTGGCGCTGCACAACAAGATCCCCGTATCGCCTGATTGGCGAGGTGGCCTGGGCATAGGCGTTGAGGCCAAGGCTGAAATGAGGTGAGGGTTGAGTTCCCATCAGTCCACGGCTCAGACAGCGTTTGATGGCAGCAAATCGAACGGCTCCATCCGGTAGCTGCTCAAGCTCATTTGCCGAAGGAAGGTCGGCGGATAACTGACTGCGATAGGGCAATGCCAAGTTGTGGGTCGAACCGAACCGGGCAGCAACGGCTCCAGCGAGGATCATGGCTTCAGCCACCATTGTCCTTGAAGCACCAGGCTCGGTGACCTGCACGGACAGCTCACCATCACGGCATCGGATACGACCCTCTGGCAGGTCCATCTGCAGTGCACCCTGATCTGTCCGCCAACGTCGACGGCGTTCCAGCAGTTGATGCAGATCCGAAAGATCTGCCTCTTCAGGTGGAGCGAAATCAATTAATTCATCGGCATCCTCATAGGTGAGGCGGTACCGCGGGGTGACCCAGCTGCGCAGAATTCCGAAATCACTGATGTCACCGTGTTGATCGAGATCGACCCAGGTGCTCCAGGCAGCATTGCGATGCCCAGTTCTGAGACTGAAGGGCCCTGTCGAAAGCTCAAGCGGAAACATGGGAAGATTGCCCCGCGACAGATAAAGGCTGCTGCCACGACGTCGAGCTTCGAGATCCAAGGGTGACCCCTCAGGGATCAAGCGTCCTGGATCGGCAATATGAATCCAGAGACGTTCGGATCCGTCTTGTCGACGTTCCAGAGCAATCGCATCGTCGATGTCACTTGTCTCCGCATCATCGATGGTGACGCAAGCCTGAGCCGTGAGGTCATGCCTGTGTTCATCTCCCGGAAGCATTTCCTCACTGTTGTCGACCAGCTGACTTGCATCAAGGAGCAGCGTTTGACTGAAACCATTGCTCCAGGGTGTGCCCGTCATCGAGGCAGGTTGATGCTCATCCCACTGGCCAAGCTGAATCAGCAGATGCCGGAGATCACATGCGTTGGCATCGACGCGCGCGGTTTTGAGTGACTGCAACAGCTGAGCATCGAGTTGGGCTCCTTCATCCCCTTCGCCAACAAGCTCTTGCATGCTCTGGATCCATGTCTGGTGAAGAGGATCAAGCGTGTGGACGACCACGGGTTGACGTGTCTTCAACACCTGGATCCATCGCTTGCTTTGCCGTTCAGCCTTGATCTGCATGCGCCGTTCAGCACGACGGCTGCGGATCTCAGAAGCAGGCCGGGCCTGAATCACTCCCTGTTTTAAACGGAAAAAATCCTGGTCTCGATGCAAAGCAAGCCAACAGGCAGCCTTGCTGATCGCAGCATCAGTGCCGCAAGCCAGCTCCGTAAATCCAGCCAGATCAATAGTCTCTTCTGATTCACGTATTAAGACCCATGCTTCGCCCCAGTCGCGACAGTTGGGACTGGCTTGAACGAGATCCTCTTCGTCGAAAGTCCATGGAAAAACCCCCAACCGGGACGACGGATCAACGTCACCAGGCTGGGGGTGAATCAATTCGATGGTCCGGGCTGGAACGACTTGTTCCTTGCCTCGAAAACCAACACTCAAACGACGTTTGCTGCCTTGGACGGCTAGTACAACTGCAAGTTGAGATGATTTGAGGTCGTTGATCCCGACCAGATCTCCCGGTTTGCAGTCAGTAGTGGCCAGGAATCAACCCTCGGGATTCACGAACGGCAGCAAAGCCACGATCCGTGCACGCTTCACAGCGTTGGTGAGATCACGCTGCTGTTTTGCAGTGAGGCCAGTGAGGCGCCTGGGCAAAATTTTGCCACGCTCTGTGATGAATTTCTTCAACAGATCCACATCCTTGTAATCGATGGGATCGCCGGGCTTAATTGGCGAAAGGCGCTTCTTGAAAAAGGAGCTCGACATGAATCAGAAACGATTGGAAAACTGGATGAACAGCAGGCTCACTTGATCTCTTTATGGAGAGTCATCTTGTTGAGCTGCGGGCAGAACTTCATCAGTTCCAGCCTTTCTGTGGTGTTCCGACGATTTTTCTCGGTCGTGTAGCGGGACACACCGGGAGAACGCTTTTCGGAGGCGGGAACGGACCGGCATTCGGTGCACTCAATGGTGACAACGATCCGGACGCCCTTGTTCTTGGCCATAAAGGACGTAGCGCCGCAGTTGCGAAGCGAAATGACAAACATCCACTTTACAGGTACACCTCACCACACTCCAGGCTTTCAGCAGTGATTGTGAGTTCGTAGGATCACGCGCTGACTTCGAGCTCCCAATGCGGGTTTCTCTCTCCTGGCTGCAGGATTTGGTGCAGGTGAATGAACCCGCTGATCAACTGGGTGAACGCTTGTCGATGGCTGGGTTTGAAGTGGAGGAGCTGGAAGATCTCTCTCTGCTGGCTCAAGGTGTTGTAGTCGGTGAGGTCATGGCCTGTGAGCGGCATCCCAATGCCGACAAACTCAGTGTCTGCAAGGTGAATGTGGGTGCTGAGCAGACTCTGCAAATTGTCTGTGGAGCCAAGAACGTGCGTGTAGGCATCCACGTTCCTGTCGCCATGGTCGGAGCGGTGCTTCCAGCCGTGAACCTCACGATCAAAGCAGGTGAACTCCGTGGTGTGAGTAGTGAGGGAATGATTTGCTCACTCTCAGAACTCGGCCAGCCCAGCGATGTCGATGGAATCGCCATCCTCGAAGATCTCCTTGCGAAGGCGCCAACTCCAGGAGAGCCAGTTGCTCCATCCCTGGGCCTCGACGACAGCGTTCTCGAACTCGCCATCACCGCCAACCGTCCTGATGGTTTGTCCATGACGGGCATTGCCAGGGAAGTCGCTGCTCTCACAGGAGCTCCGCTTTCACTGCCTGAGTTATCCACTCCATCAAACACGCAAACGCTGGAGACGGATCAGCAATCCAAAGCTTCTATGCAGGCCGGGGGGGTTTATGGCTTGACCGAGGTGAAGAACGTCGATGGTTCATCACGCTCACCGCAATGGTTGCAGCGACGACTGACTCGTGCCGGGGTGAAGCCCGTCAACGCCGTCGTCGATATCACCAACCTCGTGATGCTTGAACAGGGCCAGCCTCTGCATGCCTTTGATGCAGATGCACTGGAATCACTCTGCGGAGCTGAGATCAGGGCCAAGGATTTCGGACTGCGTCAAGCCTGTGAACGTGAGCTCTTCAAAGGTCTGGACGGACGTGAAATTGAACTGGATCCCCGTGTTCAGGTGGTGACCTGCAGGGATCGTGCCGTCGCCGTGGCGGGTGTGATGGGCAGTGCTGAAAGTGGTGTCTGCGATAACACTCGCCGAATCTGGCTGGAATCTGCCCTGTTCACCCCCGCCTCCGTCCGCAACGGCAGTCGAGCCACAGGTCAGCGCACGGATGCCAGCAGTCGTTACGAGAAGGGTTTGCCAAGGGAAGTCACCCTGCTAGCAGCGGGCCGTGCTCTGACGTTGTTCAGAGAGATGCTTGATGCTGAGATTGCAGAAACCTGGGTTTGTTCAGCAGAACAGGGAGACGATCCGGTCGTGAGCCTGCGACGCAAATCACTGCATCGTCTGCTCGGACCTCTTGAATCCACAGTCAGCAATGGTCAGCCTGAGCAGCTCGCTGATGCTCAGGTCGAGGCCTGTCTCGCAGCACTCGGATGTGAACTCTCTCCTGCTGCCGATGGATGGAAGGTGGTCGTTCCCCCGTCAAGGCGAATGGACCTGTTACGTGAGGTTGACCTAATTGAAGAGGTGGCGCGACTGGTGGGGTTTGATCGTTTCCAGTCACAGCTTCCAGACCCACTTCAGCCCGGTCAGCTGACGCTCATGCAGCAGGCCGAACGACGCTTGCGTCAGCGTCTGAGTGCCTCAGGACTGCAGGAAATCACCACGTTGTCACTCACCGGTGCCGATGATGCAGATCCCAATCGCATTGCCATCAGCAATCCACTGTTGGCGGAGACCAGCCACCTGCAAACTGCACTCTGGCTGGAGCATCTTCAGGTTTGTCAGCGCAATCTTCAGGCCTCACAGCCTGGATGCTGGGTGTTCGAGATCGGGCATGTGTTCAGTTCCGATGGCGCCGTGATCAATCAGGAAGCTCGGCTCTCAGGAGTGATCTGCGGCGATCGTCGGCTGTCGCGATGGCAGTCCAGTGGCAAGCCCGAACCTCTCAACTATTTCGACGCCAGAGGCGTGCTAACCACCGTTCTGAATTCCTTCGGAATTGAGGCTCAGGATCGTCGTCTCACAGATGACGGGCGTCTGCATCCAGGCCGTGCAGCGAGCATGGTTGTTGAAGGTCGCCCCCTTGGCTGCTTCGGTCAGTTGCATCCTGCTCTGTGTGAAAGCCATGAGCTGCCGACGGAGACGTATTTGTTCGATCTGGAGCTGACACGTCTTCTGGAAGCAGCCACCCGCAGCAATCGCTGGAGCCCGCAGTTCAAGCCCTACTCCACCCTGCCTTCGTCGGAGCGGGATCTGGCCATGGTTGTTCCACGCAGCCTGGCGGCAGGAGAGCTTCTGCAGGCCATCCGCAAAGCAGGCAAACCACTGTTGGAGTCGGTCGAATTAATCGATCGTTTTGAAGGCGGTCAGCTGGGCTCCGATGCATGCAGTCAGGCATTCAGGCTGCGTTATCGCGGCAAAGACAGCACGCTCACCGACGACATGATTCAGCCTGTGCATGAGAAGGTGCGCCAGGCACTGGTCAAGCAGTTTCAGGTGGAGTTGCGCAGTTGAAGCGCGACATCAAGACCAGACATTCCAGGTGAGATGTCTGAGGGAAGAAATCCATCGGCTGAACATGTTCAATCCGATAAGGCCCCGAATCTCCAGCTAATTGTTTGAGATCTCTCGCCAGGGTTGCTGGATCACAGCTCAGATACATCAGCCGTTGCGGCGGATGGTCAAGGATCACGGCCAGAACTGAGGGATCCAGACCCTTACGAGGTGGATCAACAACCAGGGCATCGTGCAGCGGCAGTACATCGCGCAAATGCCGAATGACATCGCCAACAAGGAATTGTGTTGACTTCAGCCTGTTGCGTCGTGCATTGCGTTCGGCATGGCGGATGGATGCAGAGCTGATTTCCAAGCCGGTCACTCTGTGGCCAGCAGCAGCCAGCGGTAAGGCAATCGTGCCGATGCCGCAGTAGGCATCAATCACCCGTTGATTGGCCCGCGCGCGAGTGAGCCAGTCACGGATCTGCTCCACCACCCGTTCTGCCCGCGGTGTGTTGACCTGAAAAAAGGTTGTGGTTCCAAGCTCGAGTGATAGACCACAAAATCTCTCCTCGATCGCATCCTCGCCCTGAAGACATACGGTTTGATCACCGAACACGGCATTGCTGCGTTTCGGCTGCAGATTGAGCGTCACACCCTTCAGCTGTGGCCAGCGACGCATCCACGCTGCGCTCAGCGCTTCAACTCCCTGCAGCGAACGAGTGGCGGAAATCAGGGTGATCAGCACTTCACCGGTTCGGACGCCGATTCTCAATCCCAAGTGGCGAAGACCTGGATCGCCCTGCAGGTCTGAATCCATGGGCCAGCTGGTTGATTCAAGGTCCTGCTTGATCGGAGCAATCAATGCATCCAGTCGTGGATCAAGAACTGGGCAGTGGTTGAGATTGACGATGCGATGACTGCCACGTTTGTAGTAACCGAGGCGCACCTTCAGTCCATCGCGACGGACTGGGATCAAGGCTCGATTTCTGTACCCCAGTGATTCCTGGTCTGGACTCACTAGGGCGCTCACATCCGGATCTAGCTGGCCGATGCGAGTGAGCGTGTTGGTCAATCGCTCCTGTTTCCAGTTGTTTTGGGCCTCCACCGAAAGATGCTGCAACGAACAACCACCGCAGTCGCGAGCAAGAATGCACGGTGGTCGGCGGGAATGGGGAGATGAGGAGATGATCTCCACTCTTCGGGCCAGCCACATCCGCCGCTGACGCTGCTGAACTTTGACCTTGGCCTCTTCTCCAGGAAGCAGCTCAGGCACCGTGATGACCCAACCATTCCAACGCGCCAGGCCGCGTCCCTGCTGGTCGAGATCCTCTCCAACAACATCGATGGTCAGTCCTGGATGCGGCGATTCATTCATCGCTGTCATTGCAATGGCGTAACACCCCTCAGCTCCAACCCATGGCTGGGGTTCATGCCCCTTAAACTGTTTCCAGCATGCCAGCCGTCATGAGCGTTGTAAGGGATCTGATCCTCCAGGCGGATGACGATCTGCGTTACCCGAGCAGTGGTGAACTTCGCTCGATGGTTGATTACCTCAGCCAGGGTGCTGTACGTCTGGCTGTGGTCAGGATCCTCACCGACAGTGAAAAGAAGATCGTCGATGAGTCAGCACGCCAGCTGTTTGGCTTACGACCGGAATATGTCGCTCCTGGAGGCAATGCCTATGGCCAGAAGCAAAGGGCCCAGTGCCTGCGTGATTACAGCTGGTATTTGAGGCTGGTCACCTATGGAGTGCTTGCGGGCAGCACCGACATGATTGAGCAGATCGGCTTGATCGGTGCCCGAGAGATGTACAACAGCCTCGGTGTTCCCATGCCTGGGATGGTGGATGCCATGCGTTGCATGAGGGAGGCCTCCCTGGTGCTTCTTTCGGAAGAGCAACAAAAAATCGCAGGTCCTTACTTCGATTACTTGATCAAGGGGATGCAAACGAGTACCTGATCTATCGGCTGAATCAACAATTGCTCAGTTCAACTCAGCCATTCTTAGGCTCGCCCGTCTCAGTCAAGATTCCTAGAAAGACCTCTTTTGCGTCTCAGCTGAGACGAGTAATTAGTTCATCGCTCTCTTGGGGGCAACTCAACACTCCCAAAAGTGTTCGCCTGTCCTAGGCAAGACTCACATCAAGTCACATCTAGGTCTTGATCGAGAATTATGGGATTGCTTGGCTTTTTAGTGCCAGGTCCATCTTTCTGAACTGAATGCGCCGATCAATTTGATCAGATCGCACCAGCTTCGACCCCCTCTCGTTGTGTCCAACAAGCTTGCGTCACTGTGTCAACAGCAGAGACGCAAAGCGGGAAAGGTCGCTTCTCACTGGGTTTATGGGCCTCCGGCCATGCCGCTGGACAGGCTCATTGGCTCGCTGGACAGCCACTGATCCATCCCAAGATGGTGAATTTCGTCATGCTCAATCAAAAGCCAACGCGTTAGGTTCACCTGCAAAGACAAAAGACATACATGCCGCAAATAAAACAATCAAAAAAAGTGATCTTGATAGAAACGATCGAATCTCAATAGCCGTGAGCCAGAGGGATTGAATCAGCAAAAGGTCTCTTGGCAGTCTTAAGCGAGAGCCGAGTTGAGTCCAGGTTTGAGGCTTAAATAAGACTAATTAGATAGCTCTTTCTGGCGATAAAGCTCTTTCAGCATCTGATAAGCCTCGTTCAGTCGGCGCATGGCATCGGTTGAACCTCCCGAGTCTGGGTGAACCTCAACAGCTTTGCGCTTGTAGGCATCGCGGATCGAGCGCAATGTCAAAGATTGGCCAGCCTGCGTGGGCAACTCAAGTTGTTTCAGAGCACCATGCACAGTCATCGTGGACTCAAGCGTTTCGAAGGATGTGACCTTACGGCTTCGCTTGAAGCGACTCACGAAACGACGAATCAACGTTGGGATTCTGTCTGGCACTGAAGCGCTGGCAAAGGGATCCTCAAGAACCGCGGCAGCAACGATCACCTGCTCAAAGCGAGGAGAAGGAACCATCCAGCTTTTGCAGAATTCGGTCATGGAGTGATTGACCTGACTCCAAGTGAATGTGCGCCCTTCGGATCCATCGATATGGGGCCAGATATCACGAGCCATCCATAACATCACAGCCTCCATCACGGTGGGGCCAGGGTTCGAACCATACAGATTGAGCCAATGGTTGAGAGCTACATCAAACCAATCCTTGATCTGATGATCACTGATCACCGGAACAACGGGAATCTCGGTGCTGGGTTGATTCTGTGGCGTGAGGCTTTCGCGAATCGCAGTGCTGCGCTTGCGAACGAAACCAGGCAGATCAATACCAACCCCCATAGAGGATGCACTGCGTGTCGTTGGTCGTGTATGGGCGGGACGGTCATCGTCCTGGTTTGTCGTCTCTAATCCCCCAGCTGAACCAACTAAAACGATGGCGCGATCCTCGTCGTACTGAGGCTGTTGGATCGGTTGTGGAGCAAGCAAAGCCTTGGAACCATCCGCAGCTTCAGAATCAGCTGGGTCCGCCGTGCCTTCGGAAGACTGATCAATCAGTGGATCAATCAGTGTTCCAGGCGAGTCAACCTGATCAAGATCGGGCTGAAAGATTTCCTCAAGCAGCCGTTGAAGACATTCCCCCCTGGAACGAGTCTTCCAATCTTTGCGAAGCTGATCAATCTGGTCGACGAGCTCCTCGGGTAATTCCAGGCTGATGCGCTTGCCGCTCATAAGGATCTGATTTGCTGACCGTCAAGCAGGTTTAATTATCGACCCTGCAGACGACGCAACCAGTCCTGTTGGGCACGGATGGCGTCACGGTAACGCTGCTCGAGGCTGCTGTTCACTCTTGTCGGCATGATCATTGCAGGAGTCATGACACTAGTGCCACCCCTGGGAGCCACGAGTAGAGGCGGTGGTGGAGTTGCAGTGGTTCTGACAGGCTGCGGAGTGGGCTGTGCAACGGGTTTAGCTGGCATCACTTCAGGTGCTGGTTGCACATTGACAGCAGGTGGAGCCACTTCTGGTTTGACCTTGCGCGCCTTGGATTCGGCCTGCGCTTTACGGGCGGCTTTCAACATTTGTTGACGATCACGCAACATGGCCAACTGCGTCACTGGAACCACGCTGAGCAAGTGACCCGGCGTGGCATCAGCGGGGTAAACGACACTCACCGTGACAGGGTTGTTGGATCCACGCTTGAGATCTAGATCGGCAATGGAAAGACTCTGTCCGGAGCGCATACCAACATGGACTTCTTGATATCCCCGTTCAGTCTTGATGCGGATTGATCCACGGAAGGCTGTAAATGGAGAACGACCCGAAGCAACAGGATGACTGAGAACGAGCTCATGAGCACCCTCGCCGGCAAGATTCAGATCAACATCAAAACGGACTCCGTAAGTGCCAACATTATTGACAGCTGAATCCACCATGCGGGTACTGAGTTGATTGACCTGAATATCTCGAGTCCCGAAATGATGCTTTCGTGTGCTGGTCAAAGGCACATGCAAAGAGCCTTGTGAAAGATCGTGCTGAATGGAAGCTTTATACTCATCGCCAAGTGCAACTCCTGCAACTCGGGAGAACACTTTTCCTGACTGAATCTCACGAATACGATTGAGATAAATTCTTCCTGGTGCAAGTCGTCCACGATCAAGCACAGCGATCAGTGCATGTTCATCTTGGGTTTCTTCAGCTGCGATTACAGCCATTTGGAAGGGGCCGTTGCTGCTGCCACGCAGAAGCCCATTCATGATTCCGCGAGCGGGCAGAACCTTGCTCACAATCACTTTGCGACTGTTCGGAGGAATCACAACCTCTCTTGAAAGATTGCGATCCAATTCGCCACGAAGAATCTGAACCGCAGTCGCATCTCCAGGCCCCGTGTTCCAAGGTCTTGCGCCTAACGGCTTCACTCCCATCAATTTATTGGGGTGATATGGAGCTTCAAAACTATTTTTGACTGAACCTCTTTTGAATCTCAAAGTAATGGGTGTTGTGCCGGGGTTGATGGCAATGGCAGCAACAGTCAACAAGCCTCGGGCTCTGCGGCCTCCCAGTTTGGTGGAATCCTGTGGGTAATATTTGTGATGCATATGCACCCCAAATTCACCATTGAATGTGAATGTGGTGTTCTTCAGCGGTTGGTTGGTTTCGGCAGCAATTGAACTACCAGGAGAAGTATCTACAAGAATTCCTGGCCCTTTGACAATTTCCGGCTGATTGGAGTGAAGAACGGGCACATTGTTGAAGCTGCCATTCAGAGGCCTTGCTCGTTGACCCGCCATCAATGGCACATAGGCCTCAACAGGCCGAGCAAATTCGCTCGCGGCCATCCCAGCCGAGACGCCAATCAAGACCAGTAGTGGGATTCGATGAGACACTTGCGACTGGTGATTGGTGGCCTTGGAATGGCTCAAGTTCCAAACCTAATCGCCAGAGAAAAAACCGCCAAGTAATCCCGATGACGCAGTGAGGGGGCCGTTCTCGCCAGGATGGATGGAGTTAACAACCCTCCGGATGTTTCCTCCTTTTGGCTGCTCACCCTGCGCTGATGGCGACTGGCAGCGTCATCACCAAGAACGCAAATTGCGCATGATGCGCTTTTGGCGGGACGGACTTGAGCGTCAAATTGCTGCTGTGACAGCAGCAATCAGCACACTTGAGCAGCAAATTGAACGAGATCAGGCCGGTTCCAACTGAACTGTGAGTTGTTGACGCATCTGGGCAAGACCACGCTTCGCTCGACGTTGAATGGTCATGGCGCTGACGCCAGTTCGATTCCCAACATGTCTCAAGCTTTGCCCTTTGAGGATCACTTCCTCAAGCGCAATCCGTTCCTGTCTCGAGAGTCGTTGTAGCGCCTGGCTGAGATGCCTCCGGTATTCAGATCGATCCAGTTCAATCATTGCGTCAGTCTCCTGGCTGATCAGATCATCGGCCAGTTACACCAGTCGACGTTGCTGAGTGGCAGCATTAAATCCGGCGCCGACATCGCGATCGCTGCTCTGCGACGCTCGCGGAAGCCGAATGATCGCGGCTTTGTCTCGCAGATAATGCGAGACCGCCCCTCTAATATGGGGTCGAGCAAAGGCTGAGAAAGGAATCTCTCTTTGGCCTTCATAGCGTTCAGCGGCCCTCAGTAACCCCATCAAGCCCACCTGCAGAAGGTCATCGGGGTCCTGACCGCTTTTTGCCGCGTAAGGTCTGGCCAGCGGTTCCACAGGCGCATGTGATGTTCAACCCGTGCATTGCGTCTGATCTCTTGTCTGTTCAGGGATCGTTTGTAGTGGAGCTGATGGACTCCTTCAGACAGACATCGCTGATCAACTCAATGCATCAGTGGATCCACAGAAGTGAGGAACAACCTGTCTGAGCAACTCTTCACCACCATGGCTCTGAAGCCATGCCAAATCTGATCGGTCCGTCGCCAGCAGGTAACCAGCAAACCCGAGTGCATTGACGCTGAAACCCTTGACGTGCTCCTGACTGCGTTTGATCAAGGCCATCCAAGACCTCGTCAGCAACAGGTTGTAAGGAATTGCTGGTGGTTGTTGGCTGAATTGACCACCGAGACCCAGTCGCAATGCAAGCGAGCGATAGAGACCATGGAGGAGATTCGCCTCCTCGTCTGGATCGCTCGAGAGTGGTCGATCAGCGATGGCGCAGTTGTTGAACAGCGGATCAATGAGTTCTTCGCTGCCTGTCGATGCAGAAGGTTGGTGGAGTCGCTCAATAAACCAGGACAGTCGCGGACAGATGCACTCACCTGGATGACGGGGCAACAGTTGGAGATGACGATGGGGCTGACTGGCGCCTGCCCTGGGACCACTGTTGAAGAACCAAAGGCCTGTGCTGTCCCTGTCGACCTGCACCAGGGCACGCCAGTCTTCAGGTTGAAGCCAGTCAGTTTGAGATGCCCAGCCTTGGGTGATCAACAACATGTGCCCACGCTGTACGGGGTACTTATTGAGAATCAGAACGTGATGGTTGTGAATCCGCTCAATTTCCAGTTGAGGGTCCCAGGGAAGAAAAGGATTGGGCTTGGGCCCTTCAGGTCTGTGATGTTTGGGCAGCGCCGCATTCAGCTGACGCAGTTCGAACTGCTCCGCACTGGCCACTGAAAGCTCGATGGTGGAGGTGCTGAGAGGGGTCAGAGCACCGCAATTCAAGGCCTGTTCGGAGCGCTCCAGCGCCTTCGACCAAAATTGCTCACTCATCGGATTTGATCCTCGCCAGCGATGCCCCTGAGTAGTACCTGCCGAGGATCTCGTTGAATCGAAGCCCCTGTTGCGCCAGCGCCTGAGCACCATGCTGACTCATGCTCGCACCGAGATGCCCGTGTGCTTCATCGGAGATCTCCTGAGTGGATGCATACAACGACTCAACAAGGCCTCCCTTGAAACTCAACACGAGTCCGCGCGTAGCTTCCGTGGCTTGAATGGTTGAGGCGTTGCTGCTGGTTCTGCCGGCGTAAGCCTGCCAGCGAGTGGTGTCCCCAAGGTTCCAGTCGCTGTTGGCCGGACGGAGCATATGAACGAGGCCGTAGGAGCGGGCAGCCACGGCCTGGGCCTTGAGAGCTTCGCCATTCCAGTGGCTGGGCATTTCAGCTCCCACAACAGACGCCACATAGCGCTCCAAGTTGATCTGATTGATGGCGAGCCATCCCTGCCCTCGATTCAGCAAATGAATGGTTCCTTCGTAGGCACGACCGTTCACCAAAACCGATCCACCGTTACCAGCACAACTCACAAGACCTGTCGACGCCTTGGCGAGCATCCCGTTGAGCTGTCCTGGCAGCATGGGAATCCCTGCCTGCTGCCGACAGCTCGCTCCATCCTGGGTGCTGACCTGCCGTAAGGGGCGCTGACTCAACAGGGCGATACGCAGCTGAGGATCAAGGCTCTCACTGGGAGCAGGCACTTGAGGAGCAAAGGTTGATGGCAGCCGATCATCGCCTCTATTGGACTGAGTTTCTGCGTCAAACAACGCGCTGAGCAAGAGCTCTGCGTCTTGGCTGTCTGAGTAAACACGCCCAGCTCTGGTGGAGCAGACGATCAGTGCTGCCAGCCCCGCACTCGCCAGCAGAGTTAGTAACAGTGGTCGAACGAGACGCATACCCGCAGAGGCGGCGCTGGAATCATGCCTGAAATGTGCACCGATAGCTGGCAGGGACGAGCTCTCGTTGTCGGAGGTGGCGGCATCGGGCGGGCATTGAGCACGGAACTGGCACGGCGCCAGTCTTCCCTGCTGGTGACGCTGGCGACGCGTCACCCGATGTCGGATGAGGAATGGACGGTTGACCTGCAGTGCAAGGACAGTCTCAGCTCACTGACCGAACAACTCAAGGCTGACGGCCATCCTCTGAGAGTTGTGATCAACGCGACTGGACGTCTCCACTGCCCCTCCTATCAACCTGAAAAGCGACTGCAACATGCCGAGCAATCTGCGTTGCTCGACTCGTTCGCGATCAACGCGGCTGGTCCACTGCTACTAGCCAAGGCAGTCGAGCCTGTTCTGAGCAGGGACTCACCCTTTCACTTCGCCAGCCTGAGTGCCAGGGTAGGAAGCATTGGCGATAACCGCAGCGGTGGCTGGTACGCCTATCGCGGCGCCAAGGCAGCCCAGAACATGATGTTGCGCTGCCTGAGTCTTGAGTGGGGTCGTCGTCTGCCACTGGCGACGGTGACTCTTTTGCACCCTGGAACCACAGACACAGCCCTTTCGCAGCCTTTTCAGAGCTTTGTACCGAAGGAGAAGTTGTTTAGCCCTGAAAGGGCAGCTGGGCATCTCCTGGATGTCCTGCTGGGTCAGACACCATCTGACAGCGGTCGATTCCTCGCGTGGGATGGTCAGGACATTCCCTGGTGAGCATGCTCTCGCAGAATCTCCAGTGGAATGATTTCAACCGTGCTGCTCTCAGTGGAGTTCAACAGAACCGGCGGAGCCATTCCATCCTCATGCGCCTCCTTCCAGCGAGGCGCACAGACACACCAGTGATCTCCAGGTTGAAGACCAGGAAAACTAAACTCAGGCATCGGGGTGCTCAGATCATTGCCCTGAGCCTTGCTGTAGCTGAGAAAGCTTTCGGTCATCACGCAACAGACGCTGTGACGTCCAAGATCGCCCACATCGGTTCGACAATGTCCATCTCTGAACCAACCAGTCATGGGCTGACAACTGCACACGTCCAGAGGCTTACCCAGAACATTCAGATCACTGGCCTGGACTTCGGTTTCGGGAAATGGTTCAGAGCTCATTGCGCCATGGAATCCATGAGGAGTCTGCCGAAGGACTGGCACATTGCGCGACAAGATGGTTGACGGATCCCGGGGGCGAGGCGTTAAAGGTCAATCAGTTATGCCTCCTCAATGGATTGGGAGTTCACTGAAGACGCAGCGTTCCTCGCACTCTGCGACGCCTTCCGCGAAAGCGGGGAATCATCGGCGATTGAGTTCCTCGCCAATGGTGAGGGTGCATTCCACTTTCAGGACCTGTCTCAGAATGCTGCTGGAGAGGGGATCGACCTCAGCGAATCCAGCGCCCTCGAGGAATTTCAACAAGAAGTGATCGACACGATGGAGAAGCTCTGCCAGGAATGATCCGCAGAGCTCCATCAGCGCTTTGGGTCAGCCGTAGAAGAAGCTGATCTCCTTAGCCTTCAAACCCTCCCATCCAGCATCGATCAGGCGCTGATTCAGCGTCTCCTGGTCGAAGTGCTTGGCGCCTGTCTTGACCACTCGATTGCGCATCGACTTGCGGACCCCGCTGCGCTTGCGCTGGCTTTCAAGGGTCATCACTTCCCTGTAAAGCGTCAGCATTTGAGCAGGCAGTGGTGATCCATCCAGATCGATCCCTGCATTGATCGCTTCATCGATGGCGCCGGGCCCACTGAGATCCATGGTGATGCGGTTGATGAAAGTTGCAGTCTGCAGCAGTGATCCTGCTTAAGCGCTGAAGTAGCGGGCTTTGCTGTGCAAAGCCACCAATGCCGTGGTGCTTTGTTCTGGATGAAGCTGGTCGCCCTCATCCATGCTCAGCCCGACACGGTCAGCGCCAAGCCACATCAGCTGTTGGCGTGAATCTGCAACGTTGGGACACGCCGGATAGCCAAAGGAGTAACGACTGCCCCGGTAGCGCTGGGCCAACACATCCTTGAGCTGCATGCTTTCAGGATCTGCAAATCCGCATTCACGCCTCACGCGGGCATGGGTCCATTCGGCAAGAGCTTCGGCCATCTGGACGGCGAGTCCATGGAAGAACAGGTAGTCGCTGTAGGAATCAGCCTCGAAAAGCTGTTGAGCAAAGACAGAGGCCTGTTCCCCCATGGTGACGGCTTGCATCGGCAAAACATCGCTGGGACCGCCGTCAACGAGATCTCGGTAGAAATCGGCAATGCAATAGCGATTACCGCCACGCTGGCGTGGCACAGAAAAACGTCCGAGCTGACGTGATCCGTCCGGGTCAAAAACAACAACATCGTTGCCTTCACGTCCGCAGGGGAAATAGCCATAGGCCACAGCAGGATGCAAAAGGCTTTCGTCGATTGAGCGTTGAAGCCAGGCCTGAAGAACGGGTTCTGCCTTGGCTTGCAGATCAGCCTCATAGTCTTCCCTTGACTGGCCTTTGACCTTGCGCATCTGCCACTGTCCGGCAAACAGAGCCTGTCGGTCGAGATAGGCCATCACCTCAGGCAGAGGTATTTCAGCGTCACCCTTCAACACTTTTGGACCCAGGAACAAAGGCTGAATGGCCGCTTCCTCAGGAACTGTGTCTGAGCGATCGAAACTGACCGGCACCGGTTCGGCCTTGACCTCCTTTCCGTCTTCACTCAGCTTCGAATCGTCGGAGGTGGCTGGGTCGGATTGCGAACCTGATTCACCTCCAAGGGTGAGTCCCTCAGGGGTCCCATTCAGAAAGCCTTTTTCGTTATCCCAGGCGTCGGACTGACGGGCATCCACAAAGGCATCCATGAAACGCAGATCTGTAAATGCGTCTCTTCCGTAGAGAACTTTGCCGTTGTAAACCTCACTGCAATCCTTGTTGACAAACCTTGGAGTCAAAGCAGCTCCACCCAGAACCACTGGAACGTTGATTCCAGCTTCATTGAAAGCAGAAAGATTGTCTTTCATGAATGCGGTGGATTTCACAAGAAGGCCACTCATGGCGATGCAGTCAGCTTGATGCTGTTCTTGAGCAGCAATAATGGCTCCAACGTCTTGCTTAATGCCTAAATTAATAACTTCATAGCCATTATTCGTGAGGATAATATCAACAAGATTTTTGCCAATATCATGAACATCTCCCTTCACTGTGGCAATCAGGAACTTTGCCTTCGCCGACCGCTCGCCATCGCTTTTCTCCATATGTGGCTCGAGAAACGCAACAGCTGATTTCATCGTTTCAGCAGATTGCAAAACGAACGGAAGCTGCATTTGACCAGAACCAAATAATTCACCAACAACCTTCATCCCATCAAGAAGAAAAGTATTAACAATCTCGAGCGGTTTGTAATTTTCAAGTCCCTCATTGAGAGCCTCATCAAGTCCGATCCGTTCTCCATCAATGATGTGCTGCTTGAGCCTTTCCTCGACGGGGAGATCGGCCAAAGAGGGCCCTGAGGAGCGGGCCTCTTTCGTGCTGACACCCTCAAACAGTGTGGTGAGCTCTGTGAGTGGGTCATAGATGCAGACGTCGCCATCAAAACGTCGAGAATCCTTGATCAGATCACGACAAACCTGCTGGTGACCCTCCTCAATCTTGATCAAGGGAAGAATCTTCGCAGGAGAAACAATCGCAGCATCCATCCCTGCCTCACAGCAGTCATGGAGGAAAACTGAATTCAACGTAATCCTGGCGGCAGGAGAAAGTCCGAAGCTGACATTCGAGACACCGAGCACAACATGAACACCAGGGAGTTCACTGCGAATCCGACGAATTGCTTCAATTGTTTCGATTGCATTGCGGCGATCCTCTTCAATTCCTGTTGAAATTGGCAACGCGAGCGGGTCGTAAAAAATCTCTCGAGCTGGGATCCCAAACTCAACAGCATCTCTGTAGGCACGTTTTGCAATAGCGACTTTTTTTTCAGCCGTTCGCGCCATGCCGTCCTCGTCAATGGTGCCAATCACCACAGCTGCGCCGTAACGACGAGCCAGTTCAAGCACTTTGAAAAAACGCTCATCGCCATCCTCATAATTCGTGGAATTGAGGATGCATTTGCCGCCGGCAACTTTCAGTCCTGCTTCCATTTTCTGCCACTCAGTTGAGTCGAGCATCAGTGGCAGATTCACATTGGTGACCACACGGGTCACCAGTTCATGCATGTCTTTCTCGCCGTCGCGGCCCACATAGTCGACATTCACGTCGAGAACATGAGCGTTCTCCTTCACCTGCCCACGTGCAAGACCAACAAGGCCATCCCAATCCTCTTCATTCAGCAGTTCACGGACCTTTTTGGACCCGCTCGCATTCAATCGCTCGCCGATGATCAGGAAGGAGTTGTCCTGGAAATAGGGCGTGGCTCCGTACAGCGATGCTGCTGCCGGCTCATAGCCCAGCTGCTGTCGTTCAAGGTGGTGCGTCCTCACCTGCCGGTCGGCGGGTTTCAGTTCATCGGAGATTTCTGATAGCGCTTTGATGTGGGCTGGTGTGGTGCCACAGCAGCCGCCAATCACCTGAACACCCAGATCCTCCACGAAATGCATGAGTTGCATCTTCAGCTCAATGGGAGTGAGCCTGTAATGGGCAACGCCGCCGATGTTCTCCGGAAGTCCGGCATTGGGAATGCAGCTCACCACAAAGGGCGAGTACTCGGCCAGATATTTGATGTGCTCCTTCATCTGCTCAGGACCGGTCGCACAGTTCAAACCGAGAACATCGATCGGAAATGGTTCGAGAATTGAAACCACGGCTGCAATATCCGAGCCAACCAACATGGTTCCTGTGGTCTCCATCGTCACGGAGACCATCAATGGGCGACGTTCGCCGCTGGCTTCAAAGGCATCCTCAACGCCCTGAAGTGCTGCCTTGATCTGTAGAACGTCCTGACAGGTCTCGATGATGAACAGATCCACATCGCCGGCAATCAGGCCTGCCGCCTGATCTCGGAAGGAAGCCCTCAGTGTGTCGAAATCAATGTGGCCGAGGGTCGGGAGCTTGGTGGTCGGCCCCATGGACCCCGCGACAAAGCGAGGCTTCTCAGTAGTGCTGTATTCATCTGCGATCTCACGTGCCAGTTCCGCTGCACGTTTGTTGAGAACGAAAGCCTGATCCTCAAGGTCGTATTCCGCCAGCACCACGGACGCTGCACCGAAGGTGTCGGTCTCGATCACATCACAACCAGCCTCCAGAAACTGGCGATGCACAGCCTGAACCGCGTCAGGACGAGTGATGACGAGGTTTTCGTTGCAACCCTCGAGAACTTCACCACCGAAATCCGCCGCAGAGAGATCCATCTGCTGCAGAGATGTACCCGTGGCACCGTCGAACACCAACACCGGCCGACTGGGGTCGTGCAGACGCTTGAGGAAGCGAGACGATTCAGTGATGGACTTCGTCTGAACTGCCTGCATCACCACTGGATCGGTCAGGTCATCCTAAGAAATGCTGGGCTCAGATTCCCGTTGCTGGTGCGTTGGATACAAACGGTGGCCGGCTTAGCGCTCCAGTTCAATTCGGGTGACCCAGTGGGCGTACTGCTCGTCGCGCCCCTCGGTGATGGCAACCAGCTTGGATCGAAGCGCTTCCATCAACGGTCTCTGCTGTGAAAGAACCGTTGATTCCAGCTGGCGAATCGGAGTGATCTTGGCCGCTGTTCCAGTCAAGAACACCTCATCAGCAATGAACAGCTCGGTCTTGTCGACTGGCCGCTCGATCACCTCAATCCCCATGCCCCTGGCCAGTTCGATCACGCTCGCCCGTGTGATGCCTTCGAGGATGTCCTGATCCACACCCGGAGTGATCAGTTGGCCGTCACGGACGATGAACAGGTTCATTCCACTGGCCTCGCTGACCTTGCCGCGGGTGTTCATCAGCAAAGCTTCGTCAAAACCACTGGCGACGGCCTCTGATTTGGCCAACGAACTGGTGATGTAGGCACCGCTGATCTTTCCGCGTAAGGGAAGGGAGCGATCTTCCTGACGGGTCCAGCTGCTAATCCGACAACTCACTCCATCCGGAGAGAGATAGTCACCCAGCTCCAGCCCATAGATCAGAAAATCGGTCTCAATGTTGTGCAGTCGTGGCGCGATGCCGAGATCACTCGTGTACACGAATGGCCTCAGATAAATCGGTGTAGTGGGCTTGTTGGCATGAAGCATGGCTGTGAGAGCTTCCATCACGGTCTCTTCACTGAGATCAGCCAGTAACAGATGGGCGCTCTGAGACAACCGACGTGCATGACGGTCAGCACGGAATAAGAGCATTCCTCCAGGTTTGATCGGGTCGGGAATGGCCCGCATCCCACCAAAGGCTCCAGTTCCGTAGTGCAATGCATGCGTCGCCACCGACACCTTGGCGTCCTCAAAAGGAACGCAGCGTCCCTGGAACCAGGCGTAGGGAAGGAACTGATGCATCGCTGAGGGTCCGTTGACCAGATCTTCTCACCCGTCAGTTCCCGATTGTCCTGCGCTCTGGAGAATGGGGACATGCATCGCCTAAGCAGCCTGCCGGGGGCCGACACCGATGGGCCGATCTCCTACGTGGAGCAACCCACTGCACCGGTCTTGTTTCTGACCAGCGCCAGCTCGGACATCTCTGCCCTAGCAAGGGTTCTAGACACGCAGACGAAACCGATCTGGCAAGACGGAATCCGTGCGCTGCCGCTGGATGCCCTGTCCCATCCGGCTCAGATCGATCATTACCTGGCCCTTTGCACCGATAAGACGCAACTGATCGTGATCAGATTGCTCGGAGGTCGTGGTCACTGGTCCTATGGCCTTGAACAGTGCTGCTCATGGCTTGCGAAACAGAAGGGTCGGCAACTGCTTGTTTTGGCTGGCACGCCTGAACAGGAGCGTGAACTCCATCCACTCAGCAGTCAGCCTGATCACCTCTGTGATGCCATGGCAAGGCTGCTGCGCGAAGGAGGAGCAGACAACCTGCAGCGTTGGCTCGACGGTCTGGAATGGATCCTGTCCACGGCTTCAGGCGAGACGTCTGCCATCGATGCACCGTCATTGACGCTAACGGCCAGCCCCGACCCTGACCCCTACGACTGGCGACAGGAAGAAGGACCGACAATCGGCGTGCTTCTCTACCGCGCCCATCGCCAATCAGCGGATGTTCGCTGGTGCGATGTTCTGCTCAAAACCCTGCGAGCGTATGGACTGGTGCCCAAGGCACTCTGGGTGAGCAGCCTGCGTGATCCTGCCGTTCAGCGGGCTGTGAAGGATCTGTACCGGCAACAGGCCGTGGAGCTGGTGATCACCTCGACGTCATTCGCATCTGTTCAGTTTTCGGAAGCAGGACTGGGTGCACCCCTCTGGGATGACCTGGATCGTCCCGTTCTGCAGATGCTGAGCTCCGGACGTTCCCGTGAGCGCTGGCAGGACTCGTTTCAAGGCCTTGATCCCGTTGATCTATCCCTTCAGGTTGTGCTGCCGGAGTTGGATGGTCGCATCACAACGCGGATCGGCGCCTTCCGCGAAGTGGACCACGCGGATGAGCGTTTGTGCACAGCGGTTAAACGCCTGGAGCCTGATGGCGCTGGGCTGAACTGGATTGCTGAGCATGCCAGGGCCTGGGTCGACTTGCGATCCACACAGGCCGAACAGCGCTCAGTGGCACTGGTCCTGGCGAATTACCCTCTCAGAAACGGTCGCCTGGCCAATGGCGTGGGTCTGGATACGCCCGCCAGTTGTCTCAACATCCTGCGCTGGCTGCGCGATGACGGATTCAATCTCGGTGAACAGCCTCTACCGAAGGATCCTGATCTGTTGATCCAACAGATTCTCAACGCTCGTACGAACGATCCAGAAAGTCAGATCAGGCCACCGCTCACCCATCTGCCGCTTTCTCACTATCAGCGCTGGTGGTCATCGTTGCCTGAGGCCGCCAAGTTGCCGATTCTGGATCATTGGGGTGAACCAGAGCATGCTGTTGATCTTGAGCCGCTTGGCTTCGCCATCCATGGTGTGCGATTCGGCCATGTTGTGGTTCTGGTCCAGCCCAGTCGTGGTTACGACGCAGATCAGCTCAGTGATCTGCATTCTCCAGATCTTCCCCCTCCCCATCGCTATCTGGCTCAGTACCTCTGGCTACGGGAGATCCACCACTGTCAACTGATGCTGCATGTGGGGAAGCACGGCAGTGCGGAATGGCTGCCTGGCAAGTCAGTCGGTCTCAGTCCGTCTTGTGCCCCTGCGCTCGCACTGGGTGCCATCCCCCATCTTTATCCCTTCATCGTCAACGATCCAGGCGAAGGGTCACAGGCCAAACGCAGGGGGCATGCAGTGATTCTGGACCACCTCACACCTCCTCTCGGCAGGGCTGGACTGCATGGATCCATGCTGTCTCTGGAATCACTTCTGGACGAGTACATCGAAGCAAGGCAACTCGGTGCCTCCCGATGCGATCAGATCCAACAACAGCTGATCCAACTGCTGATCGATCTGAACTGGCCATCGATTGAGAGCTTCCTGTCGAGGCAGAGCTCATCAGCACAGATCGGTGACTTGTTCGAGCAGGTTGAGACCTACTTGTGTGAACTCAAAGAAGCACAGATCAGGACTGGCCTGCATCGGCTTGGGGACCATCCCCAACCAACCCAACTGGCTGAGTTGTTGCTGGCGATTGCTCGCTCCCCCACAGCTGATCGTCCTGGACTCACCCAGTGGATGAGCCGCAGTGTCGGCCTTGAATGCGATCCCTGGAAAGACGAGGACGGAGCTTTGTTATCTGACCAGGATCGACAAATCCTGGAACGCCATGGCTGCTATCAGCCTCGGCGACTCAGTGATGCGCTCGAGTGGATCGAGGCACAGGCTGAACGACTTCTCCTGCAGCTGATCGAGGCCGATGGATCGCAGCAGCACGACCAGGCCCCACCGCTGGATCATGTCTTTCAGAAACTACTCAGCTCAGAGCCACTACCCGGTCCACTCCAGTTCATCAAGACTGATCTCTGGCCTCGGTTGCAGCAATCCGCCAGTCATGAGCATCAGGCCGTCCTAGCGGCAGCGAGCGGTCGCCGGATCGCTAGCGGTCCTTCTGGCGCACCAACCCGTGGACGAGATGACGTTCTGCCGACGGGGCGAAACTTTTATTCCGTTGATCTGAGAGGTCTACCCACAGAAGCTGCATGGGATCTGGGTCGTCGCAGCGCGGAACAACTGCTGGATCTTTACGAACTAGAGGAGGGGGAACCCCTGCGGCACCTGGCGTTGTCGGTCTGGGGAACAGCCACCATGCGTAATGGAGGCGAAGACATCGCGCAGATGTTTGCCCTGCTTGGCGTGCGGCCCGTCTGGGATGGCCCAACTCGGCGCATGGTGGATCTTGAGTTGATTCCCTTGACCCTGATGGAGCGACCACGCGTGGATGTCACTCTGCGCATGTCGGGTCTGTTCAGGGATGCCTTTCCACAGCTGCTTGCCTGGGTCGATCGCGCCTTGTCCATGGTTGCTGGGCTTGAGGAGGCCGAGAGGGACAATCCCCTGGCAGCTCTCACTCGCAGCCGCGGACCTCAGGCCCGTCTGTTCGGATCCGCACCAGGCTCCTATGGCGCTGGCCTTCAGGCCCTGATCGACTCAGGTCAGTGGGAACGGCGTGATCAGCTTGGAGAGGCTTATCTGGCCTGGAGTTCCTGGAGCTATGACTCCGACGCGAAAGCCCATCACGACAGGGTGGGACTCGAACAGGCTCTTCAGGACGTTCAGGTTGTGCTGCACAACCAAGACAACAGGGAACACGACCTGTTGGATTCCGATGACTACTACCAGTTTCATGGGGGGTTGGCTGCAGCAGTAAACCGAGTAAGCGGCAACGATCCGAAATTGTTTTTCGCTGATCATTCCCGCAGCGAACGGTTGCGGATTCATCGACTGGATCGTGAGATCGACAAGGTCGTCCGCAGTCGGCTGCTCAACCCACGCTGGATCGAGGGGATGAAGCAGCACGGATACAAAGGGGCCTTCGAGATGGGGGCCAGCCTTGATTACCTGTTCGCCTACGACGCCACAACCGGTGCTGTCCCTGATTGGTGTTACAGCCAAATCGCTGAGCGTTGGCTGCTTGCTGCAGATGTCAGAGACTTCCTGTTGAAACGAAATCCCTGGGTCATGAGAGATATGGCAGAACGCTGTCTGGAAGCAGCCACAAGGGGGCTGTGGTCAGATGCCGATGGCATGTTGCTTGATGAGATCAGACGCGTGTTGCTCGACTCAGAGCGAGCGGTTGAAGGAGGAAACTTCGGCGTCTGAGACGAACAATTATTTGTTGAGGTCCCGGACCATCGAAAGGAACGGATCGATTGAACCGGGCTTGTTGCTCTTCTGAGAACCTGAAGTGGACGCTTTCGGTTCCTCTTTGGGTTTGAGCTCTTGCTTACGGGCCAGAGGAGCCGCATCCGGGGCAGCCTTGGCGTTCACTCCTGCTTGGATCAAGGCATTTCCTTTGAGTCTCTGATCCAGTTCTGACTGGGTCATCGTTTCAGCAAAGGTTTTCTTCACCGGCTTGGGAATGCCGTCTTGGATGACCCTGGTCACCTCCTCTTTGACCTTGGTTCCACCAAGCCCTTCAGTGCGCTTGTCGACCGTGAGGTCCATCGCATCGACCTCGGTGACCAGTTCCTTACCTCCTGGACTATCGAGTGTTCCAGGGAAAGTCCGCCGAATCGTTTTGGCTTCGCGCATGTAATCGCGATCTCCTAGCGACGAAGCGTTATCACTGTCTAGGAAGAAGGCTTCCGGCTTGGCTTTCTCTGCCTTTGGACCCGATTGAGGGTCGTTTTGATCCGAGCTGGAATTAAGCAGACGATCGAAGAGGCCCATACCCGCAGACAGGGAAGTGCGTCGAACTTAGCGACCTTCTAGGTCAAAGCCGTGGCTGTCTGTTCCACACGTACGCAAAAGGCCAAGGTTCTTCAAGCGACGATCAATGGCTTCACAGACCACTGGAGACCAACTCCAACGGGTTTGCATGTCGTAGTCGTACCAAGCTTCACCCCCATCAAATCCAAGTTCTGCAGCGGCATCAATCAGATCAGCGAAGCCAACTCTGTACCGGCCTGGATGGGCAAGAATCGCCAGCCCTCCGGCGTCATGAATCGCCTGACATACGCTGTCGGCTCTGAGGGCTTCTCCCACAGCTGCATCTCCACGGTTGTAAACAGCGAGTGACCTGTGGGCATGTTCGAAACCGAGGGCGAGCACGTGCACTAGGCAACCGCGCAGGATTGCGCTGATTTCCATACCGCTCCAGAGGTTGGGGACCGTCTCTCCAAGATCTCGCTGCTGCTTGAGCCAGTCCTGCATGGGTTGGAAGGACGCACTGGAATGGTGATCCGTCACAGCCAGTTGGGTCAGTCCCTTGGAGGACGCCTGCCGAATTAAGGCAAGAGGTTCAAGACTGCCGTCACTGCAGAGGGTATGGCAATGAAAATTGAACTGACCTGGACAGCTGTCAGGCCCAACTGTCTCCAGGACAGACCTCAGCGGATGGTGGTCAGCCGGCATGGGACGCCTTTGTTGAGGCGGCTTCGTTAGCTGCGGTGTTGCCTGCAGCTTCATGGGACGCAACCTCACTCGCTGCAGCCTCGCTTGCAGCAGACTCAGCCCGAAGCCGGCGCCAGCGGGCATAAAACTGGATGGAGCCCGCCATGAACACCACCAGAGCGACGATGAACCAAGTGGCAGCGCTAGTGGGGAACTGGGTCTTGAAGACCACCAGCATCACCACGATCACCAGCAACAATGTCGGCAGTTCATTCAGTGCCCTCAGCTGTTTTCCGTTCCAGCTGAAGGTGCCTGCCTGCAACTGACCCATTACTCGATAGCAGAAGGCGTGATAAGCCAGCAGCGCTGCCACAAAGGCAAGTTTGGCGTGCATCCAGCCCTGCTGAAGCCAGGCTGGCTGGGCAATCAACAAACAAATCGCCATCGAAACCGCAACCACCATCCCAGGGGTCGTGATGATGTTGGCGAGGCGCTTCTCCATCAAGCTGTATTGCTGCTGGAAGGGCACGCGCAGTTCTGGTTCCAGCTCTTCAGCTTCAACGTGATAAATGAACAACCTCACCAGATAGAAGAGGCCTGCAAACCAAACCACAACACCAACGATGTGGAGTGTTTTGAACCAGAGATAGGCCTCAGGGGGAAGCGACATCACAAGGAACGGTATGAATTGACCATAGGCAGGGTTCAGGTCATCGAGTCAAGGAATGCCTCAGCCCGGCGTTGATGAGACAGCAACACCTCTGGATCCATACGGTCCAGGTTGCGAGCCATCATCGCCAGCCGAAACTGACCACGGAAGAAGTCCTCGTGTGTCTTGATGAAACTCCAGAAAAGTCCATCCCAGATGTCGCACCACTCTCCTTTGCGGTAATCCGACATCTTGCGCACGTAATTCGAGCCGGAGAGATAGGGCTTGGTGGAAAAAAGGCCTCCATCAGCAAACTGACTCATGCCATACACATTCGGGACCATCACCCAGTCATAGGCATCGACGAACAGCTCCATGAACCAGCGGTAGACACGGTTGGGATGAAAGCCGCAAAGCAGCATCACATTGCCCAGCAGCATCAAACGCTCGATGTGATGGCAATAGCCAGTGTCCAGAGCGTGGTGAATGGCGTCATCGATTGGGGGCAGGCCGGTTGTGCCCAGGTAAAAGGCCTCGGGGATGGGCCTGTCATCGAAGTCCCAGAAATTGCCGGTGCGCATCTCCACCCCATGGCGCTTGTACATTGCGGCCATGAACTCACGCCAGCCGATGATCTGGCGAATGAAACCTTCAAGTGAATTGAGCGGCACATCCCCCTCAGCAGCCCGTTCAAGCGTGCGATCGAGAACCTGTTGAGGTGTCAAGAGACCGATATTGAGC
Organism: Synechococcus sp. GEYO; assembly: GCF_900473955.1. NCBI lineage: Bacteria > Bacillati > Cyanobacteriota > Cyanophyceae > Synechococcales > Synechococcaceae > Synechococcus > Synechococcus sp. GEYO. The sequence goes on from NZ_UCNL01000008.1 coordinate 230,068, forward strand.
ATCGGCGTAAGCACGCTGTGCCACATCACCCGATGCTGTGTGTTGATGGCGTCCTCATAGGAGCCGAAATCTCTCAATCGCTGGCTGAGGAAGGTCTGAAGCCAGGCATCCGCTGACTTGTGATCCAGGGGATAGGCAAATAGATCCCAGCGACCGATCAACGGCAGATTTTCCTGTTCCAGCTCCTGACGTGACCGGTCCACTACAGCTGCTGAGCTGGCTGTTGGTTCCTGAGGAACAACGATTCCTTTGGGAAGCTTTTTGCGGTTGTCCGCATCAAAACTCCAACGACCTCCTACGGGGCCACCATCCACTTCAAGCAGAACATTCAGACGTTTGCGCTGCATCTCATAGAACTTGGCCATGAGCGGCTTGCGACCTGTGGCGAAGTGCTCGTTGATGACGGAATCCGGCGTCAGCAACATCGGAGTGGCAGTGATTGTGAGGTTGCAACCGTTCTGTTCTGCAAATCGATTCAGGCGCTGACTGAGCACGTCGTCGACAGGATCAGCCAGATGGAAGTGCTTGTAGCCCATGGCGAAGAGAGCCTGGAGATGTCCCTGCGTGTCAGGCGACTGCAGATGGCGACGTTCCAGCACAGTGAAGCCTCGTGCACGCAGGCCTTCTGCGTAGAGAGCCATGGAACATCGATGCAGCAACAGACGCTGACGGTGCACCTGCATCGGCCAGTGCGGATCCGTGCCAAAGAAGAGCGGATCCTCAATCAGCGCCACCGCCCGGCCTGTGTTCAGGCTTGGGTGATCAGCAAACAGCTGATGCGGATAGACAACGGTGAGCTCCAATCTCAGCCCTCCCCCGCCAGACGACACGCACGTCGTCCGATGGATGTGGCATAGGCCCTGTCCACCGGACCTGACATGGGGCTGAGCTGACCTGCCCTGCAGTTCATCACGACCTTTTCTCGATGGCCCAGCTGGTCGTTGAGTTTCAGCACGAGCTGCCAGTGATTCTTGGCGCTGCGTGTGATGTCATCCGCACAGACAGGCCCGGTGCAGAGTCCCGGTGAGGCGAAGACCGCGCAAGGGGAGACCAAACCGATCATCAGACCCATCACCAGTGCGGCCAATGTGAAAGCACGGATCATGGTGTCGAGGAGCCCGGGTCTGGAATCTGCCCATCCTGCTCTGCATCCTGATCAGGGTGGAAAAAACGATGGATATCTCTGGCCAGTGCCAGCCCGACACCTGGCGCCTGAGCGAGGGTCTCCACAGGTGCCAGCTGAATGGCGTCGATGGAATGGAAATGGGCCAACAGATCCTTCACCCGTTTAGGTCCAACACCAGGAATGTCAGACAGACGTGAACGTTTCATGCGCTCACCCCGTTGCTGTCGATGAAAGCTCACAGCAAAGCGGTGAGCTTCATCGCGAAGGCGACGCAGCAGAGCCACGCCGAGCTGATCGGGTTCACTCTCCAGCGGATGACTTTCACCTGGCAGAAAAATTTCCTCTCTCTGTTTGGCCAGAGAGCAGACGTTGAGATCCTCCTGCAGGTCCAGCTCTCTGAGAGCTTCCATCACCGCGGAGAGCTGACCTTTTCCGCCGTCAATCATCACCACATCAGGCCAATCGTTGAGACCATCGGTCTGCAGAGCACTTCCGCCTCTGTGTCGCAGAGCTCCGACATCGACGCCTTCAGCCTTGGCGCGTGCCCAGCGGCGGAAACGGCGCCGCATAATTTCAGCCATGGCCATGAAGTCGTCGCTGTGACCAGCCCTGATACTGCTGCTGCGGATCTTGTACTTGCGGTAGTGCTGCTTGGCGGGCAGCCCATCAATGAACACCACCTGGGATGCAACGGCATCGCTGCCCTGAATGTGACTGATGTCATAGCCCTCGATCCGTCGAGGCGGCGAAGGTAGTTCCAGAAGCTGAGCCAGATCTTCGGTGGCGAGCGCCTGTTGCTCCTGACCCTGTTTCGCCCGTTGGAGCTCATAGTCGGCATTGCGCTGGACCAGTTCAATCAGATCTGCCTTCTGTCGCTGCTTGGGGCAGTGAATCTGAACCTTGCGTTCGCGCTGTTCCGTCAGCCACTCCTCAAGCAAGGGCTGTTGGAGAAGTGGATGCTGCACCAACAGCTCAGGCGGGATCTCAACCGCATCCACCTGGCTGTAATGCTCCTCGATCACCCGCTGAAGGATCTGTCCGGGATCCTGATTACAGGCATCAGCCATATACCCGAGTCGACCAACGAGCTTTCCTGCACGCATTTGAAAGAGCTGAACAGCAGCAAGCCGTTCATCGGCCGCCATGGCAATAACATCACGGCTAACGGAAGCATCAGGCAGGCTCATTTTCTGATCTGCAGTGAGCTGATCGAGTCCCTTGAGCTGATCACGCACTTTTGCGGCTGCTTCGAAATCCAGTCGTTCGGCGTAACGCTCCATCTGTTGATGAAGGAGTTTCTGAAGCTCATCACTGCGCCCCTGAAAAACCATCGCCACCTTGCGCAGCGTGCGGTGGTAATCCTCTGAGCTGATTTTCTCCTGGCAAACACCAGGACAACGTCCGATGTTGTAATTCAGACAGGTGCGGTCCTGATGGAGTGGCCTGGGGCGTTGCCTGAGCGGGAACACCCGCTTCACGAGAAAGAGGGTTCGTCTCAGCAACCCCACATCCACATAGGGACCGTAGAAGCGATCCAACGGACTACGAAAACGTCGACGCCGGGTGATAAAAATTCTCGGGTAAGGCTCACTCCAGGTAATGCAGAGATAGGGGTATTTCTTGTCATCTTTGAGCAGCACATTGAAGTGCGGCTGTTGGTTCTTGATCAGGTTGGATTCCAACGCGAGAGCTTCTGCCTCGCTATCTGTCACGATGAATTCGATCTCACAGATCTGACGCACCATCAAGCGAATGCGCGGGCTCAGATCGTGGCGACTGCGGAAATAGCTACGCACCCTGCTGCGCAGACTCTTGGATTTGCCCACGTAAAGCACACGATCGTCAGCGTCACGCATCAGGTAGCAACCAGGTTCGGTCGGGATGTCCTTCAGCCGACGTTCCAGGCGATCAGGTTGCTCGAGCAGGGTGGGCATGCCGAGAATCTAGTGATGCCGGTGTGCATAGGATCCGGCCAGCTCCCGCTGAGGTTGTTGAGATGAAAGCGCTCTATCCAGGCAGCTTCGATCCTCTGACGCTTGGTCATCTTGATTTGATCGAACGCGGATCTTCCCTGGTGGAGGAACTCATCGTTGCGGTGCTTCAGAACCCTGGGAAATCACCCGCCTTCTCACTGGATGAGCGACTTCATCAGATCCGTCTCTCCACGAGCCATCTCAACAATGTGCGTGTGATCAGTTTTGACGGTCTCACCGTCGAATGCGCCAGATCCAATGGCACGCGACTCATCCTGCGTGGTCTGCGTGCGATGAGCGACTTCGAATACGAGCTGCAAATCGCCCATACCAACCGGTCACTGGATCCTGATTTTGAGACGGTCTTCCTCAGCACATCAGCTCACTACAGCTTTCTCAGCAGTTCAGTAGTGAAGGAAGTAGCTCGTTTCGGTGGATCTGTTGTTCATATGGTCCCGCCGGTGGTGGCGGAGGACCTCATGAGGTTCTTTAATTCGGCTTTCAACCAACCGCAGCGATGAGCGAGATCCGGTTCTCCGTAATCGACCAGCTCGACCAGCTCGAGGAGATCGTGCTGGAGGGAAGTCGCATCCCCTTCAGTGGTGGACGGCTCGTGAATGAGCAAGATGCAGTTGAGTTGCTTGACGCGGTGCGTGAAGCCATGCCCGCTCAGGTCGAGCAGGCTGACCAACTGCTCCAGAAGCGGGATGAGTTCATTTCCACTGCGCGTGCACAGGCCGACGAGATCGTCAACAAAGCCCAACAACAGCGCGAACAGCTTCTTGCTCAGGCATCCATCCGTCAGGAGGCGGAACGTCAGGTCAACGACATGCGTGAACAAGTTCGTCAGCAGTGCGAGCAGATGCTGCAGGGCGTTCGCCAGCAGTCCGCCCAGATGGAGCACGACATGCAGTCGAAGCACGCACAGCTTGAGCAGCAATTCGCATCCCGTCGCCAACAGCTTGAGCAGGAATCACTGCAACGCCGGCAACAGCTCGATCAGGAAGCCAACGAACTCAAGCAACAGCTAACTCAGCAGCATGAGCGCAATCGGCAGCAGTCACTCCAGGAGCTCGAGCAAATTCGTGTGGAAGGACTTCGCCTGCAGAAAGAAGCTCAGACTGAAGCGGAGCGACTGCATCAAGATGCTCTGCAGTTCCGACAGCAGACGCAGCAGCAATGTGAAACGCTGATTCAGCGCAGCCGCCAGGAAGCTGGGAATGTTCAGGACGGGGCCAACCGTTATGCGGAACAAACCCTCGGTGAACTCGAGCAGAGACTCAAAGAGATGGCTCAGGTTGTTCTGGCCGGACGTCATGAATTAGTCAAAATCCAAACGGGTCGACCGGAGTCATCCGAGGTTGAAGCCAAGGACGGCAAAACCGTCCCAATCAGCCGAGCACGCCGGGCCGCTTCACGGGTTCGACAGATGAGGGGCATGGGCTGAATCTCTTCACGGATCGAAGGATTTGCCCCATCACCGTATTGGGGCGTACCGATCCGTTGGAAATCATGCTCACGTACCTGGGTCCATCGACGGTCTGCAGATAACCGGAAATGCTGCGAACTCCGCTGATGGTTCCTGTCTTGCCTCTGAATCGACCGTCAAGAACGCTGCCTCGATACAAATTACGCAGGGTGCCTCTCTGTCCGGCAATGGCCATTGAGGCTTGGTAATAGGCGGAGAACGGGTGCTGATCCATGCGCATCAGCAGAGCAGCGATGGTGTTGCTCGTGACCCGATTGTTGCGTGAGAGACCACTGCCGTCAGCCACGCGCAGGCCCTGAACCGGCAGACCTTGCTCGAACATCCAGCGCTCTGTGGCCCGGGAGGCTGCCCTGACATCCCACAGACCAGAAGCCTGGCGCATGAGCACTTCTGCGGTGAAATTGTGGCTCTCAGTGTTGGCAAGACTAAGCAACGCGTGCATAGGAGCCGAGCTTTCCTCGTGCAACACGACCGTGTTCTGCTGCACAGCTGAAAGCGTTTCAGCAACAGGTTGACCCCTGTGGATCTGGACCGTTCCCCCGCGACGAAGCGCTTCTTGCTGGAACAGTCGCTGGAGACGCGAGTAGGGGTCACTAACAGCACCGCCAACGGCATTGCTGGTGAGGGCCAATCGTGTGATCGGAGCGCCATAGGCATAACCACGATCGGCAGGATGCCAATCGCTGGGCCACCAGTTACTACGTGGCTCTTCGCGCACCATCAGCTTCACGCCAGCGACTGAGTTGCCTCTGGCACCGCCTTGACGAAGGACGGCAAGAACGAATCGCTGAAGACCAGCGATACCGAGATCAGGATCTCCCTGGCCGTTCAGTTCAATCGAACCATCCGGTCTCTGGATCAAACGGGTTTTCAAGCGAAAATCCGGGCCAAGGCGATCGAGGGCGTAGGCCGTGCTGATGAGCTTTTGATTGGACGCTGGAATTCTTGGAACGGCACCGTTGATCGTTCCGAGGACATCTCCGTCGCTGTTGAGAACAGTGACGGACCAAACCCTCGCTTCACTACCAACATTGGATCTGAGAGCCGTTTGAAGAGCTGGACACGAACGACCTTGCTGCAACTGGGGGAGTGGCTGCTCGTTCGGTGGCGGCGGTGGCATCGTCAGCGGAACCAACTGACTGGCAGCCACGGGCATGGCGAGTGGAGTCAGAAGAAGTCCTGAGGTGAGGAACGCTGTTCTCATTGAAGGGAGACTCCACTAACAATTCCGTTCACCCGATAGAAACGGCCCTCAAGTTCTACAGGAATTCCCACTTTCAGCTTGGTGCCTGCCATCACAACACCGGACGAGGTCACGGTGGCGTCACCTTGGAGAACGAAACGGGCATCAAGCATGCCCTGAATCTCCCTGTTGGGGTCATCCGCCATCACAACGCTTCCATCTGGCAAGACGGATGCAATCTGGCGCCTGATGTCGTCAACCCTGATCAGTTGCACGCTTCCAGCGGGCTGATTGCGGATCACCAGTGATGTGCGGCCTGATTGGAGAGCTTTCGCAATGAATTGATCCGGATCCGCAGCACTGGTATTACGGACGTCCACGGTGACTTCAACCGGTTTGATGGCTCCTGTGGCCCTGGCGACCGTGTTACTGAGCTTTGGACTCCACAGAACACCTCCCACAGCCACGAGAGCAACAACCGCCGCGGCTGCGTCAATCACGGAGATTGATCGAAGGCGTTCAGAGAAGGCCATGGGAGAAAGCTTGAGACGGCAACACTAAAAGTGATGGGCATGGCAATCAACCACGCAGATCATCGATGAAACGATCCATCGCCCCGAGGGTCTGACTCAAACCGTCGACCGCACCGGCCAGGGCTTGGTCAATTTGTTCTTGATCTGGACGGACATCGAATTGCTTGACCCAGCGATATCCGTCCGAATCCTGTCGGAACAGTTCCCATTGCTGCTGATGTTCTTGCATCAGAGCACCTTGGAGAAAGGGTTCCAAATGAAAGGCCGATTGCCAGGTCGACATGAATCCCTTTCGACGCTGACGAGCCACGCTGCCGATTCCGACCGCAGCATCTTCAAGACGGCTGTTCAACAGCACGACCGGTTCAAACCACTGACTGCAGATTGCTTCGACGGTTTCGTAATCGCTGGGTTGAGCGCCGACGATCAACAACAGATCACCACGGCCTGCCCAAGCAGGGTCGCGTTGAAGCTGATTTAGATCAACGCAGCAGTCGGCAAGCTCGGGCCCATCACGCTTGGCCAGAGCTGCGGCTCCTGCATCTGGCCAGGCCAGGAGCAAGCCATTCCCGCTTTCCTTCAGGGCTTGAGACAGCCTGATCGAGGGCCCAAGCAACCGCAGACCCTCGAACTTCCAGGTCACTTGCCAGCGACCACGACGTTTGGAGCCAAGAACCTCACTCAGAGCAACGAAAGTCCGCTGTTCAGCTTCGGATAAGTCAGCAGGGAGAACGGCGCTCACCAGGCTCAGTCAAATTGTTTGGGCGGAGCGTACAGCCGCTGCAGCATCAACTGCAGAGTGACTGTTCAAGTCCGGCTTGGAAGCGATGCACAATCTCATCAAGGTGCTGACGCTCAATCCAGGGGCCAAGACTGAGTCGGACGCTGGATCGGCACTTGGTTTGAGGAAGCCCCATGGCAACCAAAACTGGGCTGTCGCTGTCTTTGCCAGAGGAACAGGCACTGCCACTGCTGACGGCCAATCCGCAGGCATCAAGACTGCGTACGAGCCGACGTCCTGACACAGGCTGGCCGTTGTGATCGCAGACCAGCAATGAAAGATGGTGAGGCAAACGGTTCTCTGGATCACCACATACCATCAAGCGTTCATCTGTCAGCAATCGGTCGCGTAAGGCATCGCGTAGATCAGCAACGCCGTGTCCTGATCGCGCGAGATCGGCTGAAGCACAGCACTCGATCTGATCGAGCGCAGCAGCCATCCCGGCAGCCAAAACGACAGATTCAGTCCCACTTCTGAGGCCACCCTCCTGGCCACCACCTGAAAAGAGCGGCATCAGCTCAGAGCGGTACGACTGACGCATCATCAAGAGGCCGATTCCTCTTGGACCTCCGCTTTTGTGGGCCGAAGCACTGAGCAAATCAACCGGTAAATGTTTCCAGCTGGGGAGGCCCTGGCTCAGCACCTGCGTGGCATCGGTATGAATCGTGATGCCCCTTGTTCTGCAAGCTTCTGCAACCTTCAGCAGGGGCTGAATCGTGCCCACTTCACCCTGGCCCCAGACCAGTGAGACCATCTGAGTGGGAGGCGCCAACAGCTCCTCCAGATATTCCAATTTGATCCTGCCCAGCTGATCAACAGGCCATTCGGTCACCTCCCAGCCGCTCTTGGTCAGCAGACGTGCCGCGCCTGTGACGGCGGGATGTTCCACCGAGGAGATCACAAGCCTGCCTGGCGAACGTGTTGCGGCGAGCCCATGAAGCGCAAGATGAATGGACTCGGTGGCTCCGGAGGTGAAAACCACGTCGCTGTGATCTGCACTGAGTTTTTCAGCAATCTGAAAGCGAGCCCTCTCCAATGCTTCAGAGGCTTTCAGACCAAATCCATGAAGGCTGGAGGGATTAGCCCAGGCCTGATCCTGGGTCTCGATCATGCGTTGAAGCACCCCCGGTCTGAGGGGTGCAGTGGCGCAAGCATCGAGATAAATCACACGTCTCTCAGGATTGGGAATCGCGTTGGAGTCGCGAGAGCGTTCGCTGTTCGAGGGACTCCGTGGCGATGTTGATCATCGAATCCAGCGAGTTGGAAGCAAGGAATTCCTGAACTCTGGACTGGGCTTCCTCCTCAGAACAGTCTTCAGCTGGTTGGCGGTTCTCGGCCTCACTGCTGGCTGCCTTAAGAGACGCTGCTTGTTCAGCCTCTACCAATGTTCCATCAGTGGTTGAACTCTGAAACGGGACGAGTTCAGGATTCAGAACACCATCGAACACTGCAACAGCTGGTCCAGTCATAAACACTGATGCACCAGGCTTCTCCCAGCTGATCTGAAGAGGCCCTCCTGGCAGCTCAACGGTGGCCTGTCGATCGCTAAGACCAAGCAGAACAGCAGCCACAAGCGTGGCGCAGGCACCGGTGCCACAGGCAAGCGTAGGACCAGCACCTCTTTCCCACACTCTGATTTCGAGCTGAGAACGACCGTGCACCTTTAAAAAATGCACATTGGTTTTGGCCGGAAACACCTCGTGGCACTCGAGCTCTGCTCCCCAGCGTTCAAAGGGAATGGCGTTGAGATCATCGACGAGAACGACAGCATGAGGGTTTCCCATGCCCACAGCGGCTAGGGAAAGAGTGTCTCCATCAAGGGTGAGTTCACCCACCGGAAGACCCGTTGAGTCAGCATTGAGCGTGGTGGGGACAGAAGCGGGATCAAGGAAAGGAGCTCCCATATCCACACGGATCTGACCATCGTTCTGAAGTTCCGGGATGATCAAACCAGCGGGTGTTTCGATCGACCACCGACGACCTGGACTATCCCCATCACTGTCAGCGAGGAAACGCGCAAGACATCGAATTCCATTGCCGCACATCTCCGCTTCCGAGCCATCAGCGTTGAAAATGCGCATGCGCAGCTCGGCATCGCCTTCCGGAGGGAGAGCCAAGATCAAACCATCCGCTCCGATGCCAAAGCGTCGATCGCAAAGGCGTTGGACCCAGCCTGGATCTGGGGTATGAATTTCAACGGACAATTGCCCGGAACGTCCCTCCATCAAGATGAAGTCGTTGCCCAGCCCTTGATATTTGCTGAATGTCAGCATTCAGAACAACCCTGTGATACCAACACGTTACAGGATTTCGAAAACTGATATTCGATCCTCAATCCTGCTCAACTCAGTAGCTCTGCGGAGTGATGCTGACGGATTCCGAGCTTTACATCTCAACCTCTTGAAGATCTCGAGTCAAGTTGTTGATGACAGAACAGCCCAACCTGCGAGCATTGCCACCAGGGGCAAAACCAGAAGAAGCTAAAAATTCAACAAAATAATCCCTGAAATACATCATTAATTTAATAGAAGAACCTAATATACGAGAGGTATCGATTCAAAGATTGCAGCGCAAAGCCGAATCAAACGATACGTTCATCAATAGTGCGATGCAATCTCAGAATCGCAATTCTGCAGATCGCCTTGACTAGGTCACTGTCCAGAAACCGCTGTAAAACCAGTCATTAATGAATTTATCAAGCTCTTGATCGGTGTCACAGCCACTCTCACTAATCAGCTCATCATCTGAATCTAATTTGCGAATTTCATAAAAATCTTCAGGTGTAAAATCACCTTCATCCAGCTGATCCAACATCGAGGCCCACTGATTCGTGAGCGCGATGAGTAACTGCTCTCTTGTCTCAGTGGCTAAGTTCAAAACAAGACCGTGATCAGTGCTTCGGTGGTTCTTCCAGACGTGTTGTCGTCTCGTTAGGTCAAGACAGATTCAGTCTGAAGGATCAATCGCTCACAAGACAGGCATCCCCGAGGACTAATTGACGTTGCCAAGCGTCTTTGCTGGAGTGCGGACAACATTCCGTTTTCCCTTCCACACCATGGAGTCAACGGGCTTCGATCCCAGCTTGCCCGGTATCCGGTTGATTCAGTCGTGGATTCGTGAGCAGCGAGTGCTCGGGATCGAGCTGAATGATGGACGCAGATTGGATGGCTGTCTTGCCTGGCAGGATCCTCAGCACTTCGCACTAAAACGGGAAGACAGCAACCATCCCGTCTTGATCAATCGCCAGGCGGTTCTCACCATTCGCCCTTTGGCCTGAGTGACTTCGAGGCGGCTTCCAGAGGAAGGCCTCAAGCTGTGTCACGATCTCTCGCAGGTGTTTTCCTGATGTGACAGCCCCGCAGTCCTCGTCCATGCCCGAATCCAGCTCGGGACTGTCCGATCGCTACGACCCCTCCCTTCTCGAAGAACAGTGGCAGCGCAAATGGGACCAGGAAGCGCTTTATCAAACACAGGATCCCAGGCCTGACCAGAAGGCGTTTTATGCGCTTTCGATGTTTCCATACCCTTCCGGCAGCCTCCATATGGGGCATGTTCGGAATTACGTGATCACCGATGTCATCGCTAGAGCTCAGCGGATGCGCGGTGACGCTGTGCTGCATCCGATGGGCTGGGATGCCTTCGGTTTGCCTGCTGAAAACGCGGCGATCGAACGCAATGTTGACCCTGGCGTCTGGACAGACCGCAATATCGATCAGATGCGAAGTCAACTTGGTCGCCTAGGGCTATCGATTGACTGGTCTCGGGAACAGGCCACATGCCATGAGGACTATTACCGCTGGACGCAATGGCTTTTTCTTGAGTTGCATTCAGCAGGTCTGGCCTACCAGAAGGAAGCAACTGTCAACTGGGACCCCATAGACCAGACGGTGCTTGCTAACGAGCAGGTTGATTCCGAGGGGCGTTCCTGGCGATCCGGTGCGCTGGTCGAGCAGAAGAACCTGACGCAATGGTTCCTGAAAATCACCCAATACGCAGATGCTCTGCTCGAAGACCTGGATCAGCTGCAGGGATGGCCTGAGCGGGTCCGAACGATGCAGGCCAATTGGATCGGACGCTCCATCGGGGCAGAAATCGACTTCCAGGTCGAGGGCCACAACGACGCAACGATCACCGTGTTCACCACCAGAGCCGACACACTGTTTGGTGTCAGCTATGTGGTTCTGGCACCTGAACATCCACTCGTCGATGCTCTGACCACTGCGGATCAGAAAGAATCCGTTGAAGCATTCCGCGATTTGGTCAGCGATCTGTCCAACGATGAGCGCACAGCGGATGATCGTCCCAAGCGGGGTGTGGCCACCGGTGCAGAAGCGGTCAATCCAGCCAACGGTCAGAAGGTTCCGATCTGGGTTGCTGACTACGTTTTAGCGGAATACGGAACCGGAGCTGTCATGGGAGTTCCCGCCCATGACGAACGCGATTTCCGTTTCGCAAAAACCTACGAGCTGCCCGTGCAGCGTGTCATCCAGATGGATGGCACTGATGAACACTCCAATGACGGTGAGGCCTGGACAGGCCCTGGAACCCTTGTCAACAGCGGAGCCTTTGATGGCCAGAGCAATGACCAAGCCAAGCAGGCCATCACCGAACACGGCGCAATAAAAGGATGGGCACGAGCAAAGCGGCAGTACAGGCTGCGAGATTGGCTGATCTCGCGTCAGCGCTACTGGGGTTGCCCAATTCCAATCATTCATTGTGCGGACTGTGGCGCCCAACCGGTTCCAATAGATCAGTTGCCGGTGGCTCTGCCCAAAGACGTGAATCTTGCCGGCAAAGGTGGATCACCTCTCGCCGCACTCGATGACTGGGTGAATGTTCCCTGCCCAATCTGTGGGAAACCGGCACGACGCGAGACGGACACCATGGATACCTTCATGTGTTCTTCCTGGTATTTCCTGCGCTTCGCTGATCCGCAGAACTCCGATCATCCATTTGAGAGCGAGGCCGTCAAAAAGTGGCTGCCTGTTCAGCAATACGTCGGAGGCATTGAGCACGCCATTCTTCACTTGCTGTACTCGAGATTTTTCACCAAGGCCTTGAAGGATCGCGGCTTGATCTCGATCAATGAGCCCTTCGAGCGCCTCTTGACCCAGGGAATGGTGCAAGGGGTGACCTACCGCAATCCACGGACGGGGAGATATGTCACTCCCGCCCTGGTGGTCGACCCCGGTACTCCGAGGGACCCCGACGACGGCGAGGAGCTTGAGGTGCTGTTCGAAAAAATGTCCAAGTCAAAGCACAACGGAGTCGATCCAGCACTGGTGATTGACCGCTATGGAGCAGATACAGCTCGGATGTTCATCCTTTTCAAAGCGCCGCCGGAGAAGGATCTTGAGTGGGATGACGCCGATGTGGAAGGTCAATTCCGTTTCCTTCAACGTCTTTGGCGGCTCGTTGACAGCGTCAGCAAACTGACAGCTCCGGATCAACTATTAAGCAACGACGTTTCAGGCATTCCCGCAGAGCTGTCTGAATCTGAAACAGAAATTCGACGGGCTGTTCATCTGGCTATTCAGGCTGTCAGTGATGATCTCAGCGGCGAGTTCCAGTTCAATACCGCGATATCGGAGTTAATGAAACTGTCGAACAGCCTTTCTGGAGCTGTGCTTGATGCATCAAGGCCGGTACAGGTGGAAGCGATGGGAGCGCTGATCAGGCTGCTAGCTCCATTTGCTCCACACCTTGCAGAGGAATTTTGGTTCCGACTCGGAGGACAGGGCAGTGTTCATCTCCAGACCTGGCCTCAGCATGACCCTGCTGCACTCGTGCAAGACACGGTTGATCTGGTGATTCAGGTCAAGGGAAAGGTCCGAGGAACCATTCAGGTTCCAGCTGAGTGCGACAAAGACACGTTGGAGGCCCTTGCTCTGGCCAGCGATGTGGCCAAACGCTGGTTGGAGGGCAAACCCCCCAGGAGGGTGATTGTTGTGCCAGGGAAGCTGGTGAATCTGGTGCCGTCCTGACGGCCAATCAGCACTTACTGAAACGCAGAGTTGCCGGTTTGTTCCAGTCACCCTGTGCCTGATAGCCCCGGTTATTGCCGGTGAGATGACGCACAATCCAGAAGACGGCTTCAACCGATCCCTCGCCGATGGCCTGCTGGATTTCCACGACCGAGCGGGACACCCCATCACTGAGCACGTCCTCAACCTGAAGCTGGAGTTTGAGGATCGCAGCTGCTGCCTTCTTGCCGGCTTCCACACCAGGCTGGTGATAGGCATTGACGTTGACCAGTTCTCCGTAAAAGCCAACGGCACGTTCGAACAGAGCAATCAGAGCGCCGAGTCGGCGGGCATCGAACTGACGCATGCTGATACTCAGACTCTGACGGCCTCCCTCTGTGAGAGCTGAACGGGTTCCTTGTACGAAGCCATCAAGAAAGTCCCCAGGCCGCTCGCCATTGATCTCAGGAATGTCCTCCACATCGCGAAGCACTTCGACGAAGGTCACGAAGAAATTGTCGACACCATCTCGTAGCTGCTGAACGTATGCGTGTTGATCCGTTGATCCCTTGTTGCCATAAACGGCGATGCCCTGATGGGCCACATCACCATTGCGATCGAGGCGCTTGCCGAGGGACTCCATCACCAACTGCTGCAGGTATCGACTGAACACCTCCAGGCGATCTCGATAGGGGAGCACCACCATGTCGCGCTTGCCCTTGCCTCCCCCCGCGCAGTACCAAGCTGCTGCCATCAGAGCTGCAGGGTTGCGGCGCACATCATTTACACGAGTGGCTTCGTCCATCTGAGAAGCACCTGCCAGGAAGCTGCGGATGTCAGATCCGATCAAAGCTCCCGGAACCAGGCCAACAGCACTGGTGATGCTGGTGCGTCCGCCGACCCAGTCGAACATGTCGAAACGCTGCAGCCACTGTTCAGCAACGGCCTGCTGGTCGAGCTTGCTGTCAGCCATGGTGATTGCCACAGCCTGAGCCGACCATTGACCTCCGACTGCTTCCAAGCGATGACGTGCCTGCTCCATCCCGAGATGGGGCTCGGGTGTACCACCCGACTTGCTCACCGTTACAACCAAGGTAGTGCGTAGAGCATCGCCAAGCTCAGCGAGCACCCGACTCATTCCATTCGGATCCACATTGTCGAAAAAGTGAAAAGGCAGTCCGACACCGTTCTCCTGAAGGGCACGGATCATCAGCAAGGGGCCGAGTCCACTGCCACCAATGCCGATCCAAAGAACATCCGTGAAGGGTTGACCGGTCGGAGACTTGATCGTTCCATTGATCACCGCCTTGCCGAACTGCTCAATCTGATCAATTTCAGTGGAAATGTGCTGACCCACTTTTGGATCAGGAGCCAGTTGAGGATGCCTCAGCCAATAGTGACCAACCTGACGATTTTCGTCGGCATTGGCGATGGCACCGTTCTCAAGGGCCTTCATGGCCTCAAAAGCCTTCTCCAGTCTGGACGTGAGCTCTTCAAGCTGAGCATTGTTCAGGTGCATGCGGCTGACATCCAGCCACATTCCGAGGTCCTCGTGATGCCAGAGAAGATCACAGAATCTCTGCCATTGAATCTGGGCATCAGTGGCACTGAAATCCGGGAAACTCATCTAATGGAGAGAACTCTCTGTGCCGAAGTTATCCAGGATCCTGCGGAATGCCCATGAACTGAGACACCACGGCTAATCTCCGTCAATGCTTCCTGACAGGCTCAATTTCTGCTCCGTAATGGTCCCGAGAGCGATCACTAGCCTTACAGCCCTGGCCATCACGGCTGTTGCCGTTTCCATGACGGGTTGGCCTCTTCTGCGTGGAATCAATCCCCACAGCGACTTAGCGCAGTCATCCTCACCCCTGTCTCAAGAGAGTGATCCCGATCCGACCGATTTCAGTGCCGAAGAGCTCGAACATCTGCAACGCCGGTTTGGCGTCCACGGACCTCAGACGCAACTGGCTCAATTGTTCACCCGAGGGGTGGATCAGCTCCAACCTCTGCGTGCCAACACCCTGTCGAGACTGCACAGGTTGAAACCTGTGATCCAAAGAGAAGCGGGTCGCCACAGGATCAATCCGATGTTGATCACGGCCATTCTCTTCGACGAAATTCAGCACTCCAAACCAGGAGAAGATCTGCCGTTCGTCGTTCACTCAGGTCTTGTAGAGACGCATGGTCCTGCGCAGCTAGGAATCAGTGAGCTGATCCATCAAGGGCGGCTTCCTGTCGATCCCTCCCCGCAGCAGATTGCAGCTGCCCGCGACCTGCTGATGGATCCAGATGCCAACGTGGAGCTGCTGGCGGCGAAGCTGGCGCGACTGAAAGGTGAGCTCGGACTGGAGCGAGAAGCAATCCTGATTGCAAGCCGGTCCTATGTCGATGCCAAAGCCATTGCCACCCTGGCCTACTTGCATAACGGCAAATTGGATTATCCCGCCAGGGTCCTGCGCTATATGCAAGACCCTGCACTTCATGGACTGATCTATTCCACGATCCGTCCGGCACCACTTCCTGTGATCTGAACAGCTGCCGCCTTTGCCTACGCCTGGCAGAGCTTGCCTAGGGCAGCGAGGCGATTCTGGAGTTCAGACCAGGAGAAGCTGCGGGGATCAGCCCGTGCTCCACCCAGGTCAACATGACGGTGGGTGGTGATCGCAGCAGGATCGATCTCAAAGCGTTCGAGCCATCCATCCAGAACAAGAGCCAGGGCGTCGTACTGAGCGGCCGTGTAACCGCTGTGGTCGCCATAGCTGCCATGCCCATCATCCGGTGTTTCAAGACTGAGATGGAGTGCAAAATTGTTGACAGAGCCATCGAACTCTGCATTGGTGACGGCCCACTCACCGAGAAACGCAGAGTATCCAGCGCCATAGGCCCGTTTGAGTGGATCCACCACATCCACGATCGATCCATCCAGACCGACCAACGAGTGATAGCTGATTTGATCCTCATCACGGGGATGGGGGGTCAGAAATGTGTTCACCGCTGAACTGAGGGAATAGACCGTTTCATGCAGGACCACAACCCGAGGAGCAGGGTTGATGGCCTGGCCCCAAGGGTTGCTGCGGAAGCGATCTCCGTAATTGGTTGGGTCAGCAGGAATGGATTGGCGCAGCTGAGGCAGTTTGCGGCGCTTGGCGAGAAGTCGACTGCGCGTCGACTGATCAATCCCCGAACACTGCCGGGCAAGAGGTGATGACCAGGCCGAACCTTTTGGAGCATCAGGTTGCTGTCCGGGCAGGACCTTGTCCGGATCAGAGTCGCGAGCGACCTCATCCAACAAATCCAACAGGGAAGGCTTACGAGCGACTCCTTCAGTGGACTTTTCTGCGGTGAAGCCAACCAACGAAAGCACTAGCACCAGCGTGGATGTTGTCGCCAGCAGAATTCCAGCTCCTGGATGGCGCAGCAAGCCAAGAGACTTGAGCCACACACGGTTCAGATGATCTGGAACCATTGATCGCGGAGCAAACGAGCCTCCCTGGACGCACCAGGGTCCCAGGCCAATCGGTGGCGTTCCACCCCGGCCTTCTTCAGGAATAGCTCCGTGCTGGCAATCCGACCACGACGGCTGTAGATCACCTGACATTGCTCCGAACCTTGCAGCAGCTGCTGGCTGCGTTTCAGGTTTCGGCAACGCCATTTCCTGAGTGACAGCAACTCATCGCCTGCAACCAGACCAGCGGATTCAGCGGAACCAGACGACACCGTGCGATCAATCCACACACTTCCATCCGATTCACGCAGGGTCCATCCCGCATCGGGATGAGCTGCCATCACAGGCTCGAGCGCAAGGCCAAGGGCTTTCAGACAGGACACGACCGGGATCGAGCCACAGTCATCGAGCCAAGTTGGCAGTTGTGTGGCCAGTTCAGCGGAGTGGGCCGAGATGACCTCCATCAAATCGCGGCGGGTATAACCCCGCCCATGGATGCCAAGTCGGGCCCACAACAAACGCAGGGTTTCAGCCAGAGACCCACCGACCTCACGCAAGCGCACATCGAGGCAGAAGGCCAATGCGGTTCCCAGCCGGTAATAACTGATCTGACTCCGGGCATTGGCGGGGGACTGCTTGTAAAGCCGCACCCAGGCCTCCCGCGAGCTGTCAGCCAGGGACTGAATGCCGGTGCCTGGATTTAACAGCACATGAGAAAGATCCGCAGCCAGATCTTCGAGCAGATCCAGACGACTGGAAAAACCGGAAAGCAGAGGCAAGGCCAGGTCGAAATAACTGGTGATGCCTTCAGCAAACCAAAGGCCCTCACTGATCACGGGCCGGTCGTAGCGGTAGGGAACGTATTCACTCGGTCGAAGTCGTCGAACGTTCCACTGATGCAGATATTCATGGCCAATCAGCTGCAACAAACTGCGGGTTCCGCCCTCTTCCAGTAGGCGAGTCCAGGGGAACTGCATCACCGAAGAGTTGTCGTGCTCCAAGCCTCCGTAACCCTGATCCAACAGTTGCAGCACCAGCTGATAAGGCTGTCGAGAAGGTGGGTCGCAATCCATCAGATCGCACACTGATGAGCAGATGGATTCGATCTCCGCTGGCAGCGTTGTTGACCATCCCGAAGGCGGAGAGCCGATCAACACCAGTTCATGAGACACGGTCCTGACGTTCAGCATCTCGATATGAAGCTCACCGGCATGGACCGGTGCGTCGACAAGATGGTCGAAGTCTTCAGCCCAAAAGTAGTTGTTGTTTCTTGGCAACGGGCAGACCACGGACCAAGAGCTAGGAACCAACACCTCCAAAACGTGTGGATTCCAGCGTTGACCCTCCACCAACATCACGACTGCTGAAAGGCAGAGTGACGCAAACACGGGATCGACGTGATTGGTGCGGACGGTCAGCTGCCTCGCTTCTAGGGCGTAGCGCAACGTGATCGGTTCTGAAACATGGCAATCCAGGTCCCATGTCTCCGGTGAACGGCGACGGGGGACGAGAACTTCCCCAGCCTGCTCAACGGTGAGGCTGTGAAGATGCTGGGAGGGATCCCGGACGGTGTATGACCCCGGAGTCCAAACAGGCAGGGTCCAGGTTTGCCGAGCCTGAGTAGGACTCCATCGAAGTTCGACCCAGAGAAGCTGTGAAGCAGGAGTGCCGAGATCGAGCGCAACGTGAACGTCGGCCATCAGATGCCGGCAGTAACCGTCTCAGCGTCAAGAAACTCCGCCTGCCGCAAGGCCTGATGAATGGCATAACGACGCAAGACACGTCGCAGAGCGGGTTCGGTCTGTCCGGAACCCTGAGGTGCGGCTAAGTCCGCCACCAGATCGAAATGGGGTTGGTTATCACTGTGTTTCCAGCCCAGCTGCAGACCGGATGGATGCACGGCGGCAAGATCAACCGACTGATGCGTGTCGAAGGAGCTCACTACTCCACCTCGAAAGACCTTGAATCCTTCGCTGCAGAGAGCGATCTCAAGCAGATCGAGATCGGTCACCAATGTGGGCAGGATGGTCAAATGGGACATGTAATCGGAATGCCCTCGCAATCTGACCCTAGCCAGATGGACAGCGAGTGTTATCCCGCGTTGATCGTTCCAGCGATCGGGACTTGGCCCAGGTTTGATTCACCCTTGCGACTGGGGGTGATGGCCTCAGGAACAGGAACCAATTTCGAAGCGCTTCAAAGCGCCATCGCCTGCGGCGACCTGGATGCCCAGATCCGTGTCCTCGTCGTGAACAAAGCCGGCTGTGGAGCCCGTGATCGAGCCGAGCGCCTGGGGATCCAGTGTGAGCTCAGAGACCACCGCCTGTTTGCAAGCAGAGAGGAGATGGATCACGACTTGGTGCGCACGTTCCAGAACGAAGGTGTTGAAGCCGTTGTCATGGCCGGATGGATGCGCATCGTGACCCCGGTGCTAATCGATGCCTTCCCAGGCCGATTGCTCAATATCCATCCCTCCCTTCTCCCATCTTTTAAAGGCATGGATGCGATCGGTCAGTGTTTGAGCTCAGGCGTGACCGTGACTGGCTGCACGGTGCACGAAGTGCTGAACGATGTGGATGCCGGCCCAATCGTCGCTCAGGCTGCCGTCCCAATCCTCAGTGATGACACCAGGGATCGACTCAGCCGACGCATTCAGGTGCAGGAACACCGTTTGCTTCCCTGGGCGACGGCCCTTGCCGGTCAACGCTGGAGAACAGCAGCAGCAACTCAGGGATAAAAGGGTGCCAATGGGAGGCCTTCACTGACCGGTAGTCCCGCCATCAGGTTCAGACACTGCACCCCTTGGCCAGCCTGTCCTTTCATCAGGTTGTCGACGGCACTCATCAGCACCAGACGACCTGTGCGCCCATCCACCTGCACCGAAAGAAGAGCCAGATTGGTGTGCCTGGCCCATTTGGTGGCTGGATAGGTTCCCACAGGCAACACGCGGACGCAGGGATGGTGGCGATACACTGCTTGAAGAACTGTTGTGCAGTCTTCGGCGGTGAGGCCGGGATCCCTTAATCGTGCGTAAACCGTCGAGAGAAGACCTCTGACCATCGGCACGAGATGAGGGGTGAACTGAATCTGAATGGGGCATCCCGCAACGCTGCTGGCGAGCTGTTCGATTTCCGATGTGTGGCGATGCCCCACAACGCCATAGGGACTGATCGACTCTGATGCTTCGGCCAATAGCAGATTCTCTTTAGCAGCCCGACCGCCTCCGGACGTGCCGGTTTTGGCATCGATGATCAAACCTTCGGTCTCAATCAGCCCCTGTTTGAGGAATGGCAACAGGGGCAGAAGGCTGGTGGTGGGAAAACATCCTGGAGCTGCCACAAGCCTGGCCTCGGCAATCTCAGGGCCATGCCACTCAGGGAGCCCATACACCGCTTCTTTGCAGAGATCAGCGTCAGTGCGCTTGTGGGTTCTTGCCTCATGCACATACACCGAAGCCCAGTGATCAAGGCTGCGGTAGCGGTAATCAGCGGAAAGATCCACCACCCTGACGCCCTGATCGAGCAGAGGAGGCACAAGCTGACTCGCCAGGCCATTAGGAAGACTCAACACCGCAAAATCAGCGGCAGCGGCGATGCGATCCGGATCCGGGCTGTCCACGGTGAGGTCTTCACCAAGCGGCAGGAACGGGCAAATCTCGCTCCAGCAGCGACCTGCAGATCGCTCACCCCCCAAGTAGGTGATGTCAAACCCTGCGTGGGCGTTCAGGAGGCGAAGGGTCTGTAGACCTCCGTACCCGGAGGCACCAACCACAGCAACCCGTTGAATCCCCATTCCGGCGATGGCACATCGATCGATCGTACCGACGTCGATAATGGGTAAAGATTTAAGGACACCTGGACCGCTGCCCGATTCCGTTGCTCATACCGAGGGAGCTTCTCCCATGTTCGATTCCATTCCAGATGCACTCGCGGCTATCCGAAATGGAGAGTGCATTGTGGTTGTGGACGATGAACGCCGGGAAAACGAAGGGGATCTGATCTGTGCAGCACAGTTCGCCACCCCCGAACAGATCAACTTCATGGCCACTGACGCGCGTGGTCTGATCTGTCTCGCCATGGAGGGGGAACGCCTGGATGCACTTGATCTGCCACTGATGGTGGATCGCAACACCGATTCCAATCAGACAGCTTTCACGGTCAGCATTGATGCGGGCCCTGAGAATGGCGTCTCCACAGGGATCTCAGCGGACGACCGCTCTCGCACAATCCAGGTGGCGATCCAACCAGGTTCCAAGCCATCGGATCTGAGGCGACCCGGACATATTTTCCCGCTCAGAGCTCGGCCAGGAGGTGTTCTCAAGCGAGCAGGGCACACCGAAGCGGCAGTGGATCTCGCCCAGATGTCGGGCCTCTATCCATCCGGTGTCATCTGTGAAATCCAGAATCCGGATGGCTCAATGGCACGGCTTCCGGAGCTGACGATCTATGCCCGTGAACGCGGGCTGAAGCTGATCAGCATTGAAGATCTGATTCGCTACCGCCTCGATAACGAACGCTTTGTGGTGCGATCGGCTCAGTGCTCACTACCAACGGAATTCGGATCATTCCTCGCCATTGGTTATTCCAATGAGCTGGACGGCAGTGAGCACGTCGCACTCGTCAAAGGCGATCCCAACAACCTGAGCGAACCGGTGCTGGTGCGGATGCATTCCGAATGCCTCACGGGTGATGCCTTCGGATCCATGCGTTGCGACTGCCGTGCCCAGCTGCACACTGCGATGAAGCACATTGAAAAAGAAGGTGAAGGCGTTGTTGTCTATTTGCGCCAGGAAGGAAGGGGCATCGGTCTAATCAACAAGTTCAAGGCCTACAGCCTGCAGGAGGGAGGTCTCGACACCGTTGAAGCCAACGAGAAGCTCGGATTTGCACCTGATCTGCGCAATTACGGAGTCGGGGCGCAGATTCTCAGCGACCTTGGGATTCACCGGCTCAATTTGCTCACCAACAACCCCAGAAAAATCGCAGGCCTGGGCGGCTATGGCCTTGAAGTGGTGAATCGAGTGCCGATGAAGCCTCCGATTGGTGATTTCAATGCCAGATATCTGGCCACCAAAAAAGAAAAGCTGGGGCATTTGCTGGATGCCATCGAACTCAGCTCTCACTGGGTTCTCTGTCTCGACAGCAACTCCACGGATGACGGGGTTCTTTCTGATCTGTTGCACCGTGTGGAACAGATCAGCGAGAGAAGTGGCCTTCAGTTACATGCCGAACAAGGACCACGCTTGCTGGCCTTGTGGGAACGACCACGCTTCGTCTGGTCGCTGCAGGTCTCAGAACCCGACACGGCTTCGATCAAGTCGATGTTGATCACAATGGCGGGTTGGGCGGAAACATCAAGACTTGGTCTGCTCCACACCGTGAACGAACAGCAGATCACTCACCCTCCCCAAACACTGGAAAGAAAGGAGCTCAAACGCAGCTCACTGGCTGATGCGTCACAGGACACAGCCTGGTTCCCCGAGGGAAACCAGGCCGCCTTACTTCACTGGTCCTGAACGGTGACCTTTTGGATGCGTGTGCCGTTTTTGATGGCCATGACCACGTCCATATCACCGGTCAGTCCGAAGACGGTGTGAACACCATCTAGGTGAGGTTGAGCGTCATGGACGATGAAAAACTGGCTGCCTCCTGTATTGCGACCGGCATGAGCCATAGACAGGGCACCAGGAACGTGCTTTTTGCTGTTGATCTCGCAATCGATCATGTAACCAGGACCGCCTGTACCAGGAGTTCCTCGTGAACCCTCACGGCTATTGGGGCATCCACCCTGAGCCATGAAACCGTCGATCACTCGGTGGAAGGCAAGCCCGTCATAAAAGCCATCACGCGCAAGCTTGACGAAATTGGCAACGGTGTTGGGAGCGTCCTGTTCGAACATCTCCAGCTTGATATCGCCGGCGTCCGTGGACATGAGAACGGTCGTCAAGGCGTCAATCCGAAAACACCATGCTAGGCAGGTGACTGTGCAGGCCGACCTCAACCACGCCATGTGTCAAACAGCCTCAGGCCCAGAGCTTGATTCCGCCCGGGTGGGAGTGATCGGTGGCAGCGGTCTCTATTCCATCAACAACCTGGAATCGGTGCGTGAAGTGCAAACCGACACTCCGTTTGGCAAGCCATCGGATGCACTGAGAGTCGGAACACTCCATGGCGTTGAAGTGGTTTTTCTGGCTCGTCATGGAAGTCAGCACCATCTGCTTCCCAGCGAAGTGCCTTATCGAGCCAACATCTGGGCCATGCGAAGCCTCGGAGTGCGCTGGCTGATTTCAGTGTCTGCCGTGGGATCGCTGAGGGAACACCTGAGACCACGCGACATGGTGGTGCCTCATCAATTCATCGATCGGACCAGGCAACGCCCTCAGTCATTTTTCGGAGACGGATGCGTTGCGCACGTCAGCTTGGCTGATCCCTTCTGCCCCATCCTCAGTGAATGGTTGGCAACGTCAGCAGCGACCGCCATGCCCGTAGATCACCATCTGCATCGTGGTGGAACCTATCTCTGCATGGAAGGTCCAGCGTTTTCAACCCGTGCAGAAAGCGAGCTCTACCGAAGCTGGGGTTGCGATGTGATTGGCATGACCAACCACACGGAAGCACGCTTGGCAAGAGAAGCAGAAATCGCCTATGCCTCACTCAGCATGGTGACAGACTTCGACTGCTGGCACGACGACCATGACGCCGTCACCGTGGAAATGGTGATCGGCAACCTCAAAGCCAATGCAACGGCAACTGGACCAATTCTGGAAAGCCTGATGGGCAGCTTCAGCAAAGAGCGGCCCGAATCGCCAGCACACCGAGCACTGGAACATGCGCTGATGACGCCTCCTGAGGCGGTTCCTGCAGCAACCCGTGAGCGCCTCGACCTGTTCACCAGTCCTTACTGGGGCAGCGTTCAACCCTGAACAGGGAGAAACTTGCCCTGACTGGCCAGCGCTGATCTGAGATCAGCAGCATGAGCTTCAAGCAGAGCATCAGCTTCATTCGCCCCCAGATCACAACTGCCCATCAGCAGTGCACGTTTCACCGATCCCTGGGCGCGTTCCAACAGATCTAGAGCAGCGTCTCGTTTCATCCCGAGAAGGTCCCTGAGCATCCGAATGGAGCGGTCAACAAGTTTGCTGTTGCTGGCAGCAACGTCGACCATCCGGTTGCCGTAAACCTTGCCAAGCCGAACCATCACGCCTGTTGAGAGAATATTCAGTGCCATTTTTGTGGCCGTTCCAGCCTTCAGGCGCGTTGAACCTGTCAACAGCTCAGGTCCTGTCAGCAGTCGAACGTCGATCGCACAAGGCAGAGGTGCCTGCTCCGAGGGAACACACGCCATGGCAATCGTGAGTGCACCGAGCTGCTTGGCATAGCTGAGTCCACCGCGGACGTAAGGAGTCGTCCCTCCCGCAGCGATACCAACCAAGCAATCCTCCGCGCGAAAACCACGTTCCTGAAGATCAGTGATCGCAGCAGATTCAAGATCTTCAAGACCCTCGGAACTCCGCAACAGAGCCGGAGCGCCCCCGGCAAGAATGCCCTGCACCAGCTCCGGTGGGCTGCAGAAAGTGGGTGGACATTCGGCAGCATCCAGAACGCCAAGTCGCCCTGAGGTGCCTGCACCCAGATAAAACAATCGGCCGCTCCGCTGAAGTCGTTCGGCAATTGCGTCAACGGCCTGGCTCAGAGCCTTTCTCGCCGCAAACACAGCCTCTTGGGGCCTGCGATCCTCGTCGATGAACAGCTCGACCAATGCATCGGTGGAGAGCTGATCTAGTTGATCACTCGCTGGATTCACCTGTTCGGTGAGCAGATAGCCCCGGTCATCTGAGGGAGACACCAAAGCGGAGCTGGAACCAGAGCCAATGGATGGGACGTCAGCCATGTTTAGAGAAGGCCCTCAAGGCGCCGTCGCACATCATCAAGATCCTGGATGGAGGAGTCGGATTCGTCCTTGGATGCGAGGTCCTGCCCCTGGGTCGGATCCTGTTCCGGCTCCTGCTCCTGCCAATTGGCCACGTCACGATTGGCACTCGGTGGCGCCAGCATCAGCCGTTCATCATCCGACTGAGGCACAAAACCATCGGAGACAAATCGGGCCTCATAACCGGCATCACGGCAGAACAACTCGATCTCCTCACGATCGAGAGCTTCAACGGTGGGTGTTGGAAAGTCCTGCGCTTCCAGTAGTCCTGCATAGCGATCAGCATCATCGCGGTTCTCAAACATCAACACCACCGTCTGACCTGAGAGCTCGAGGGAGTGAATGCCTTCGCTGTCCTGTCCTGCGTCGTACAGGAGCACGTGAACCAACATGCTGATCAATCGTCAACAGCAGTCTCTCATCGGAACAGCGGCTTAGAAGGTGTTGGCACGCTCGAGACTGAGTTCCTGCAGTCGTTGATAAAGCGCCCGTTCATCGTCATCCAGGGCCGCTGGGATCACGATCACAATTTCCACAAGTTGGTCGCCGCAATCGTCTCCAAGCTGAAGACCGCGACCGCGCAATCTCAGCAATCGTCCGCTGGATGAACCGGGAGGAACCTGGAGGGTCACCGGTCCAGAAAGAGTGGGTACATCAACGGCACAACCAAGCGCTGCGTCCGGAGGCAGCAACTCAAGTCGGTAATGCACCCGAAGACCATCAATGCGCAGACCGTCATCCGTGATCACCCGCAGATGCAGGAAATGATCGCGACCTCCCGGTGCAACACCCTCCAGACGCAACCGCCATCCATCTCCTGCCCGAGGCGGAGTCCCGACTTCAACCAGGGTGCCGTCACCGAGTTCCAACTCCACGGTTGTGCCCTGAAGGGCCTGATCCGGTGAGAGATCAACAATCGTTTCCAGATCGTCTTCACTGCGCACCGGAGGGGGTGGTTGTGGCGAGGCCTCAGGCCAGTGAGCCCCATAGGCCTGATCAGTCTCTGCGCTTGGCTCTGACGACTGCTCTCGCTCGTCATGGTCTCTTGGAGCCTGTTCTCGACGAATAGGCTCTCGTTCCAGACCCAGGACAACAGCTAGGTAGTCCTCAAAATCGGGAAATCCAGTGCTGAAAGGGTCAGTTGCAGCAACTCCTCCGCGTTGGCGCGTCTGCCATTCCTTACGCCGGTCAGGATTGCTGAGTACGGCATAGGCCTCATTGACCAGCTTGAAACGTTCTTCAGCGTGACGATCATTGCCATTCAGATCGGGATGCCAGCGTCTGGCTTCACGCCTGAATGCCCGCTTGAGCGCGTCTGGAGCTGCACCAGGCTCCAGACCAAGCAATGACCAGTAGTCCGGTTCAGCGGAAGTTGTCATCGTCCCAAGGGTCAATCCCTCTTCGTCCACCGCTCATGCGTCCGTCGTAACGGTCGTAGCGGGATTGTGGCGATGCCCAGGGGTCATCATCCCAGTCGTCTTCAGCAAACAGTTCATCCTTGAGAGTGCCGAGAGTGCTTTTGAGTCCCTGCAAGGGACCTGCCTCTGTCTGACGCTCAGCCGTGAGGCGACGGTTCAGACCGAATAACGCTTCCTGAAGACCGCTCACAGCCATCTCGAGCTCTTGAAGATCATCCTGTTGCAGGAGATCCTGAACATCACGAACCGACATCTCCACCGCCCTTTGCTGACGTTCAGCTCCGTAAGGGCCGAGCTCCAGCGAAGCGTCACGAAGGCGCCGCTCTGCTTGTGCCACCAGAGTCATCGCCGAATTGCGCCTCTCAATGGTGGAACGCTTGCGACGGTCTTCATCAGCGCGCGCTTCGGCTTCAGCAAGGAGACCCTGAATTTCATCCTCACTGAGCGTTGATCCTCCTTGGATGGTCACAGACTGCTTCCGGCCCGTTGTCCGATCCGTTGCACTCACCTGAAGGATTCCGTTGGCATCGATGTCAAAGGCAACCTGAATCTGAGGAACACCACGCGGCGCGGGAGGAATACCCGAGAGACGGAAACGTCCGAGTGACTTGTTATCTGTCGCCATCTGGCGCTCTCCCTGCCAGACATGAATTTCGACAGAGGATTGATTGGGCTCAGAAGTACTGAACACGTCGGACTGACGAACAGGGATCTGGGTATTGCGCGGAATCAGCACCTTCATCAGCCCTCCGATGGTTTCCAAACCCAGCGAAAGCGGCGTGACGTCATTGAGAAGCAGATCGCGCAATTCACCGGTGATAATTCCTGCCTGGACCGCTGCACCCACGGCAACGACCTCATCTGGATTCACCGACTGGCAGGGATCATTGGGAATCAGTGTTCTGACCAACTGCTGCACCATCGGCATGCGGGTGCTTCCGCCAACAAGCACCACGTCATCAATATCTTCAGCGGCCCAACCGGAATCTCTGAGCGCTGACTGAACCGGAACGAGCAACCGGTCGAGAAGATCAGGGCACAAACCCTCAAAAGTCTCCCGGTCGAGTGTTGTTTCGATGTGAAGAGGACCATCAGCGCCCGTAGCAATGAAGGGCAGAGAAATGGGGGTTGAGGTCACCCCGGAGAGCTCCTGCTTGGCCTTTTCAGCAGCTTCGGTGAGTCGTTGCAGAGCCTGACGATCACGCCTGAGGTCGACAGCGTGCTCCTTGAGAAACGCTTCCGCGAGCCAGTCAACAATGCGTTGATCAAAGTCGTTGCCCCCCAGTTGGGTGTCTCCATTGGTGGCTTTGACATCGAAAACACCATTGGCGATCCTCAGCAGCGACACATCGAAGGTTCCGCCGCCGAGATCAAAAACGAGGGCGCGACGGACCGCACTGCGATCAAAGCCGTAAGCGAGAGCAGCAGCAGTGGGTTCGTTGAGAATCCGCTCAACATTGATACCCGCTAAGCGACCGGCATCGCGAGTGGCCTGACGCTGGGCATCATTGAAGTAGGCGGGAACAGTGATGACTGCAGATTCCACCTCTTCTCCGAGATAGGTCGAAGCGTCATCCACCAGCTTGCGCAGGATGCTGGCCACGAGTTCCTCAGGGGCATACTCACGCTCGGTCTGAGGACACGCCACGCGGACATTGCCTTGGCTGTTGGAACGGACCGTGTAGGGAACGGTGAGGGATCCGTCGTCGAGCTCATCCCAGGCCCGACCAACAAAACGCTTGAGGTTGGAGAAGGTGTTGCGCGGATTGAGAACCAGCTGACGTCGAGCTGGTTGACCCACCAGTAGTTCGTTGTCTTTGGTGTACCCCAAGACAGAGGGGGTCGTGCGGGTCCCCTCCGCATTGGCAATCACCACGGGCCGCCCGGCCTCAAGAACAGCCACGACGGAATTGGTGGTACCCAGGTCGATTCCGACGATCCGGCCCATAAAAGCCTGTGTGGAATCCCACGGTAACGGCCCAAACAGCTCTCACCCAGCCCCCGCACACGCAATCCCACAGGGTGCGTTAACGAGCTCTTAGTGACCCTGGTCCCGTTGGACCGTTACGTTTCAAGAGTCTGTGCGGAACAGAATGCCTAGGTCGTTGGAGCTGTATCGCTTACGGCGACGTCCGCCAATGGAGAAATCGGTGGATGGCGGCTTCAGGATCCTGGCGATCGTGCTGGCCTCCGTGGTGGCAATGGTTCTACTGGCGATCCTCATCGTGGTGTTCTGGGGATCGCTGGATTCGATGGGCAGATATGGCTGGTCATTTCTGGTGACCTCCAACTGGAATCCCGTCAAAGATGAATACGGGGCCTTCACAGCCATTTATGGAACGCTGCTGACATCACTGCTGGCCCTGCTCATTGCTGTGCCTCTCGGCGTGGGAACTGCGATTTTCATCACCGAAAACATCATTCCCCCAAGAATCCGAACGTTGATCGGGTTGATGGTGGAGTTGCTGGCGGCGATTCCCTCAGTGGTGTTGGGGCTTTGGGCCATCTTCGTGATGGAACCGTTCATCCGTCCATTCCTTGAAGTTCTGCACAACACCCTTGGCTGGCTACCTCTCTTTTCAACAAATCCCATGGGACCTGGAATCACACCAGCGGTGTTGATTCTGGTTGTGATGATTCTGCCGATCATCACGGCGATCTCCAGGGACTCACTCAACCAGGTGCCGATGAAGCTGCGTCAAGCCGCCTATGGCGTAGGCACAACACGCTGGGGGGCCATTCTCAACGTGATGTTGCCCGCTGCCATTTCAGGAATTGTGGGTGGTGTGATGCTGGCACTAGGACGTGCCATGGGCGAAACGATGGCCGTCACCATGATCATTGGCAATTCGAACACCTTCAGCTGGTCACTGCTTGCACCTGGGAACACCATTTCTGCCATGCTTGCCAATCAGTTTGGAGAAGCCGACGGAAGCCAAGTTTCGTCGTTGATGTATGCAGCATTCATCTTGATGATTCTCACCCTGGCGGTGAACCTTCTTGCCCAATGGTTGGTCAAACGTCTGAGCCTCAAGTACTGAACTATGACACTTTCACCACCAGCAAGCCTGAGGCGAGATATTCCAGACCTGTCATACAAGGTGGGATTGAGGCGCAATTTACTCAGCAGAATTCTCACGTATCTGGCCGGATTATTCTCAGCTATTGCCGTTCTTCCGTTAATTGCCGTACTGGCTTATGTGCTGATCAAGGGTGGTGGAGTTCTCAATCTAAGTCTATTCACTGCATCATCTACAGGACTTGAAGGTGGCGGAATTGGCAATGCGGTAATCGGAACAGTCATCGTGACCTTTCTATCGGCTCTGATCGCCATTCCAGTCGGGGTAGGAGGTGGAATTTTTCTCGCTGAGTATTCAGGAGGGGGAGTCTTTGCAAAGTTTATTCGCTTCGGGACCAACGTCATGGCTGGTGTCCCGTCAATTATTGCCGGTGTCTTTGTTTATGCCGTGATCGTCAAAACAAAGATTATTTTTGGAAACTCTTACAGTGCAATTGCAGGGGGAGTTGCATTATCAATTTTGATGTTACCGACGGTCATCAAGACCACCGACGAGGGGCTCAAGCTGGTTCCCGACGACCTCCGCCGCGCCTCATTGGGTGTGGGCGCATCAAAGTTCATCACGATTCTGCGAATCACCCTTCCTTCAGCCTTCACACCCATTGCCACGGGTGTGGTTTTATCCATTGCGAGAGCAGCAGGAGAGACAGCACCATTAATCTTCACGGCCTTATTTTCACCCTTCTGGCCTGAGGGATTCGATGCAATTTTCAACCCGATCGCCACACTTTCAGTACTGATTTACAACTTTGCCTCTCTGCCCTATGAATCTCAGAACGAACTCGCTTGGGCAGCATCGTTCGTACTTGTTCTATTTATCCTGCTCATCAATCTGTTTGCTCGGTGGCTAAGACGTTTTGCCTCCAATTGAGGTACCACTCTTTACCCGATCACTTGATATCCATTTTTTCAAAAAGTCAGTCACTCCTCATGACTTCCACCAGCCAGAAGAGCAACGCAGATTCAAAAGACATCTGCCTCTCGATTCAGAACACCACAATCAGCTACGGCAGCTACGAGGCTGTCAAGAACGTTTACTGCGATATTCCTCGAGGCAAAGTCACTGCATTTATCGGTCCATCAGGTTGCGGAAAATCAACGGTCCTGAGAGCACTGAATCGGATGAATGATCTGATTGATGGCTGCAGCCTGAAGGGTCGCGTTCTATTCGATGGAGCAGATCTTTATGGCCCCTCAGTGGATCCGGTAGAAGTGCGGCGCCGGATTGGCATGGTGTTCCAGCAGCCGAATCCGTTTCCAAAAAGTATCTACGAAAATATTGCTTTCGGAGCTCGAATCAACGGATATACCGGGGATATGGATGAGTTGGTTGAACGATCCCTACGCCAGGCTGCAGTTTGGGATGAGTGCAAAGACAAACTCAATGAGAGTGGCTACTCCCTATCTGGTGGTCAACAACAACGCCTCTGCATTGCACGCACAATCGCGATTCAACCGGAAGTGATCCTGATGGATGAACCCTGCTCAGCTCTAGATCCAATCTCAACATTGAAAATCGAGGAAACAATGCATGAATTGAAGAAGAGTTTCACAATCGTGATTGTGACTCACAATATGCAACAGGCCTTGAGAGTGAGTGATATGACCGCTTTCTTTAATGCTGAAGCGGTCGAAGGAGGATCTGGAAAAGTCGGTTATCTCGTGGAGTTCAATGAAACAGAAATGATCTTCAATTCACCCTCTCAACAAGCCACGCAGGATTACGTGTCAGGTCGATTCGGTTGATCAAGAGTTTGTTGGATGAATTTGAGCTATCAAGCAGGAGATTGGTCATTGGAGATCGCTCACTGCGATCGTGCCAATAAAAAACCGGTCCCATAGGACCGGCGGAAAACGGAGAGGGAGGGATTCGAACCCTCGATAGAGTTGCCCCTATACAGCATTTCCAGTGCTGCGCCTTCGACCACTCGGCCACCTCTCCAGGGGCTCGTCTGGCACGTCAGAATGTAGCAGGGCGTTTCCATATGAACTGAATGAGGCCGACTCATCGGGTCACGATCCACTGGAGACAGCAAGGGCGGGTGATTTCCCATGAAGTGCCGGAGGGCGATTACATCCTGCAGAGCTTTGAACAACAGGGAGATCCCTTGCCTTTTTCCTGCAGAAACGGATGTTGCACAAGCTGCGCTGTTCGTGTTGAGCAAGGTGAACTGGATCAACAGGAAGCGATGGGACTTTCCAGAGAACTGAGAGCCAAGGGCTATGGGCTTCTCTGCGTTGCAAGAGCCATTGGCCCGCTTGTCGCGGAAACTCAGGATGAGGATGAGGTCTACGACCTGCAATTCGGTCGTCACTTCGGCCGGGGCAAGATCACCCGCGACATCCCTCTTGAGGAACTCGAAACCTGGAAGGAATGAGAAAGCAACATCTGGATTGCGATGCAGCCGCAGCAGAAGCCGGGCTGACGTCGTTGAGACTCGAAGAACTCAGTCAGGTCGCCAGAACGACAGCTGATCTGGGTGGATCGGTGCTGATGCAGCATTACGGACAACGCGTCTCAATCCGAGAGAAAGGACGAGCCGGAGATCTGGTCACCGATGCGGACCTCGCTGCCGAGAAAGCGGTCCTGAGAAGTCTTGGCGAAGCAACCCCCGAAATTCCAGTTTTGGCCGAGGAATCAGGAGCACAGGGTGATGTTTCCGAACTGTGCTGGTGTGTTGACCCTCTCGATGGCACGACGAATTTCGCGCACGGATACCCCTTTTTTGCCACATCCATCGGCTTGCTCTGGAGAGGTCTACCGATCCTTGGGGCTGTAGCTGTTCCATTTTTGCAGGAGGTGTTCTGGTGCTGTCCTGGCACAGGAGCGTTCCTCCACGACCATCGCATCGAGGTGAGTGTCTGCTCGTCGCTACAAGACAGCCTGCTAGTCACGGGATTCGCCTATGACCGCAGGGAGCGCGTAGACAACAACTACGCGGAGTTCTGCCGGCTGACCCATACAACAAGGGGTGTGCGCCGCGGTGGTGCGGCAGCAGTCGATTTGGCCTACGTGGCTGCAGGACGACTCGACGGTTACTGGGAGCGAGGCTTATCTCCCTGGGATCTGACAGCTGGCGCTGCTTTGGTGGTGATCGCAGGAGGAGAAGTCAGTGATTACCGAGCACAGAATTACGACGTTTCATCCGGTCGGATTTTGGCCACTGGCCCTGGTCTGCACAGCGCACTACAGAAAGAACTCGAGGGGATCGAACCTTTCGCAGAACAGCTCTACGCGGACTGAAACCCAAGCCATGGGATCCTGATCGAAGCAGCGACAGGCGCGATGGCCCTGCAACCCGCCTCAGGCGTGAGAGATCTCAATCCTCAGCAGGTTCAACGCAACCAGGAACTCAGGGAAACACTGGCCGCGGTGTTTCGTCTTTGGGGATACGAGGAAGTCACGCCTCCCAGGATTGAACGGATGGACACTCTCAAGGCTGGAGGAGCCATCGACAGCAGAGACATCGTTCGACTTGTTTCGGATGAACCACTGGGCTTGAGACCAGAACTGACCGCCTCCATTGCCAGAGCAGCCTGCACAAGGCTGTTAGAGCGTCAACGACCACTACGTCTCTGGAGTTGCGGAACGGTTTTCGAGTCCAGAACCGCCGACGAAGGCGGTCAGTGCATTGAGGAGAACCTGCACTGCGGGGTTGAGCTGTTCGGAGGCCTGGGTGTTGAGTCGGAACTGGAGTTGTTCAGTCTCTTGCTGGCATCGCTGAAGGGTCTGAACCTGAACGCGAGCCATCAACCAAGGCTGTTGATCGGACACACCAGCCTGATGGACCTGTTGCTCGAACCCTTTGAGTCGAAGCAAAGAAACAGGATCCGTACCTGCCTCAGTCAGTACGACCGACTGGGACTGCAGGACCAGGGATTAGAGCGCGCTGCGTATCACAATCTGGCTTACTGGCTTGACCGACGAGGCAGTCCCCAGGACATTCTCAACGCACTGGATGCGCAGTATCCGAATCAAGCGGTGCTAGAGCAGCTTCAGAGACTGTTCACGCATCTGCGCCCTCTTGCTGAACAGTTGGGTCTGACACTGCAACTCGACCCCACATTCCAACCTCATTACGAGCTTTACGACGGAATCGTGCTGCAACTGGTCTGTCAAGGAACATCCGCTCCGGTTGTGATTGCGCGCGGCGGACGATACGACTCACTGGTCAGGAGACTTGGCGGTGAAGGAGCTGAGGCAACCGGTCTGGGTTTCAGCTACTGCGTTGATGACATCAGGGATCTGCCGGGAGATTCGATCACCACAACCCATGAGGAGACCGCGGCACTGATCTGTTATGGGCCCAAACAAACTCTGGAGTCGGCACTGCAACGCCAGATGACTCTCCACCAACAGGGAAGGATCAGCGTGCTGGATCATCGTGCCTGCAGCGATCACGCTGAAGCATTAGATCGTCTGAATCAATCGGGCTGCGACAGTCTCGAATGGATCGATCCCTAGGATCGGTCGGCACTGAATGGATGCATGGCCCACACGATCGTGACCGATGTCTGCGAAGGCGCGGGCGATTGCGTAGACGCCTGCCCTGTCGCTTGCATCACACCTGGGGACGGTCAAAACAAAAAAGGATCTAAGTATTACTGGATTGATTTCGATACCTGTATCAACTGCAGCGTCTGTCTACAGATCTGCCCCATTGAGGGCGCAATCCTGCCCGAGGAGCAACCAGACCTCCAACGCCCACGGACACGCTGACGTACGGAAAACTCACCAAGGGACCTCTTGATCAGCAGCACCCACCCTGACTAATTTTCGGCAAGCTCATGTGTGCTGATGTCGGTGCTTGAACAGGGTCAGATTCAGATCCATACCGAAAACATTTTTCCAATCATCAAAAAGGCCGTTTACTCAGGCCACGAAGTATTTCTAAGAGAACTTGTCAGCAACGGTACTGATGCCATTAGCAAGCGCCGCATGGCAGCAATGGCAGGAGATTGTTCTGAAGGAGATGAGGGACTGATCAACATCACTGTTGATCGAGAAGCGAAGACGGTCAAAATCAGTGACAACGGAATCGGCATGACTGCCGACGAAGTAAAAAAGTACATAAACCAGGTCGCCTTCTCCAGTGCAGAGGATTTTCTGGAGAAATACAAACAGGAATCGGATGCCATCATCGGCCATTTCGGTCTTGGCTTCTATTCAAGCTTCATGGTTGCCAAGGAGGTGGAACTAATCACATGTTCAGCCCGTCCTAACAGTGAAGCGGTTCGCTGGGTATGCGACGGATCACCCGCATTCAAACTTGAGAGCCACGAAAGATCTAAGCCTGGAACAGATGTCATTCTTCATTTAATGGATGATGAGTTGGAGTACTTGGAGCCTGCAAGGTTACGCACACTGATTACTCAGTACTGCGACTTCATGCCCATTGATGTCCAACTCGAGGGCGAAAGCGTCAATAAGCGCAACCCAGCCTGGAGGAGAAATCCGAGAGAAATGTCCGATCAGGACTATATTGATCTTTACCACTATCTCTACCCATTTCAGGGTGATCCCCTCCTCTGGGTTCACTTAAATACCGACTACCCCTATACGCTGCAAGGCATCCTCTTCTTTCCTCAATCAGTAGGTCGAGCCGACTGGGAAAAGGGTGACATTCGTCTGTATTGCAACCAAGTCTATGTGAGCGATTCAATCAAAGAAATTGTGCCACGTTACTTGTTGCCACTTAGAGGAGTGATTGACTCTCCCGACATTCCTCTGAATGTGAGCAGAAGCGCTCTTCAAACGGATCGCAAAGTTCGATCAATTGGCAACTTTGTTGCCAAAAAAGTTGCTGATCGTTTGAAAAATTTAAAGAAAGATCAGCCAGAACAATATGCAGAAGCGTGGAATTCGCTAGCACCTTTTGTGAAAATCGGCGCCATGGAAGATGAGAAGTTTGCCGAGCAGGTTTCAGATCTGATTCTATTTACAACAACTGCAGAAGCAGCTGAAGGGCAAGCGGAACCCATCAAGGCCGGAGACAACAATTACACCACCTTGTCCTCGTATCAGGGCAGGCTTTCAGACCCGCAATCCAAACGGATTCTCTACTGCACTGATGAAGTGGCCCAGGCAGGTGCTTTGTCACTTTGGAAAAGCCAGGGGGCTGAAGTGGTTTTCGCCGAAACGGTTATTGATAGTCAGTTTCTGCCCTGGCTTGAAGCAACCAATGATCAGTTGAAATTCCAGAGAGTGGATGCGGAGCTCGACGAGAGCCTTCGCGAAGAAAAACCGGAAATCAGTGACCAGGATGGTGAAACGCAGAGTGAGTCGATCAGAAACCTGATCAAGGAAGCACTGAGCAATGACAAAGTCACGATCCAGGTGCAGGCGCTGAAAGGAGGTGAAGACGCTCCACCAGCCATGATCTTGCTTCCGGAGCAGATGCGGCGCATGAATGACATGGGTGCTCTGATGGATCAACGCTTGCCAGGATTACCCGATCATCACGTGCTACTGATCAACCGTCGGCATCCACTTGTCGAAGGCCTGCTGCGATTGTCTGCAGGAAGTATTTTGCTCGGAACCGAGCATTCGTCCCCAAGCAAGCAACTGGCTTCAGAACTCGCACTGCACCTGTATGACATGGCACGTCTGAGCGTAGGAGGACTGGAACCCAATGAGCTGGCGGGCTTCCAGACACGCAGCGCCAAACTGATGTCCGAGCTAGTCAACAAGGGGACCTGACCGGGTCTGTTTGCTAAATTGGGTGCCTGGCCATTGGCCACTGAAACAAAGGATCGTCATCATGTCCCGGGTGTGTCAGCTCACTGGTACGCGTGCCAACAACGGAATGGCAGTGAGCCACTCCCATATCAGAACCAAAAAGCTGCAGCAAGCCAATTTGCAGCAGCGACGACTCTGGTGGGCAGAAGGCAACCGCTGGGTCAATCTGAGGATCACAACCCGTGCCCTGAAGACTATTCAAAAGAAAGGTCTTGGTGCCTATGCCAAGTCCCTGGGCATTGATTTGGCCAAAGTCTGAATCGTTACTGACATGCCTCAGCTTGTGCTGAAACGTCGAGACTTCCTCGGCATCACAATGACTGGGGCTGCAGCTCTATTCTGGAAACCGTCAAAAGCAAAGGCCCTTGGAGGCAAACTCCCCGATATTGGAGAGCAAGCACCAGACTTCAACCTGCCAGGCACTCTGGGGGGAAGCGCGTCAAAAAATTGGAATCTTGACGACTGGTCCGGTCGCTGGTTGGTGCTTTATTTCTATCCGAGAGATTTCACGTCTGGTTGCACGATTGAAGCCCATGGCTTCCAGGAATCACTCAAAGAGTTCAACGCTCATCAGTGCGATATTGCTGCTGTTTCAGCTGACAGCGTTGATGATCACGAATCATTTTGCAGCAGCGAAGGACTGGACTTCACGTTGCTTTCTGATCCTGAAGGCAAAGTCAGTCGACAGTATGGGTCGTGGATGGCCCCTTACTCACTCCGGCACACGTTTTTGATCGATCCGAAAGGTGTTTTACGTGCTAGCTGGACCGGTGTCAGACCAGTTGGGCATGCTCAGGACGTGCTAAAGACTTTGTTGTCAGAACAGAGTAACTCCATTGCTTAACAGAATCTCTGATGAGCTGGATCGCGGAGTTAAACCAAAATCATATGGGAGTTCATGTCAATGGATTTAAACTTAGGCAGCAGTAATTTTATTATTCTTTATCATCGAACACCTTTCGATGAAGCAAAAGACGAAACAGGTCAAAGGGTTTGGCGTGACCAAAAAAGTCCGAATGGCATTATTCCGACTCTGAGAAACCTGTTCCGAGACCGAGACAACGGAACCTGGATTGCTTGGCGACAGGTCAATGACCTAGCAAATGCAGAAGACGAACGAATTGCGATGGATGATCCTGCGTCATTCATGCTGAGACGAATACCACTTGAACAGGCACAGATTTCAAGTTTTTATCACGTTACTTCCAAGGAATCATTCTGGCCTATTTTACATACTTTCCCAAATTATTTTGATGTCAACAACACCAATTGGGGAATTTTCGAAGAAGTCAATCAACGCTTTGCGGATGCTGCATGCTCCGAAGCAGCACCAGGGGCAACTGTGTGGGTTCATGATTACAACCTTTGGCTTGTTCCTGGATATATTCGAAGCAAACGCTCAGACTTAAAAATAGCTTTTTTCCACCACACACCATTCCCAAGTAGTGATGTTTTTTCCATCCTTCCCTGGCGGAAGCAGATTGTGGAAAGCTTGCTAAGTTGCGACGTGGTTGGATTTCATATTCCACGCTATACAGAGAATTTCGCAAGGGCTGCCAATTGCCTACTAGGCGTAGAAAAAGGTAAGAAACAAACCGTTCCTCTTCGATTTCTCGGTTGCGGAACTGCCTTGACAGAGCCATCTGAAACCCCCTGGCTGCAGTACCGAGGGCGAAAGGTTCGTCTCCTATCGTCTCCAGTTGGAACATCTCCAGACGTTATTCAAGCGCTCACTAAAGATCAGCATGTCCGTAATTTGTCAGAACGGATCAATGAAGATACAAAGAAAGGACGGAAGCTGATTCTTTCTGCCAGCAGGGTCGATTACACCAAAGGGAACGAAGAGCTGTTGCTGGCATTTGAGCGACTACTTGAACGTCGTCCCGACCTACACGGAACAGTTGTGCTGATGCTGGCCTGTGTTGCTGCAGCATCAGGAATGCGAATCTATGAAGACACTCAGCGACTCATTGAAGAAACAGCTGGGCGTATTAATGGACGTTTCAGCAAAATGGACTGGGTTCCAATTCGTTTCTCAACTCGCAGAATTCCCTATGAGGAGATGGTGGCCTGGTTTTCACAAGCAGATATCTGTTGGATTACACCACTTCGTGACGGTCTCAACCTGGTAGCTAAGGAATATGCCGCCGCAAGGAAAGGTCAGGATGGAGTACTCGTTCTGTCTGAATTCACAGGAGCTTCAGTCATTCTAGATGGTGCAGTTCTGACCAATCCTTATTCGCATAAACAGATGGATGCTGCGATTGACGCAGCAATTGATATGCCCACTTCAGAACAAGTCGAAAGGATGGAGAAAATGAGTTCAGCAGTTGAAGCATTCACTGTTACGGACTGGGCAGATGAACAAATCGGTGCACTTGAGACCCAGGAGTAAAACCATGCTCTGGATCAGGAGGAGATCATTCAGGCTGTTGATGATGTCCATCATCGTCATCGCCAGCTGTCTCTTTGGTCTTTCTGTGGTTGCAAGACAGCCAGACCATATCTCAATCTTGATGCCAGCTCCTTTTGCTGATTCGACTGTTGAACTAGTCAAAAGTTTTAATCAGCAGAACAAGGGTCGGATTCATCTGAATGTGATCAGGGGGCCTCTCGAAACTGAGGCAATTTCAGACTTGGCAATCAGCAGTCTTTTATTAGGTGATACACCCTTTGACGGACTACTGATGGACGTGACCTGGGTTCCGAAATATGCAAGGGCGGGCTGGCTCGAATCCCTTGACAACTATTTCAACAACGATGAAGTGAGAGCTCTTGCATCAGGAGCCAGTGAAGGAAATCATTACCAGGGGTCACTCCTGCGTTGGCCGCTCACTGCAGATATCGGTCTTCTGTACTGGCGTACAGACCTGATGGATCACCCCCCTCAAACTCCGCAGGAACTGGAGAACATCAGTCGGAAACTTCAATCCAACGGCATGGTCCCCTATGGCTACGTGTGGCAGGGAAGGCAATATGAAGGGCTCAGTTGTGTTTTTCTGGAAATTATTGATGGATTTGGTGGTGAGTGGTTTTCACCCGAATCCGAGGAGATTGGCTTGGACAAGCCAGCTGGCCTTGCTGCTGCGCAGTGGCTCGATGGCCTGATTCAACGAGGCATCAGTCCAAGGGCCGTCACCAACTTTTCTGAGTCTGAAGCCTTACAAAGTTTCAAGTCTGGTCAGGCGGCCTTCATGCGCAACTGGCCTTACGCCTGGGCTGAATTACAAAAAAACGACAGTCTGGTCAGGGATAAAATCGCAATCACCACGATGGTCGCGCAAACGGGCCATCAACCTGCTGCAACCCTAGGAAGTTGGGGACTGAGTTTATTAAAGGGTTCCGCACATCCTGAATCAACCGTTGAGGCTTTTAAATTCCTCACCAGCGAGGAGTCGCAACGTTATTTGTACAGCCAATACGGCTATACACCAACCCAGAAAGCGATCTTCAATGATCAGACCCTGCTGAAGAAGCATCCTTCTTTGCAATCCATCGGTGAGGCCTTGGTGTATGCACGCTCCAGACCAGAGACTCCCCTTTATGCGCAGGTCAGTGATGTTCTACAGAGGAAACTCAGCGGCACACTCACAGGCATGACATCCCCAATAGCAGGCATGCAACAAGCCGAGCAATCGACAACTCAGGTGCTACAAGCAGCAGGAGCAGCTCCCTAATGCCATTAATGCTGCTGCTCCTGCCATCCCTGGTCTTCCTGATTGCGGTGTTTGCATTGCCGCTGATTCGCTACGTGTGGCTAAGCTTCCATGCTGATTCCGTGATGACAGCTCTGGTAGCCATCCCCAATCAGGGGGCTAACTGGCAACGGTTCATTCATGATTCTCGTTATTGGCAGGACCTGCTCCAGACGCTTCGCTTCGCCTTTGTCTCAGTGACGGCTGAGGTCGTACTCGGCTTGATCATTGCCTTGATCCTCAATCAGCCGTTGCGCAAACGGGCACTGATCCGATCCTCCTCATTGATTCCATGGGCCTTGCCCACAACAGTGATGGCGCTGGGCTGGAGATGGATTTTCAATACTCCCTATGGACCCATTGACCGGCTGATGCAATCTGGATTGGGACGACCACTCAACGCTCTTGGAGAACCTTCGATTGCATGGATCACCACTGTCTACGCGGACATCTGGAAAACCACGCCATTTGTTGCGCTGATCCTGCTTGCTGGCCTGCAGACCATTCCTTCTGATCTGTACGAAGCCGCAAAATTGGAGGGGGCAGGTCCCTGGATTTGCCTAAGGCGTATCACGGTTCCTCTATTACTTCCCTATCTGGGTCTTGCACTGATGTTCCGACTTGCTCAGGCATTCGGAGTGTTTGATCTTGTGCAGGTGATGACCGGAGGTGGACCGGCCAGCAGTACAGAAAGTATTGCTCTGTATGCCTATTGGAACGCTCTACGTTTTCTCGATTTTGGATATAGCGCAACCATCATGATTAGCAGCTTCGTGATTCTCAGTTCACTGATTGTTATTGCATGGTTCGTGATCTCGTTCGCACGAAACCGTTCCCCAGGAGCTTTCGCAAAATGAAAGCAACACGTTTCGTGATTATCACTTTGTTGATATGGTCGCTCGGACCACTGGCCTGGCAGCTTTACACCTCGTTCTGCACGGATCAAGCTCTGGTGACACCGTTTGCATCACTTGATCAACGCTGGACACTCGCCCATTATCAAAGTGTTTTACATAGCAATCCACCGTTCATTCGCTACCTCTTCAATAGTTTATTCGCAGGAGCAGTCTCTACAGTCCTCACGCTGCTATTGGCAATTCCTGCTGGTTATAGCCTAAGCAAACTTGGCCAGCGAACTGCACTGATTATTAAATGTATCTTAATTGGATGTGCATTATTCCCCTATGTTCTGCTCTTTCTAGCATTACTGGAGATCGCCAGATACCTACAATTAGGAAACAACCTGATTGCACTTGCTATTCCCTATGCAGCCCTATCGCAACCTTTGGCAGTTCTGCTGCTCACGAATGCATTTTCAGATCTGCCTCCAGAGCTCGAAGATGCTGCCAGAGTTGAAGGGTTAAGCGTTCTTCAACGATTTCGTTGGATATTGCTTCCACTCATTTCACCAGCCATTGCCAGCACAGCGATTCTTGTTTTTCTGTTCTCTTGGAATGAATATCCAATCGCACTCACATGGATCAGCGACTCAGATCAATTAACACTGCCAGTTGCGATGGCAAGAATTGCAGGATCATCCATTCATTCAGTTCCTTATGGTCCTTATGCAGCAGCGACAGTGATTGGTTCAATTCCCCTCATCCTGTTGGTGATGGTGTTCCAAAAACCGATTATTTCGGGCTTAACCACTGGAGCTGTTAAGGGATGACACTCGAACTCAAGCAGGTTGGACGAGCAATCAACAACCAATGGATTGTTGAAAACCTGACCATGACGGTCGCAGATAATGAATGTCTTGCTCTCGTTGGGCCCAGTGGTTGCGGCAAAAGCACAACATTGCGCTTAATTGCAGGACTTGATCCTGTTAGCTACGGATCGATTCACATCAGTGGTCGTAACATCACAACCCTTTCACCTGCTGAGCGAAGCGTTGGCATGGTGTTTCAAAGTTATGCGCTGCTTCCTCACCTAACGGTGTTTGAAAACCTCGAACTTGGTTTGCGGATCAGAGGCATATCAAAACGCGAAAGAACCTCAAAAATCAAACAGATTCTTGAGCTGGTGCAACTTTGGAATCGAGCCAGCAACCGCCCTGCTGAGCTCTCAGGTGGTCAACGTCAAAGAGTTGCTTTAGCTAGGGCACTGCTCAGAAACCCTGAGGTTTATCTGCTCGATGAACCAATGAGCAATCTGGATGCACAATTAAGAGAAGATATTCGTCCGGAACTTCGTCGACTGGTCTTAGAGCAAAGCAAACC
Source organism: Synechococcus sp. GEYO (assembly GCF_900473955.1). NCBI lineage: Bacteria > Bacillati > Cyanobacteriota > Cyanophyceae > Synechococcales > Synechococcaceae > Synechococcus > Synechococcus sp. GEYO. The sequence continues at coordinate 271,643 of NZ_UCNL01000008.1, forward strand.
AACGATTTATGTCACTCATGATCAACATGAAGCAATGGCGATGGCACAACGAATCGCTGTACTTCATGAAGGGAAAATCGAACAAATTGATACCCCTTACAATCTCTACCACAATCCTTGCAGCCTTTTCGTTGCGCGATTCATTGGTCGACCACAAATCAATTGTCTGAACGATGAGTCAAATCGTCTTCGTGCCGTGAGACCAGAATCGATTCGTTTTTCTGATTCAGGATTAACTGGCAAGCTTCAATCGAGAGAATGGCTGGGGAATTCTCAGTTGCTGTTCCTTGAAACACAACGAGGACTGATTCGAATGATGGCACCTCCAGAACAGGTGATTCCAGAACAGATCAAATTGACCTGGCGGGTTGAAGACGAAATTCTCTTCAACCCTGAAACAGGGTGTCGTTTAAACCGATAATTTTTGAAGCTCACCAACAAGCATGGTCTCGTGAAGCTGAGCATCACGCTTTAATTGCTCGATCTGTGAGCCATCGGGTTGAGCTGTCATGGCTGACTGCCATTGTTGATTCAACTGATCAGCATTGAGCGCATCATTTAGATCGACCCAGGGCAAGTCGGCTAGTTGTGCCGCTGCCTTCACTTTCGGGTCATAACTCAGCGCCGCGGTCGGGCAACCTGCCGTTGCGGCAAGAATCAAAGCATGCAGACGCATTGCGATGACCAGTGCAGATTCACTAAATAACGACTGGACTTGTTGAAGAGACTCTGCCTGCATCTGCAGCGAACGTCGACACAATCCCTCAGGAATTAGATCACGACTGCGAAGCTCATTCCACAATGAGGCATCTTGATCTGCATGGAAAGCCAGCCAGATCACCTCAGCACAACCACTGGAACTGAATCGATCCACCGCATCGAGCAGAACCCTCCAGCCCTTGATGTCCAATAAAGGGGTGGGTCTCCAGCAAAGGATCAGCCGGTTTCCACCCATCCAGGGTGGCGAAGGATGGCGCCAAACAGGATCAGGACCCATCACCATGGGAATGTCGAGTTCCCAGCGCTGCGCCAGCCCCATGGAGCCAGGATCCCTCCAAGACACAGCGCTCACTCCTGCGAGTGTTTGCTTCACCAAGAAATGACTGAATCGACCCTGCAATGGACCCAGACCCTGACCCCAGAGCAGAATGGAAAGACGCTTGAAACGGGCAATCCAGAGAAGAACGAGATAATAAACAAGGCTTTTAAAGCTGGTTCCGTCCTGAAGCAAACTGCCCCCACCAAGAACCAGAGCATCAACGCGGTTCAGAGCCTGAATGGTTTCCGATAGTGATCGACGATTCACAGTTGACACACCGGGAACCAACGCATGAACAGCCTCTGAATCCATTGCTGTGACGACAAGGTCCCAATCGGAAGGGATCTGCGATACCAACACTTGAAGCAAAGCATCGTCGCCGAGATTGTGCTCTCCGTAATAACCACAGAGCAACACGCTCAACTTCCGCCCACTGCGAAACGCCTTCACCAGCAATCAACAGTTGATCTGACCATTATCCAAGTCTTCAACCATTACGGTGAACGACACCATTGAAACGACATGCACGCACTATCTCTGGGGACGTGGTGGATTCACTGGGCCTCAGTGGCTGAATGGCTGATGGCCATCGTGCTGATTCATCAATACAAACCCGATGGGCAGACAGCCTCAACGCAGCGGATCGCGTGGGCGATGCTTCCAGCTCTCGTCAGTGCAATGGCAGCGTGCACCTGGCATCTCTACGACAACGCTGAAGAATTGCGCTGGCTGGTCACGCTCCAGGCATCATTCACCCTGATCGGCAACGCCATGCTGGCCTGGGCCGCATGGTCGAGCAAAGCGCCAACAAGCTTGGAGGATGAGATCTGATGCCTGACTTCGATCCATCACCGTTGTTCGCACTCTCTCTGTTTCCTTATCTGATTTTTCTGTATTACCTGGGTCAACGTCGGTTGCTTCCCACCCTCAGCCGGCGTGGCTTTCAGCTCACACTGTTGTTTGTCGGAATCACCATTGCAGCAGCTGTGATCGCTGATCTGAAATTTGGAACTGAGTTGGTGGCGATCGATCCCCTGCATGGCGGAGCTGAAGCTTTCCTGACGCTCAGCAACGCCGTCATCGTGGCAGGCCTGATCGGGTATCAAAAAGTACTGCGATGAACAACTTTTACAAGTGCTAGGCGTGTGTGCCTAAAGGCTGGAAGATAAATCGTTGCCTCTGATCTTCATGCTCGCTCCACTACTGGCCATTGCTCCCGCCACGCTGACTTGGTCTCCAAAGGTGGGGCTTGTGATGATCGTCTGCAACGTCATCGCCATCATGATCGGCAAATCAGTGATCAAGTACCCGAATGAGGGAGCTCAGTTGCCCAACCCGGCATTCTTTGGGGGCATGAGTCACGCTTCTCTGCTGGCCACAACAAGCCTTGGCCACGTCATTGGCATGGGTGCGATTCTCGGCCTGGCAACCCGTGGGGTTCTTTGAAACCACTCTGAACTGATCTCTTCAAGTGCAGGGGGTGGCGAGGCCACCCCTTTTTTGTGGATTCAGCTACGAACCGAAGGGACTTCAACGCCAGCTTCAGAGGAGGTCTGAACCTTGTTGGTGATGAAGTTGAATCGATCCCGAATTCTCTCAGCCATCTGATCTGGGAGCAAACCAAGCGATTCGAAACTCTGCTGTGGCGTGGCATGGTCCACCAGCACATCTGGAATTCCCAGCCTCATGACAGGCAAATGAAAATCTGAGTCCTGAAGGGACTCAATCACCGCGGAACCGAAGCCACCCTCTAACGACCCTTCTTCCATTGTGACGACACGACCGATGCGCTGGACCAATGGATGCAGCAGTGCTGTGTCGAGAGGCCTGAGGAATCGAGCGTTAACGACTGTTGCTTGAATCCCCTGAGCAGCAAGGATTTCAGCGGTTGCCATCGCTTTTGCATTCATGGCGCCATAGGCCACGATCACGAGATCATCACCAGACCGGAGAACTTCACCACAACCGATCGGAAGCGGTTCCCATCCTTCTTCCATCAATGGAACGCCTTCACCAGGACCCCTCGGAATTCGAATTGCGCAAGGCCCATCGTGCTTGAGGGAGCTGACCAGCATGCGTTGCAGTTCAGCCTCATCCTTGGGCGCCATCACCGTGAAGTTCGGTATGGAGCGCATATAACTGATGTCGTACTGGCCCTGGTGGGTAGGGCCATCGGCGCCAACGACGCCAGCGCGATCAAGCACGAATGTGACCGGCAGTTTCTGAATTCCTACATCGTGAATCAACTGGTCGAAAGCCCTTTGCAGGAAAGTGCTGTAGATGGCGACCACGGGGCGAAGGCCATCCGATGCCATGCCTGCAGCCAGAGTCACTGCATGCTGCTCAGCAATTCCCACGTCGATGTATTGATCAGGCAAAGCCTTTTGCAACAGGTCGAGTCCAGTGCCGGTGGCCATTGCCGCTGTTATTCCTACAACGCGGGGGTTTTGCTCACAGATCTTGACCAGAGTCTGTCCGAAAACCTTGCTGTAGCTGGGCGGTTTGGGAGTTTTGCTCGGACGGGCCTTACCGGTGTTCAGGTCAAAAGCCGACTGGGCGTGATATCCCACTTGGTCTGCCTCCGCGTAGGGGTAGCCCTTGCCCTTGGTGGTGAGCACATGCACCAGCACCGGACCACCCACACGGTGAGCTTCCTGGAACGTTCTCATCATCTCGGCGATGTCGTGACCGTCGACGGGCCCCATGTAAGTGAAGCCAAGTTCTTCAAACACAGCACCAACCTTGGGCACCGCCAGACGACGCATGCTGCCCTTGAGTCGGTTGAGTTCAGCGGGAAGATCACCACCCATGAAAGGGAGGTGACGCATACTTTCTTCCACACTGCCTGACAAAAACTGCATCGGAGGGCTGAGCCTCATCCGATTCAGATGACTTGAGAGCGCCCCGACCGGCGGGGAAATAGACATGTCGTTGTCGTTAAGCACCACCAGCAACGGTGTGTTGGGCATGTGTCCCGCATGGTTGATGGCCTCGAGGGCCATTCCGCCAGTGAGTGCTCCATCCCCAATGACCGCAACACATTTGTGGTCCTGGCCAAGGCGGTCGCGGGCCATGGCCATGCCCAGTGCGGCAGAAATAGACGTACTGGCGTGACCAGCACCGAAATGATCGAATGTGCTCTCACAACGTTTGAGATATCCAGCAACGCCGCCCTTTTGTCTAAGTGAATCGAAATCGGCGTAGCGACCTGTGATCAGCTTGTGCGGATATGCCTGGTGGCCAACATCCCAGACCACGCGGTCACGATCCAGATCAAGAGTTTGATAGAGCGCGAGTGTTAGCTCAACAACACCTAGACCCGGGCCAAGATGACCACCGCTGTTGGACACCACTTCCAGATGGCGCTGTCGAATCTGGGCCGCGACATCTTCAAGCTCTTCCACGGATAGACCATGCAGCTGATTGGGATGCGATAGATCGCTCAGGTGCATGAGCCTCCCGGCAGATTGAGTCAATCTACGAGGCATGCCTGCCACCCGTGAAAGCCACTGGTTGTCAGACTGTTTCGATGGATGATTACCTGCAGAGGATCCTGCGCGCGAGGGTTTACGACGTCGCCCGCGAAAGCCCGCTTGAGCCAGCGACGAATCTCAGCCGTCGTTTGAACAATCACGTTTGGCTCAAACGTGAGGATCTGCAACCAGTCTTTTCCTTCAAACTGCGCGGTGCTTACAACCGCATGGCTCAGCTGTCGGACGATGAACGTTCACGCGGTGTGATCGCCTCGAGCGCGGGTAACCATGCCCAGGGCGTTGCACTCAGCGCAGCCCATCTGAAATGCAGAGCAGTGATCGTTATGCCGATCACCACACCAAGCGTGAAGGTGGAAGCGGTTAGTCAGCTTGGCGGCGAGGTAATCCTTCACGGAGAGACCTATGACGAGGCCTATGCGGAGGCCCTAAGACGTAGTGAACAGGAAGGCCTCTGTTTCATCCATCCTTTCGATGATCCGGAGGTGATTGCTGGCCAGGGAACCGTGGGAATGGAAATCCTGCGCCAGAGCCAACAACCGCCAGATGCGATTTATGTGGCCATTGGTGGTGGTGGCCTGATTGGTGGAGTGGCCGCTTACGTCAAGAGCCTCTGGCCTGACATCGAAGTGATTGGCGTTGAACCCCATGACGCTGCTGCGATGACACTGTCACTTGAGGCCGGTGAAAGAATCCGCCTGCCTCAAGTGGGATTATTCGCGGATGGAGTGGCTGTGCGTGAGGTGGGAGAACACACCTTTCGACTGGCTCAGAAGTATGTGGACGCCATCGTCACGGTGAGCACCGATGAGATCTGCGCATCTATTAAAGATGTCTTTGAAGACACCCGATCCATCCTTGAACCGGCCGGTGCACTTGCTGTTGCAGGTCTGAAGGCCGATGTTTCCAGGCGCCAATTGAAAAATAAGCAGCTAGTGGCGATCGCCTGCGGCGCCAACATGAATTTCAACCGACTGCGCTTTGTTGCGGAACGGGCCGAGCTTGGTGAAGAGCGTGAGGCGATGTTTGCCGTGCAAATTCCGGAACAGCCCGGCAGCCTGCGCCAGCTGTCTGAACTCCTTCAGAAGCGCAGCCTCACAGAGTTCAGCTATCGGATGGGCGCTGGTGATCAGGCCCACATTTTCATGGGGATTCAGGTCAAGGATGTCCAGGACCGATCGGATCTACTGGCCTCCCTGCGCAGCAATGGATATGAGTGCCTGGATCTCAGCGACGACGAACTGGCCAAGGTTCATCTGCGTCACATGGTGGGAGGTCGTTTGCCGCAGAAGTCGGAGGAGCCGACTCAGGAGCTGCTGTACCGCTTTGAGTTCCCGGAACGGCCAGGTGCGCTGATGCGGTTTGTGAATGCCCTCCATTCAAATTGGAGCATAAGCATCTTTCACTATCGAAATCATGGTGCCGATGTCGGCCGGATCGTCGTGGGCGTTCTGGTCAGCCCCAACGAGCTCGAGTCATGGCAGGCGGTCCTCAAAGACCTTGGATATCCAAGCTGGGAAGAGACATCCAACCCCGCCTACCGAATTTTTCTGGGTCCCTGATGGCGCTCACTGGGATGGGCGTTACCTTGGCATGTCGGAATCAAGGATGCTGGCTTGGACCAGGGAAGCGATCAACCACGTAGTCACAGCGCCCAGGACGCTGCGTTGCTGGTATCACTCCCCGCTCGTCTTGAGGCGATCCTCTACCTGAAAGGGCGTCCAGTGTCGCTGCAGGAGCTCTCGTCCTTGGTTGGGCTCTCCGAAGCGGAGACCGAGCAGGGAATGCTGATCCTGATTGCTGGCTACGCGCAGCGAGACACCTCTCTGGAGATCAATCAGAGCAACGGTCGTTACAGCCTGCAGTTGCGTCCAGGTCTGGGTGAACTCGTGCGCGATCTGCTTCCCGTGAATCTTTCCACAGCCACGCTCAGAACCTTGGCCACGGTTGCACTCAAAAAAAGGATTCTCCAGTCGGATCTTGTGGATCTCAGAGGTTCAGGGGCCTACGACCACATCAAGGAACTGGTGAACCAAAACTTCATTGAACGCAAGCGTCAAAGTGAAGGACGCTCCTACTGGATCACCCTCTCCGAGAAGTTCCACAGAACCTTCTCCGTCCTTCCAGACCTTGGCGGTGGCTCCGAACCATCCCAGGCTGCATAGAGTTCTTTTAATTCCGCGATTTCCATGGCCACCGAGCTTGTGTCCACAGTCCTTCAAGTGCTCGCCCAGACACTCCAGATCTATTCGCTGGTTTTAATCGTGCGGGTGCTTCTGAGCTGGTTCCCCAATCTCGACTGGGGAAATCCCGTGCTCAGCACCGTGAGTTCGATCACCGATCCCTACCTGAATGCCTTTCGAGGCTTGATCCCTCCACTTGGTGGACTGGATCTGTCGGCAATCCTGGCCTTCATTGCCCTGAGCCTGATGCAGCAGTTGCTGATGTCTGCCAGCTTTGCTTTCGCCGGCGGTTTCGGCATGTACGGCTGAGCACAAATCATTGCGTCTCAGCGGTGATCACCCTCTCCTTGGAGCGTTCCACGTTGAGACCTGCTTTTGAGTTTGCTGAGGTTGGCTGACGCCACCTCCTCAAGGCTGAGACCAAGTTCCGTGGCCAGTTGCGCCACGTACCAGAGCACATCCCCCAGTTCCAGGGCCACATCCTCGGTGAAGCGCTCATCCACAACGCCCCCACGATCCCGAATCAGTTTCTTCACTTTGTCGGCGACCTCTCCGGCCTCGCCTGTCAGGCCCAGAGTTGGATAAATGAGATTGTTGCCGGCATCCGGGTATCGGGCCGTCTGGCGTGATTGTTGTTGGTAGTCGTTGAGGAGCACGGAAGGTCAGCGGAGGGTTGAGGGCATGACGGTAGATTCCGCTGGTTTCCGGCGCCAAGGATGGCCGAGCTCGATCTGACACGCAGAACAAAGATCGTCGCCACGATCGGCCCAGCTACCGAGAGTCCCGAACGCATTCGGGAATTGGTTCAAGCAGGCGCTACAACATTCCGACTGAACTTCTCGCACGGAGACCACTCCGAGCACGCCGCCCGGGTCGCCACGATCCGTCAGGTGGCGCATGAGCTAGGGGTTCATATCGGAATCCTCCAAGACCTTCAAGGACCGAAGATTCGACTGGGTCGCTTCGAGGAAGGTCCCATCACTCTTGGAAAGGGCGATCACTTCGCTCTCACGTCCAAACAAGTTCGTTGCAATCAGACTGTTGCCACGGTCACCTACGACAGGTTGGCTGAGGAGGTCACAGCAGGCAGTCGCATCCTTCTCGACGATGGTCGGGTGGAGATGAAAGTCGACCGCGTGGATGAGGTTGACCAGACCCTTCACTGCGTTGTCACGGTTGGCGGAGTGCTGTCCAACAACAAGGGAGTGAATTTCCCGGATGTTCAGCTGTCGGTGAGAGCACTCACCACCAAGGACCGACAGGATCTGGCATTCGGCCTGCAGCAGGGAGTCGACTGGGTCGCACTGAGTTTCGTCCGCAATCCCTCGGATATGCAGGAAATTCGTGAACTGATCAGGAAGCACGGCTTCTCGACCCCAGTGGTCGCGAAAATCGAGAAATTTGAAGCCATTGATCAGATCGACGCCATCCTTCCTCTGTGCGACGGCGTGATGGTGGCCAGAGGTGATCTCGGCGTCGAAATGCCTGCCGAAGAAGTGCCTCTGCTGCAGAAGGATCTGATCCACAAGGCCAACAGCCTGGGAATTCCGATCATCACGGCCACCCAGATGCTGGATTCGATGGCCTCAAGTCCTCGGCCAACACGCGCAGAGGTCAGCGATGTGGCGAACGCCATTCTTGATGGCACCGATGCAGTGATGCTCTCCAATGAGACTGCAGTGGGAGATTTTCCCGTCGAAGCGGTGGAGACGATGGCCACGATTGCCCGGCGAATCGAAAGGGACTATCCACAACGCCCGATCGACACGCATCTACCAAGCACCATTCCCAATGCCATCAGTGGCGCGGTCAGCAGCATTGCCAGACAACTGAATGCAGCGGCAATTTTGCCCCTGACAAAAAGTGGTGCCACGGCCCACAACGTGAGCAAATTTCGGCCCTCCAAGCCGATCCTCGCTGTGACATCTGAGGTGTCAGTGGCCAGAAAACTGCAGCTTGTCTGGGGCGTGACCCCATTGCTGATCGAAACTCAGCAGAGCACCACCGCAACCTTCACGCTCGCCATGGGAGTGGCACAGGAGCTCGGCGTTCTCAAGGACGGCGACCTCTGCGTTCAAACCGCTGGAACGCTGGCAGGCGTCAGCGGCTCCACTGATCTGATCAAGGTGGGCATCGTAAGTGCTGTACTGGGTCGTGGAACAGGCTTCGGCAGCGGATCCATCAGCGGAAAAGTGCGCATCGCAACCTGCGCCAGTGACTGCGCCAAGCTCGAGCCCGGTGAGGTTCTCGTGGCAACCGACACGAATGCTGACTATCTCAATGCGATTAGAGACGCCGCAGCGGTGATTACCGAAACACCCGCAGAAAGCTCCCATGCAGCGGTGATTGCTCAGCGTCTAGGTATCCCTGTGATTACGGGCATTGCCAATGCCACCCGCGATCTGCTGGAGGGCGAGGTTGTCACTCTGCTGGTCAAGGAAGGTGCCGTTCATCGAGGAACCGGCAGCAACATGGCCGTGAAACTCGACACGATGCTCTGAGCCTGAGCTTTCATCCATGGCGAGCAATCTGCCCATCGCCGAAACCGTCGGCATGGCCCTCAACACCCTGAAGGCAAACAGGTTGCGCAGCCTCTTGACCATGCTCGGGATTGTGATCGGCAATGCGTCCGTGATCACGCTTGTTGGCGTTGGGCGTGGTGCCCAGAATCTCGCTGAAAGTCAGTTGAGCAACCTGGGAGCCAATGTGCTGTTCGTGGTTCCAGGCAGCAACGACACAAGGCGTCAGGGGGTGGCGTTCCCGCGCACTTTGGTGCTGGAGGATGCTGAGGCCATTGCTGAACAGGTCCCTAGCGTCAAGCGAGTGGCTCCTCAGATCAATGCCAACGAGGTGGTGCAGTCAGGTGCGAGAAGCAGTACTGCCGCCATCTTCGGTGTAACGCCGGAGTTCCTGCCTGTCAGAAGTTTTGAAGTGGGCCGGGGACGTTTTATTAGCGACCAGGACGTCCAGGCAGCAAGAACCGTGGTGGTCATTGGTCCTGATCTGCGCGACAAGCTTTTTCCAGGCGGCGGAGCCATCGGTAGCTCTCTGCGCATCCGTGATCAAAGCTTCAGTGTGATCGGTGTGATGGCGCCGAAAGGAGCTGTCTTCGGGTCCAATCAGGATGAAAACGCTTACATCCCCATCAGCACCATGGTCAGCCGCCTGACAGGGCGCGACCCAACCTATGGAGTCAGCCTCAGTTTCATCAGTGCAGAGGCCAGGGATGAGAACAGCACAAGTGCGGCAAAATTCCAAATTTCTAATCTTCTGCGTCAAAGGCATCGCATTCTTCGGGATGACGATTTCGCCGTTCGCTCTCAGCAGGACGCACTGACAATCGTTGGCACCATCACCGGTGGACTGACCTTGATGCTTGGCGCCATCGGAGGAGTTTCGCTGCTCGTCGGAGGGATCGGCATCATGAACATCATGTTGGTCTCCGTGAGCGAGAGAACCGAGGAAATAGGCCTGCGCAAAGCACTCGGTGCACGCAGCTCGGATGTTCTGCGTCAGTTTCTGGTCGAATCTCTGGTGCTCTCCAGCCTGGGAGGGGTCATTGGAACGGCAGCCGGTTACGGGGCAATCGCAGCGGTGGCCGTGCTCACCCCGCTTCCCGCAGCCATCGGTGTGCCAACAGTGCTTCTGACAGTTTTGCTTTCAGGCTCGATTGGACTGTTTTTCGGTGTTGTGCCTGCACGACGTGCAGCTCGACTTGATCCGATTACGGCTTTACGCAGTCTTTAGGTAGAACAACTGCACAGTTTGTAACCCGAAGCTCTTACGATCGTCGGATCTTCATCAATGCCATGAATCAGCGCTGGCGGCAGATCCTTCTCTGGGGACTTCCCATCACTGTTGCTCTGCTGCTGGCATTGCAATTCCTCGGTAGCGGAGCGCTGAGCAACCTGAAGCCAGGTGGCCCAACTGAGGCTCCACGCAACACCGCAGTTGCCAGGATGAGCTATGGCCGCTTTCTCGATTACGTAGAAGCCGGGCGCGTCACATCCGTCGACATCTACGACGGTGGTCGTGATGCGGTGGTTGAGGCGGTCGATCCGGATCTAGATAACCGAGTTCAGCGTCTGAGAGTTGATTTGCCTGGTTTGGCACCTGAGTTGATCAACACCCTCAAGGCTGAGGGCATCAGCTTCGACGTTCATCCACCGAAGACAGCGCCACCTGCTCTTGGCATCCTCGGCAACCTGCTGTTCCCACTGCTGCTAATCGGTTCCCTGATTTTCTTGGCACGTCGCGGCAACAACATGCCTGGTGGCCCTGGCCAGGCCATGCAATTCGGGAAAACCAAAGCCCGATTTGCGATGGAAGCCGAAACAGGCGTGATGTTCGACGACGTCGCAGGCGTCAACGAAGCCAAGCAAGATCTTGAAGAGGTGGTGACATTCCTGAAGCAACCTGAGAAGTTCACGTCCGTTGGAGCTCAGATCCCCAAAGGTGTCTTGTTGGTTGGCCCTCCTGGCACAGGTAAAACACTGCTTGCGAAGGCCATTGCTGGCGAGGCCGGTGTTCCCTTCTTCTCTCTGTCAGGCTCTGAATTCGTGGAGATGTTTGTTGGTGTTGGAGCCAGCAGAGTACGAGATCTGTTCAAGCGCGCGAAAGAGAACAGTCCATGTCTGATCTTCATCGACGAGATCGATGCGGTGGGACGCCAGCGTGGTGCTGGTATTGGTGGTGGCAACGATGAACGTGAGCAAACACTGAACCAGCTGCTCACCGAGATGGATGGCTTCGAAGGAAACAGCGGGATAATCATCATCGCGGCAACCAACCGCCCTGATGTGCTCGATTCAGCGTTGATGCGTCCTGGTCGTTTCGACCGTCAGGTCACCGTCGACGCACCTGACATCAAGGGTCGTTTGTCCATTCTCAAGGTTCATTCACGCAATAAGAAACTCGCTGAAGACCTTTCTCTTGAAAGCATTGCCCGCAGGACTCCTGGTTTCACGGGTGCAGACCTGGCCAACCTCCTGAACGAAGCGGCGATCCTTACGGCCCGTCGCCGCAAGGAAACCATCAGCCTTGCTGAAATTGATGATGCCGTTGACCGCATCATCGCGGGATTGGAAGGTCACCCGCTGACCGACGGACGCAGCAAGCGTCTGATCGCTTATCACGAGGTGGGACACGCTCTGGTTGGCAGCCTCGTGAAGGACCACGATCCCGTCCAGAAAGTAACCCTGATTCCGAGAGGACAAGCACAGGGTCTGACCTGGTTCTCTCCTGATGAAGAGCAGATGCTCGTCTCACGTTCCCAGCTCAAAGCTCGAATCATGGGAGCCCTTGGAGGTCGAGCTGCAGAAGATGTGGTGTTCGGATATGCCGAAGTCACAACGGGTGCTGGTGGAGATATCCAGATGGTTGCGTCAATCGCTCGCCAAATGGTGACGCGGTATGGAATGAGCGGTCTAGGCCAGATGTCCACCGAAGGAGGAAGTCAGGAAGTGTTCATCGGCAGAGATCTAATGACGCGTAGCGACACCTCTGAAGGTACGTCAAAGCAAATCGATGAACAGGTTCGCGGCATTGTGATGCAGTGCTACGAAGAAACTCTGAGTCTTGTTCAGGGTCAGCGCGAAGCGATGGATCGACTCGTTGAATTGCTGATTGAAAAAGAAACTATGGATGGTGATGAGTTCCGCGAAGTTCTCGCTAACTACACCTCAATTCCAGAAAAAGATCGTTTCTCTCCGATTCTGAACTAATTTTATTTAGTCAATACATATGATCCAGGTTCAGAATTGAACCTGGATTTTTATTGTATTCACTTCGTAGCCTCATAAAAATTAGGCAGTAAAAACCCCCGCCAGGAAGGTTTTTATTCAGTTGGAAACCGCAAGAGTCACACTGAATGAACGGGCCTCTTATCGATCACGCTATCGATCAATCCATAATCCTTCGCTTCAGATGGGGACATAAAGAAATCGCGGTCAGTGTCGGCCTGAATCTTGTCGAGAGGCTGACTGGTTCTGTCAGCAAGTTCCTTGTTCAAACGATCCTTCAAGAACAGGATTTCGTCGGCCTGAATACGAATATCGCTTGCCTGACCCCTTGCACCACCAAGGGGCTGGTGAATCATGATTCGAGAATGCTGAAGACTGCTTCGTTTCCCTTTGGCACCCGCACAAAGGAGAAAAGCACCCATACTTGCAGCAAGGCCGACACAAACCGTCTGTACATCGGGCTTGACGTGCTGCATGGTGTCGAAGATACCGAGACCGTCGTAGACAGAACCTCCCGGTGAATTGATGTACAGGTAGATGTCCTTTTCGGGGTCCTCTGCTTCGAGGAACAGCAACTGAGCAACGATCCTGTTTGCTGACTCGCTGGTAACAGCTTCACCAAGAAAGATGATTCGCTCGCGCAGCAAGCGCGAATAAATATCAAACGCCCTTTCCCCGCGTCCGGATTCCTCAATGACGATGGGGATCATGTTGGGCCTGCTGACTTGCTGAATCTTAACGGCGGCAACAGCAGCGCTATGGTCTTGCCTTAAAGACAGCCTTAGAAGAGCTTGACTGGGTCCCAGACGATCGCTGACAGCAAGAAAGCCTTTCACACAGCTTTCCCTTACGTCATTCCTTCGCTGTATCGACGAACAGCCGATGAGCTTCTGGTGGAACTACACCTGCTGAGTCATCAAACTCACTTCCGGATGAATGCGTTGTTCGCCGTTGGCCTGTGTCAGGTCTTCCAGGCCTTCACGAAGGGATATCGCCCGGAAACACAACTCGACCCAATGTTTGCGGCTCTCTGCAGCTGCAATGGGTTTGACGGCGATGAAATCAAGGCTCTCGCGCAAGGGAGCAGCAAGGCCGTCAAGGGACACACCGTTGACGATGTCCAGGCCTGGTTGAAATCAAAGGGGAAAGGTGCGCCGGAACCACTGGCAAGTGGACTTTCAGCAGTGACCGGAGATGAATTCCACTACTCACGTCTGGTTGCCGTTGGATTATTCAGCCTGCTCTCCGAAGCTCAGGGAAACAAAAGTGATGATCCAGAGGAACTGAGCAATACCGTTCACGCCATCGGTGAGGAGATCGGATTATCTCGCCCCCGACTGGAGAAGGATCTGGGTCTCTATCGCAGCAACCTCGAAAAGATGGTTCAGGCCGTTGAGCTCATGGAGGAAACGCTTGCTTCTGAACGACGCAAGCGTGAGCGACAGAAGGCTGAAAAAGCTGCCAAGAATTAGGAGTCTGGTGTGAGCGTCAGGCTTCCACTGACTCTCCACCACGACTGTCTGGCGAGCTGGCTACTAGCTGAGATCTTGAGTGGCTTGACTTCTAAATTCAGGTTCGATGCTCTCTGCACAGGCTTAGGCCAAAGTCCCTCAAGCAGACCAATCTGGGTTAGACGCTGCGGGTCGCCTTTAACTCTGAGCGACAAACGGTTTTGCGGCATCTGTTTTGAAAGGAAGGGACGAGCAGCAGGTTCAGTTCCAAATCCGATGCTCAAGACAGGTACTTTCTGACCTTGGATGATCAGCCAGCCACCGACGATTGTCGGATCGGGTTCATCACGTCGCTGCCAAAGGATGGGAGCTTCACGCTCTGATGACACCCGATCGTCCTGAAGCTTCTGGAACCCCCTGGAGTCGAGGCGTTCCGACACTGCTTTCAGAATCGGTGCCCATTGCTGCGCACTCCCGGTCAAGGGCAATTGAACCTGTAAACCAGCCTTGTAAGCACCGCTCGCCCGGCTCTGAAGCCTCAAGGAGAACGGAAGGTCAGCGATTTTGCTGCGCATCGCGCCATTGATTCCGTAATGCTCCTCAAGTGGAGCCTGAATGATCTGACGCGACAGCAGCGATCCCAAAATCAGATCCACACGATCGCCATCAACCTGAAGCAATGTGAGCTCACTGGATGCTGTATCGGTGGAGCTCAAATCAGTGGATGAGGCTTGGATCAAGCCTGAGGACGATAAGGAGCTCCGCATGGTGAGCGAACTCAACGGTCGACGACCGATCACCCCCTCCCAGAGAAGTTGATTGGCCTGAAGGCGAAGCTGAACACAACCTTCACGACCCTGCTGAAGAAGAGGCGCAAGCGTTCCGCTGAGTGTTGCGAGGGCATCAGCGTTCCAGATCACCCCTGGCGCCTCTGACAGCGCATGAAGACAAGAAGCCCAAAGGCTGTCGGCCTGCACGCTGGTCGTTGAGACCTGGTTGGTTTTCAAGCGTTGCAGCAACTGCTGGCGGTGCAATGCATCGGAGGCAAGGACCTGCAGCGAGCCCACGCGCTGGCGTTGCAGCCCCTGAAGCTCCGGAGGAAACGTGGAAGACGCAAGAATCAGATAGGCATCACCGTCCTGTGCCCATCCCTGCCACCACATGGAACGGCCGTAACGTCGCCAAAGATCCCTGGCTGGCTGGACACCCAAACGCTCAGCCCACAGCGACGGAACGGCTCGGTTCGGGTCGCCGCGGAAACTCTGAACAAGAGTGAGCGCCCCGGACAATTGAACCAAGGAGGACGCTGAACTGTTATCGGCCCAGTGCAGTCGACTGTTCGACAGCCGCAAACCGATCAAACCAGATCCCACGAGCAGCGAGATTCCGACGAATGTGGCTGTTGAACGCAACAGCTGGTTGCGACAACACTCCCACCTCTGACTCAAGAGAGCAGCATCAAACACTTTTCACCGGCGCCGACGCCGATCTCTCCACTCAATGGTGGATAGATAAATCACAGATCCGCTAACAAAGACCAGCAGTGCTACAGCTGTAACAGCGAGTCCTTGGTTGACCAGGGGAGACTGGAGAGTCTCGTACACGTCAGAAATTAATGGAGCCGTCACCGTTACGACCCCACACCACCATGGCGATCGAAAAGCTGAACACAGCTGCGAGAGAAGCCCAGCCCAGGGTGAAAAGCATTGTGGATCTCTTGATTGAGGGCAGTGTAACTAAGCTTCCCTGCGGATTCATCCCGTCTGTTCACGAGACATCATGACTTCGTCATCACCCGGTGCAGCAACGGTTCTTGAACGCCAGGGGACAACGCAGCGCTACCCACAAGCCCGAGTGATCGTGCTCGACGATGACGTCAACACGTTTGAGCATGTGGTCGAGTGCCTGTGCAAGATCCTTCCCGGCATGAATGCTGATCGGGCCTGGGCTCTGGCCAGACGCATCGACGGAGAAGGACGTGCTGAGGTCTGGTGTGGTCCCCTTGAACAGGCTGAGCTGTATCACCAACAGCTTGGTTCGGAAGGGTTGACGATGGCTCCAGTCGAACGCTGCTGAAGCCCCACCTAAGGTCAGCGAATCGCTTCTGCAATCCATCCGTGGGATCAGCACGGTTCATCGTCCTTGCACTGCGCCTGGGCCTGTTTCAGGCTTGTCTTGGCGCTCTCTCGGTTCTGACCCTTGGCATCTTCAACAGGCTGCTGATCGATGAATTTGAGGTGCCTGCCGCCTTGACCGCCCTGGCTCTGGGCTGTCAACAGCTGGTTGCCTTTTCAAGAATCTGGTTCGGACAGCAATCGGATCGCTGCCGCTGGAAGCAATTGCGGCGCACTCCTTTCATTGTTGGCGGTGCAGCGGCGTTCTGCGTCCTGACATGGATTGCAGGCCACACCGTTCTCTGGCTCGCGGCAGCATCCCAATCCGGAAGTCAGGCCGATGTGATCGGGAGAGGATTGATCCTGGCTCTGGTGTTTGTGCTCTACGGCTTGGCCATTGCAGCCAGCTCCACGCCATTTGCAGCGCTGCTGGTTGATGTGAGCACTGAAAAACAGCGACCTGCTCTGGTCTCCATCGTGTGGTCGATGCTGATGGTGGGGATCGTGGCGGGAGCGATTCTGCTGAGTTCGTTTCTTGGCTCCTCATGCGCCACAGCCGAGTTGAGCAATCTGATCTCCGGAGTGGAACGGTTGATCACGGTGGCTCCGCTGGTGATCTTCACGCTTGTCGTGGCTTCAATCGCAGGGGTAGAACCACGCCTGAAGCCTGACACCGGCAGACACCAGTCACGACTAGCAGCCACTCAGGAAATGTCTCTAAGTGGCGCATGGACAGTGCTGAAAGGATCTCCACAGGTGGGGTATTTCTTTGCTGTTCTGTCCCTGTTTACCTTCGCGTTGTTTCTCCAGGAAGCTGTCCTGGAGCCCTACGGCGGAGCCGTTTTCGCCATGGACCTTTGTACAACCACTCGGCTCAATGCCGTCTGGGGCATCGGAACATTGCTGGGCATTGCTGCAACAGGGTTCCTGATCACTCCACGCCTTGGCGCCCAAAGGACAGCACTAACCGGTGGAGTGCTCTCAGCGCTGTTTGTGCTGATGATGGTCGTCGCGGGGTTGCTGGCTTCAACTCCACTATTCCGAGCAGCATTGTTTCTGTTCGGAGTTGGAGCTGGGATTAGCACCAATGCAAGCCTCACGTTGATGCTCGGTCTGACCTCGCCACTGATGGCGGGAACTTTCATTGGTGTCTGGGGGCTTGCCCAGGCCTATGCGCGAGGGCTCGCCACGATTAGCGGCGGAGCGCTGCTTAGCCTGTTCGGAGAACTCACTGGATCACAAAACAGCTTTGAGGCTTACGCCGGAGTGTTTGTTGTTCAGGCTTTCGGTCTTCTAGCAGCAGGTCTGCTGCTTCTACGCGTGGACACAAAGCTGTTTCAAGCCAAAGTCGAACAAGCGCTCAGCTCGGTTCTGGCCAGTGAGCTCGACTGAATCAAGCCATTGATGAGGCTGGTGTTCAAGCAGCAGGCTGCCTGCTGCTGCGAGCCAAACGAAGCATCTCCGTTGTTTTGATGCGCCTGTAACGAGCAGCCAACACGTATCGAAGAACCTTGCCAGGACAAAACGCCAAGCCACGGACTTCATCACCGTGAACCTCCGCCGTTAGAACCCGGGCCTGGGGACCGCAGCGATCCTGCAAAGGACCGGTCACCTCACAAAGCAGCCTGTCGACAGATCGGAGCATGGCTGGCAGATCTCTCTCTTCTCTGTAGCCAAATCCACTAGCTTCGACCAGCACAACGTTCAGCAAGCAGCAACTCTCTGTGGGGCGCCTGGTCATTACGCACAGCACCTATGTGGAGGGGTTGATCCCCTGGCTGAAGGTTCTTGCCAGAGATCCGGAGATCCAGACGATCACTCCGGGCGTGATTTCCAGGGTGCGAGGTCATAGCTCAGGCCTTCAGTTACGCGTTTCAATACCGGTAACAGGCGGCTTCAAAATGCTGGCCCGCAAAGGCACGAGCGCGCAAGAAGTATTTGTCGTAACGCAACTCGCCAAAGATGAACTGCTGAGGCGCATCAAGACCAGCAGTCCTTAAGTTATCCGTCAATCAGACTCACCCAAGACAAGAAAACTTCTTAGGGGCCTTCTGAAAACATGAATCAACCAGGGATTTCAAGATCTCAGGCATCAAGAAACAAAGAAAAAATACCGCTCAAAGTCAATGAGGTGTTCAATGACAACACTTGCATTGATGAGTAAAGAGGCAAGCCGGAGAACTTATTTCAAATCAAGGAACAGATCGACAGGCTGAAACAAAGCATGCGAGGATTCTCAACAACGGTATTAACGGAATCAAACCTGAGAGTCCTTGAATGAGACAAGTAATGATCACAAAAGAGCCTGTAACACTCACTGGCAATTCGGCAATTTTGCCCAAGGAGCTTGTCCAGCGATTAGAAGCCGACAGGAGTGATGAGCTGCAACACCAATTGGCAAAAGCCAGCAACCCTGATTCATGCAAAATCCTTCCTGCACCATGGCATCCAATCGAGGGGAATAGGTATCAGGCAGTATTTTCCTGGAACGAAGAAAAAACTCCTGAAATCGTTGATCAAAACTACAAAACGCTCAAAGATCAGAAGCTATCCATGGAAAGCGAGATCACGGCAAAACTCATCTTTGTTCAGACCGGCTATTCAATAAAAGACGAAGAAACGGTTGGGACTCGTCTTAACTTAAAGGGTTTGCAAGTCATTCACGATCATAGAACGAATAATGATCCGCGGAAAGGCTGATAACATCGCTTGAAAACGTCATAAGAAAATCGCAAAAGTCTCAATAACGAAAATATTTAACAACTCTCCACTCGCCCTTTTTTCCCGCTTCATCCCGATAGGTCCCTTTTTTGATCGCGTCATTTTCATAACCTAAAACCCGTGAATTTTCTTGCTCCAACTGGCAGTAGCGAGAACTCATTGCGACACTCTCAACAATCGTCTTTGAAGCATAAGCTAATTTTTGCTTTTCCCAGTCAATAATCTGATCGTCCCAAAAAGCTGCATCTGGCCTGGGGTTCTCTTGTTCAAATTTTGTTCTTTTTTCGAAACCTAATAACTCGCGCTCGTAATCAACCTTGGATTCCTGCGCCTGCCATTCGCGACAAGCACTCTCCGCCTCAGATCTTGACGGGTAATTCATCGAACAGGAGGGAGCCACAATCAGCACAGCAATTGCGACTGCCAAATGATGACGTCTCACAAGCGCAAAGCTTCAGAACACAGGGTGTAGCTCTTCTTCCACGGCAGTTGCATCGTGATGCTGCCCTTGGTGGTGAAGCCAACGAGCCTGAAGAATCAGCGGATCAATGTCGCATTCCAAGACCCAGCAACGCTCAAGGCAGCGCCTCCATAGCGGTTCCGGGCCGGATACAAAGCGGATAATTGCGGCCATGGCATCAGGGCCCTAACCCAGAAGGAGATGAAAGCGACTCCTTAAGGTTGGCTTAAGGCAACCACTTTGTGCAATAAAACCGGAGAAGCCACGTCTCGGAGCTGTTGCAGCAAACGATCAGGAGCAGGTTCAGAACGTCCTCTTGCATGGCCCATCCCTTGCTCCAACGACCACTCAGCTGATGGCGAGAGGAAGGGACAGATCAAGGTGCAAGACCCGGAGAATCCCTCTTTCAAGAGCAAGAAAGGGGGTTATGGATGGATAGCTCACGGATCCGAAGGACTATTGCAATACCCCGTTTCACAGAGATCCATCAAGCACCTGAGTCAGAGATCAGCGCGTGTTTGTCGATCACGACAGACCGATGCCCGGCGGTGAGCCTGCACTGCTGAAGACCGAAAGGGAGCTGTGGGTGGACTATTGCTGAGCCAGCTTGGTGAACAAAGGCTGGACTATGCCGCTTCTGATCCGTCATTGATTTTCAAATGAGTCATCAGGCAGCTAGTAATGCAGTTTTCATCATTGAGATCGCATTCAGTTATGCAAACAAAATATTCTTCAAGTGCATCCCATCTTTCAGTAATAGAAGACGAGCCGGATACTGGCATTGATTCATACATTCCTGGCTCCCGAGTTAGTGATCTATAAGCTACTTTCCATCGATGGTCAATTAATTTGTGTCGAGGAATAAACTACCTAGGTCTAATCTCTTAAGGGAAAATACTTAGAGGATTCAGGTCCTCCACGAAATGACAGGAATCTAAAATGCCTCTATATCGATTGAAAAAGTTTGACTGCTTTCTTTTTGGTGAGCTCGTTTGTCCTAGCAGTGCTGCTCTTAAACGAGAGAGACGCCTCAGGCAAAGCAGTTGCAGAAAAGGATAGAGCAGTCAAGAATTACAGGGCGTCCGAGAAATGGTTTGCCACTGCTGTTTCTATGGCAGACAATGAACATGAGATAGTAGATGGACTCACACAGATCGAGAAGGTGGAGAAGAGGAAATGGGATAAAGACTGGCACTCAGAGAGTTCAACAAACATGAGCATTGATGACCAAAGATATGTTGATATCTCAATACTCGGGCATCTTTTAAAAATGCACAGCAATAAGCGGACCCTGTGAATACCTTGGGCCAACGGCCTCCGCTCTAATTGACGCCATTGCCATCAATACTCGAGGGTGTCTCTGAAGAGGGAAAAATGAGAAGGTCATTTCGCTGGAAGAGTTAGAGAAAGACAAGAAGTCAGACTTCCAGGTCCCCAATGAAGGTCGGGCCCAAGCTTCTAAGCGCATCTGGCAGGGTCAGCAGCCCGGGATGACATTTGACCAGATCAGCGTTGACCCAGCGGGCATAACCAAGCAAAGCTCGGCATCATGCGCGGACTGATGCCTGATCCATGCTTCGCCGCCTTTCGATCGCATTACTGACCTTGTCTGTTGCTATCTCCCTATTGCCTTTGAGAGCGCAAGAAAGAGCGCCTAGCGATACAGAGATGGCAGAGTTCAATCAAAACTTTTTAGACACCATGGTTGAATTCGCCAACGACAAGGAAGTGTCTGAATTCTTGAGCATATTCAGTGTTATTTCACTTGCAATCTACAATTGTGAATTGGTCGCGAAGGGTATCGTAAAACCCAGCGCTGTTGACAAACTTTTGAGCCAGTATTATCTAGACATTTACGATCTCCCAAGCAGAGATATGGCAATAAGAATGCAGTCTTCGGCGCTTAGTGATTACATAGTGTTCCCAAAAATGTCGTTAGACTTTGCGACCCAAAGCGGATTCTACCGAAATTCAAAGGCCTTCCGATAAGCCCTCCTCAATAATATTTATTCAAAAATATGTTTTCTTGCTATTAAATCTTGCCAATACTCGTTCAGCGGCAGAGATCAACTCCACCACCCCCACCCTGTCTTCGGTGGGGCTTCTTTTGCCTGACTTCGGCAACGAGAACTATGCGCTAGTTTCGCAAACATCAAACTCACGATAAAGCGCATCAGCATCCTGGAACCGCTTGCTCAAAAGCAAGTCTTTGATCCGCTGTCTCACCCAATCTTCAATCAAACCAGCATCTTTATTCACAAAGGTGTCTTTGGGCAATTCCATAATCCTCCTTTGAATTAATGAAGATATATCGTGATTTTCTCTGCAGGCCAAATAATCATTACATAACTTATGTGCTCTTAGCTACATTCCATCTGCCACCATGCCATGGCCTTTTGTTGTCAAGATCCTGTTAAAACCAGGCAGGCTATTGAGGCTCGCAATTCCCCTCTGCTAAGTCGGTCAATGCTTTAGAGGGATTTGCTATTGAGGCATTGTCCATACCAAGCGTCAGGATCAACTCCACTCGACGGAAATACAGTTATCGAGAAAAGGCGCTCATCACCACGAATCTGAATCTCATAATCCTTATTCAGCCTGTCATTGCTGAACTTTGTAGTAAGTGTTTTCCCATAGATTTTGATGTCAATTGGCTCGTTTCCAGCAGATAACCGTTCAGTGTCGATATCTACCTCTGTGAGGGTCGACGCATCTAGATCCAATTTGTATTGAACACGAACTGGATAGTTCATTGGGAAGCCTGTTGCAACACCAGATCCCTGCGTTCTCCTGCCTTTGCATTCAAAGTAAAAGATGTTTGATCCATTTCTCCCCTCATGTGCGATTGAAGGCATAACAGAGCAGCCCACAACAGAAGCAAGCAGTCCGATGGAAAGACGGAGGAGCATGGATCAGGCACGAGTCCGCGCATGATGCCTCACCCGTACTCGGGGCACCCATCCGGCTTGCACTGACCAGGTGGGTCAGCGTTTGATTCGCCCGACGCCGTAGCCGACCAGCACTCCTGCGGCGCCACCCATCGATGCAGCGGTGAGCTGGGTCTTCTGCTTCGGGCTAAGGCTTTCACCTACCAAAGTGATGAACGCGATTGCTGCGAGCAGTGCAGCTCCGACAACAACAGCATCAAAGTGGTTGTTTCTTGAGGGCTCATCAGGTGAGCCGGATTGACCGCCTCTCTTGACCGGAGGCTTTCCTGCAGGCGGGCTGGAATCCAGCTCTCGCTCAATCCGTTCGAGTTCTTTTTCAGCTCCGCTTGCCATAACTGATCCCAAATTCTCGACTGGTTTTCAGTAGTACTTGGGTAGTGGTGTTTGGTAGTGGTCTACCAACTTCGCTCACAGATGCAGATCCTTAAAAACAGCTGCTGCACCTTTGTTTTGGAATGGGTGGACCACCTGACCGTGCGAGCCCCAGTGTTCGACCTGGAGTTACCAGAAGGGGCAACAAAGTGAGGATTCGTTTCCGGCTACAAGGCCGGTTTACGGCACCTTCACGACAGTCACCCCAAGTCGAAAGAGAGTCAGATCAGAGCACTAGAGAAAGGCTGTCACCAACCAGGTAGTCCAATCTCAATTTAAGGGATTCGGCCAGATCTCACGAATTTGCTTCAGAAGCCGTTCAGCCTCCAGGCCACGCGCTTCGGCATCGGCTTGGTCAAGCAGCACAGTCACATGACCGACCTTTCTTCCAGGCAATTCCTTCTTGCCGTACCAATGCAGATGAGAGCTGGGGATGGCCTCCAGAGCAGCAAGCCGCTTCTCCAAGGATTCCACACCTTCAGACCGCAGACCAAGCAGATTCACCATGATCGCGCCAGGCACCACAAGGTCGGTTGTCGGAACCGGCAGACCCGCCGTAATGCAGAGCTGCTGATCAAACTGACTGCTGTTGCAGGCCTCAATCGAGAAGTGACCTGAATTGTGCGTCCGCGGCGCAATCTCATTCACCATCAGACCTGCAGGGCCGTAAAAGAATTCCAGCGCCATCACACCCACGTAATCGAGGCTTGTGAGCAAGGACGCTGCAATGTTGTAGGCGGTGGCTTCCAGCAGTTGCTCCGCTGGAGCAGGAGCAAGAACCCAGTCACAAACCTGACTCTTCTGATGCGTTTCCACCAGTGGAAGGCTACGGATTCGTCCTTGCTGATCACGACTGACGACCAAAGCAAGCTCACGCTCGTAAGTCACCCAGGTCTCCAGCAGCCAATCCTCGACGGAAACGCTGCTCAACAGCTTGCCAAGAGACTTGAGATCACGGATCACGCAGGTTCCCTTGCCGTCGTACCCGCCATGGGCCGCTTTAGCCATGACGGGAAACGTCCAGCCGGCGGGAAGAGCCGGTGAGTCGGTGTTGATCTCATCCAGCCCAATCCAGGCTGGACTTGGAATCGCCAGATCATCCAGCATGCGGCGCTGAGACAGCTTGTTCACCAGCGGCAGCAGACTGACAAGGGAAGGAGAAAACACCGCCCCATCACGTTCCAATGCCCGTAGGGCATCAACGGGTATCCACTCATTCTCAAAGGTGATGTGCTGGCAGCGCTTCAACAGTTCAGCCGTGGCAGCGACATCAGTTGGTGCACCTGAGACCTGCTCCTGAGCGACAGCCATCGCCGGATCCTGGCCAGATGCGCTCTGCACGATCACATCAACCTCCCGCGACTTCGCTGCTTCACAGAGCATTAGTGCGAGTTGACCACCCCCAACAACTCCAATTGTCCCGGCAGCGCTGGCCATAGCCACTGATGTCCTCCTCTGAAGCTTGCCATCCGACCCTCAGGGACGTGGAAGGGACCTGGCTTAGATCAGTGAGCGTTCCTCACTGAAGGCGAACCTGATCGCCGTCAGCAGCAAAACAATCAGGAATAGGGCAAGACCGACAGTGCAGGCATAGCTGATCTCAAGCTCTGCAAAAGCCTGGTCATATACGTAATAAACGAGGGTCCTGGTTGAGTCGGCGGGACCTCCCTGTGTCATCAGAAAAACCTCCTCAAAAACTTTAGTGGCAGCAATGGCTGAGATCACTGCAACCAGAGTCACGTAAGGACGCAACAGCGGAAGCGTGATATCGAGATGTTTCCTCCAGCCCTCACTGCCATCGAGTTCAGCAGCCTCATACAGCTCCTTGGAAATCCCTTGAAGGCCTCCGAGAAAGATCACCATGTAGTACCCCAGTCCTTTCCAAAGGGTCACAAGCATCACGGCAGGCAGAGCCAGCAACGGATTGGTCAGAAAGTCGATGGGAATGAAACCGGATCCGATCAAGGCTTCAAGCCAGCCATTGATCAGACCGTTCTCCGCATACAGCCAACGAAAGGCGATGGCTGCAACGACGATCGACACCAGCACGGGTGTGTAGAACGCAGCTCTCAACCAATGAATGCCAGGCAAGACACGATTGACAAGAACGGCCAAGGCCAGGGCACCAAGAACAATCGGAGGCACCACACCCACGAGGTAAATGAGGGTGGTGCCTAAGACCCGATAGAACATCGGATCGCCAGCGAGCCTGCGCAGATTGGCCAAGCCGATGAACTTCAGCGGCTCTGACACATCAAGCCCTGTCTGCGTAAAGCTGATCAACAGAGCCATTGCGGCAGGAATCAGCACGGAAAGACTCAACAGCGTGAGTGCAGGCGCAAGAAAAGCCCAGGCGGTGAGGCTTGTACGCCGATCTGGCCTGGAGGCAGGGTTCATCGAACTCAAAGAGCTTGCGGCTGAGGATAAGGTCAGTCGATGGAATCCCCCGCGGATCGCAACCGCAGCATCAGCCCATGAGCACAGTGCAGGCAGCTGACTTGCAGGAACGCACAACAATCACGGTGTCCCTGGAGCGCAATCCCTACGACGTGATCATCGGCCGTTCGATGGTGAAAGAAATCGGTTCTGCGCTGGCTGATCTACCCATTCGGTCAGGGACCAAAATTCTTGTGGTCAGCAATCCTGACGTCGCCAGGCCATATGGCGACAGCTGCCTGAGCGGACTCAGAGCGGCAGGCTTCAACCCCGTGCTACTGGAAATCGATGCGGGTGAAGAACGAAAAACCCTGCAAACACTGAGCTTGATCCTCGACAAGGCACAGCAGGAGGGTCTTGAACGCACCTCCCTGATGCTGGCGCTGGGAGGTGGCGTTGTCGGTGACATGACGGGCTTTGCAGCGGCATGCTGGCTGCGCGGCATTGGCATCGTCCAAGTCCCGACCACTCTTCTCTCGATGGTCGATGCCTCCATCGGTGGCAAGACCGGTGTGAACCATCCAAAGGGAAAGAATCTGATCGGAGCCTTCCACCAGCCACGAATGGTGGTGATTGATCCTTTGACATTGAACACGCTCCCTGTGAGGGAATTCCGCGCTGGCATGGCGGAGGTGATCAAATACGGAGTGATCGGAGACCCCGACCTCTTCAGCCGTCTTGAAGAAGCTTCAGACCTCTCCGATCCCGCAGCTATGGATCCGACCTTGCTGCACGACATCCTTGTGCTTTCCGCGGAAGCCAAAGCTGCCGTTGTCGCCGATGATGAACGAGAAGGAGGCCGGCGCGCAATCCTCAATTACGGCCACACCTTTGGACATGTGGTGGAGACCCTGACGGGATATGGAACCTGGCTGCATGGCGAAGCCGTGGCGATCGGCATGGCGGCAGTTGGTCGCCTCGCCGTCCAGAAAGGTCTCTGGAGCGAAGCTGATCAACAGCGCCAGCTGAAACTCATCGAGAAGGCCGGTTTACCCGTGGCCTGGCCGACCCTTGATCGGGAGGCTGCACTGCGGACCCTGCAAGGCGATAAAAAGGTCCGTCATGGGCGACTGCGTTTCGTTCTGCCGACCCAGATCGGCAACGTGATCATCAGTGACGAAATCAGCAACGAGGATGTCAGTCGCTGCCTTGCATCTCTCAACTGATCAGCTCGGTTCACGCGGAATCGGTTCCCGCAGAAAACGACTGTCGAGAACTCCGTTGTCCGCTGCAGTTGGCGTGTTGCGAAGAAAGGCGAACCAACGCAGCTCACCAAGACAACTGGGGTCGACAAGTCTCAGCAGGGCTTCCCTTCTACGCAGCGCTTCCGCTAACTGATCAGCGGGCATTTGCTGCAATGCGGTCAGTCGCTCTGCCAGACCCAAGGCAAGCAATGCTTCTCCTTGACGGCACTGTCCGGCAAACAACCAGCCTGCCTCGGAGGCCGCACCCACAACGGACTCCAGGCATAGGTGGGCAGTGATGTCTTGAGAACCCGCATCACGCAAAACATCCGTTGAAGCCTGTTGGCGTTTGTAGGCGAGCAGGGTTCCATCGCACCGGCGCGGAGCGTAATAGCGGCTCGACTCCAAGGCGTAATCGACCACCAGCAACATGCCATCGCTCATGGCTGCATATGCCTGCTGCATCCAAGGAGCAACGGAGTGATGCCATTCCGTGGCCCATCCATCCAACGCCCCCCTTGGCGGAAGCTCCAAGGCATCACGATCCGCCTGCTTTTGGATCTGAGCCTCCAGCAGTGGAGGCAAAGGATCCTCATCCCATCGGAGCAGGGGCGCAGATCCATCAACGGCCTCAAGAGTGACCATCTGCCGCCGAAGGGAGCCTCCCCTCAGGATGAGGCGCTCGACCGGCAGAGCATCAAGCAACTCATGGGCAAGCATGATGCCGTTGACCGGTTCAGCGGCGAGCTCCTGCAACCCAACCCAGCGGCAGGGAATCTGGCCCACTGACTCGAGCCGCGCTCTCTGGCGCTGCTGCATCCCGGGGTTGATTTCGACAAGAACACACTCCAGACGCGGCAGCCATTCAGCTGCAGAAGCTTGAAGAAGTGGGATCAACTGAGCGATGAGATCCCCCTCCCCTGGCCCCACATCCACGATCGAAAGCCGGCCTTCCGGATGGCGAACGGCCAGCAACTCCAGCCATTCGATCAGCTGATGAATCAACAGGCCTGAGAAATCCTCACCGAGGGATGGAGAAGTAACGAAATCGCCAGACGTGCCCACATGCAGTTGACCACTGCCATAGGCGCCGTGATCAGGGTCATGCAGGGCCCACTCCATGAAGGTGGAGAAGGGCACCCGCTGGCCATGCTGCTGCAATCGCTCCCGCAGCCATTCGGGGCAGGGCACATCAAAGGCCTTCATGTGGTGAGAATGGCGTGCACTCGCTCTAAATCATGGGTGTCCAAGCAATGATGCGTGGCCTGAAGGCCCTGCTGAGCCTGTCGGTGCTGCTGCTGATGGTCGCAGCGCCTGCTGGGGCCATTGATAATCCCGATCTGCTCCCAGACCATCCGACCCCAGTGATCGATCTTGCGAAGGCCCTGAGCCAGACGCAGCGCCAGTCACTGGAAACATCTCTCGACGCCTTTGAGCAACGCAGCGGCTGGAAGCTGAGAGTGCTGACCCAATACGAGCGCACTCCAGGATTGGCAGTGAAGGAATTCTGGGGACTGGACGAACGCAGCCTGCTGCTGGTAGCGGATCCGCGTGGGGGCAATCTGCTCAACTTCAATGTGGGCGATGCCCTGTTTGCGCTGATGCCGCGCACCTGGTGGGTTGAACTGCAAACCCGCTACGGCAATCAGTTCTATGTGAAGGATCACGGAGAAGACGGCGCCATCCTGGCGGCACTGGATGCCGTTGAACTGTGCCTGGACCGTGGCGGATGCCAGGTTGTGCCAGGCCTGCCGACGGAACAGTGGCTCTGGACGCTCAGCACCTCAATCCTGGGTGGCCTGATTGCGGGATTCGCGGCCTATCCACGCAAAGAGGGTGAACTGATCGCTTGGGGCTGGCTTTTATTGCTGTCACCTCTTTGGGTGATGCTCTTTGGCGTGTTCGGAGTAGCACCCGTGGTCACACGCACCAGTGAACTACTGCCGTTGATCCGCAACGGAATGGGCTTCATGGCTGGAGGGATTGGTGCCTATCTGATCGCCGGAGCGACGGTCGGACGGAAATTGAACGAATCCAGCGAAGAGGGCTGAGTCAAGCGGGATGCTTCAGCGCTACTTGCATGAAAATGCAGGACCTAGGCAATCTGAAGCATCAACCTTGGTTGGAGTGGAACTCTGAGCAGAAAGAGCTGAACGCCGCTCGTCGCGAATCTTGCGCAATTGAGCCAGATTCACGTTGAAGAATCCCTGGAGATTGGTGAAACGCTTCACAGGTTGTCCGTAATAGCTTCTGCCGCGAAGGGTGGGGAACGATGCCCATTCAGGAGCCAACAATGCCGCGAGTTGAGGTGTCATCACACCGTTGTCAGTCAGACGAAGCGCTTTGCGACGTTGAATCAGAAATAGAGCTCCTTGATCCTGAACTTCTGGGCCGAACCCTCGAACGCCTAGACGGCGTTTGACCATGTCCCAGGTGAATGGCATGAACTGGTAAGCACCAGCAGCAGCACTTGCATAACGAGAGGAATAGATCACACGGTTGGGATGACGATCCATCGATGGCATCAAACCGCCACCAAACATGACGCGATAGCCAAGATCGTGACCACCCTTCCAGGTGCCTTCAGCGAAGCGGATGGTGTTGAGCATCGCGCGACGCTCAGGGGTAATGACGTAGGGGAGTGCTGAAGTTTCAGCATCCTCCTCCAGCATCACCAACCTGGAACGGGAACTTTCCAGGGCCGGAAGAGCTGCGCGAACTGCAGGAGCCGGGAGAATGGTGATCAGCGAAACAACACTTGCAACAGCGCCTGGAATGCAACGACAGGCGGTGAAAGCAAGGGAAGTCATACAAATCGATCAAGGAACAAAATCAAGCTCTAAAGACACCTAGGAAGTGAATTTGTGAGCTAAATCGTGGGATTCAATGAATCCAGTGCTTGAAAACACGGGCAAACTGTGTCGAACCGATGCCACTGATCACAGAGGGTTTGTGACAGGCGGAGGATCGTCATGCAAGCTGCTTTTGTCAGGACAAGCTCAAAAGTCCAGAGACAGAAATGCTTTGAAGCGCAGATAAGCTGAATTGATCGTAAAAATCAGCCTTGCTTAACAGTGTTGATTGCAACCAAGCGAATCGCTTCAGCGGCTTGAGTTGCGCCGCCAGCGCTCAGGGGCGAACCAGCAGCAGGCTCCAGAGGCTGATCCAGTTTCCACTCCCCGGATTCCAGCGACTGTCGACTGAGAATCCTGTGGTCCGAATGTGATCGCAAACCGTCCATCAGCACAGACGCCTCAGCAAATCCCTGGCGTTCCACCACGTGAAGTGCGACACCGCAGCTCATCGCCTCACAAAAACTGCTGAATCCTGGCTTGCCCAGAAGTCGCTCACAGAACGGCATCACATCCAGAAACCTGATCGTTTCGGGCAACAGCAGCACATTCGCGATCTGACCAAGCTGCTCGAGCTGCCTGGAATCCTTGGGTGCAGGCATCAGGAATAGATGTTGAGGCCAGCGTTTGAAAAGGTCGCTTTGAAGCGAGTATCCGAGTCCACCAAACCCCACCAACACCTTGGTTCGACCATCAGCGCGAAGACGCCTCTCCAGATCGAGTGGAAGCGCCTCCGGATCTGCTGACACAAGCCCCAGCGCCTGTTCCGGTAGCGACCAGTTCATGGGCAAGGACAACGGGCAGCGCAACAGCAGCGCCCCGCTTTGATAAGCCGCTGTGGCCTGATTGGCCCAATCCACAAAAGCGCCGCCTAATGGCGCATAAATCTCATCCCAGCCAAAATTCCCCATCCAAACCAATGGAGCGTCAAGCTGACGAGCTAGCTGGGCTGCTGCAGGCGGAATATCAGCGAGAACAACACACTGGCTGTCCTGCTCGCGAATCCAGTCAACCTCTCGTTGCACCAGCTGAGGAAGCGCGTTCTCGAGTTGCTGAAGTGCCTGCAGGGTGGCCTGCTGATCCACGCCCAAGGCATCGGCCTGAAGCATGCCCACATCCCAGCGAACTGTTCTTCTGCTGACCGGCACATGGCGAAGCACTAGAGCGAGGAAGGTCTCATCCACGCTGGAACTGATCACCAGCTGCCAATCCGGCTGGAGTCGATGCAACTGAATCAGAACAGCTGCCTGACGCGCGGCATGGCCATAGCCATGCGTACTCACGCACACGTAAATCAGCATGACGCCTGCCGTTTGATGGCTTGGCGCAACAGAGTCTGCTCATAGATCAGTTCACCACTGGGGCGGTACCAACGGTGACTCACCAACGATGGTTCAGTGCCTAGAAACTCCACCCATGTGAGGTGATGCAGCGGCTGGCCTGATTCATCCACACCAACTCTTGGCACGCATGCCGCATTCACAAAGCAAGTGCCTCGACGATCGCGGTGAAATGTGATCCGTTCACCGCGTCGTCCTTTGAGCTGATGGTGCATGTGGCCAAACACCACAAGGTCAGCCGGACGAGTTCGCTGCATGCGGTCCAGAGCCATTGCTAGATCACGATCGCCCCAGTCGATATGGGGCTGCTTCCAATCACGACCGCAGGGGCTGTCCGCAGCTGACCCCAGCCCCGTCGGACCTGAATGAGCCAGCACGATCAAAGGCCAGTGCTCAGGGGCCTGCATGGCCGCATCAACGATCCAGTCGGCCGACTGTGTTTCTGTGATTGGCCCGAACACCGCTTGCACCGCCTGAGACAGGTGAAATCCACCTCCTGCACTGCATGGACGGGCACCAACCACCGCCAGCGCAGGCTGGCTCCATGCTCTCAATTGCCATGGACAGTGCCGGGCTCCCAGCATCGTGATTTGCCGTTGCAGCAGATCTCCGCTTCTGTCGCGTCCACGGTCATGATTTCCAAGCAGGACCGCCACAGGCAGCGACAGCTGGGTGATGCTCTTGACCAGGCGCAGGTCTCCATCGCTGAGATCCCCCACAAAAAGGAGTGCATCCGGTTGCAGTCGCTCAATCAGATCCACATCCCCTGTCCCCCAGTCACCATGGAGGTCTCCGGCAATGGCAACACGGAGTGATGTCAGAACGACTTCTAGGCTGGTCCCATCCTGCCCCAGATGGCCCCGATGAGCTCTGACACCGCACTCGTCGCGGCGATCAACCAGCTCCGCCAGGAACGCAATGCCGTAATCCTGGCGCACTATTACCAGGAGCCCGAAATTCAAGACATCGCCGATTTCATCGGTGACTCGCTTGAGCTGTCGAGAAAGGCTGCCAACACTGATGCCGATGTGATCGTGTTCTGCGGGGTGCACTTCATGGCGGAGACCGCCAAGATCCTCAGCCCTGAAAAAATTGTGGTGCTGCCTGATATCGATGCAGGCTGCTCACTGGCCGACGACTGCCCTGCCGATGAATTCGCCAGCTTTCGCGAAAGCCATCCGGACCATCTGGTGGTGAGCTACATCAATTGCACGGCGGCAGTGAAGGCCCAAAGCGATCTGATCTGCACAAGCAGCAATGCCGTGGATCTGGTGAAACAGCTGCCGGAGGAGCAACCCGTGCTCTTTGCTCCCGACCGCAATCTTGGACGTTGGGTGGAACGCCAGAGCGGACGCGAACTCACGCTCTGGCCTGGACGTTGTTTTGTGCATGAAACCTTCAGTGAAGAAGCACTGATCAAGCTGAAACTGGATCATCCAGACGCTGAAGTGATCGCCCATCCGGAATGCCAGGAAAATCTGCTGGATCTTGCCGATTTCATCGGATCCACAAGCAAACTGCTGGTTCACTCCGAAACCAGCGACTGCGACACGTTCATCGTTGTCACAGAGCCTGGGATCCTGCATCAGATGAAGCAGCGGGTCCCCGAGAAGACATTGCTTGATGTTCCTGGTCTCGATGGCTGCAGCTGTAATGCCTGTCCATACATGCGTATGAACAGCCTGGAAAAACTGCGCGACTGTCTTGAGACACTCTCACCGCAGATCACCATGGAGGAGTCGATTCGTTCCAAGGCTGAAGCGCCGATCCGACGCATGCTCGAAATGAGCAAGTGACGCCCTCATGAGCCTGAGACACGCCAGCAGCTCAGGCTTGCCAAAGTTGATGGATGAACGTTCTCGAGCGAACCGACAGCGGTCTGTATTGCAGAGCTGCAGACGCCTGGATCGATCCCTCACGGCCGGTGTCGAGAGCCTTGATCACTCACGCCCACGCTGATCACGCCAGACCTGGATGCGGCGAATACTGGGCTGTGGATATCAGTGAAGGTGTGCTGAGACAACGCCTGGGCCGAGACATCACTCTGCATTCCATGCCTTATCGCCAAGAGTTCTGGCTCAATCAGGCCTGTTTGTCGTTCCATAGCGCTGGCCACGTCTTGGGCTCAGCTCAAATTCGCTTGATGGTTGAGGATCAGGTCTGGGTGGTGACCGGTGATTACAAACGCTGCTCTGACCCGAGCTGCGAACCGTTTGAGGTGGTGCCCTGCGACGTGCTCATCACCGAAGCCACATTCGGGTTGCCGATTTATGCATGGGATACCGGGAAACAAGTGGCAACGGAGATCCGAGACTGGTGGCATGGAGACCGCGAGCGACCCTCGCTGTTGTTCTGTTACTCGTTCGGCAAAGCTCAGCGTCTGCTAGCCGAGCTGAAAGCCATCGGAGTGGAAGAGGAAGTGCTTCTCCATGGTGCCGTTGAAACCGTCACGCGCCACTATCGCGAGGCAGGTGTGGCGATGACGGCGAGTCGGCCTGTGAGCGAGCTTCCCCGCAAGGACTCCCTGGCAGGAAGACTGATCCTTGCGCCGCCTTCCGCCCATCGTTCAGCCTGGATGAGGCGGTTCCGCTCGCCACAGACAGCCTTTGCATCCGGGTGGATGGCAGTGAGGGGAGCCCGGCGGAGGCGTGGCTATGAACGAGGCTTCGTGCTGAGTGACCATGCCGATTGGAATGGGTTGGTCAGCACGGTGCTGAACACTGGAGCTGCATCTGTCTATGTGACCCACGGCCAGAGCGATGTGCTGGCGCGCTTTCTGCGCGAGAGACACGGTCTTGATGCCAAACCGCTTGATCAGCTCAACTGAACTAACCTCAAGCACCTTCTCTGGAACCATGGCGACCCGTAGCTCTACCTTGACCGGCCTCATGGTTTTGATCGCTGCGACCGCTGGACCGGCACTCGCCCAGCAAACCACGATCACCATTGAGCAGATCAACACCGTGGTGTTCCCTGCTGATGGTGAAACAGCGGCAAAGGCCATCTGCGAGGGTCTGGCTAACGGCGCACTGACCCGGGATCAGGTTGGGAGCGATCTGGCCCGACTTCAGGGAGCTTTGCGTGAAGTGGCCGACGCTGGAGACGCAACCAGCTATGTCAAGGCATTCAACAGTGCGACAGCTGGAATCAACGGATGCAATGTTCAGGTGACAGGTCCAAATGAGGACAATCGCTGGAATTACTGAGAAGACGCCTAGAACAGCTTTGGCATGGATGCATTCGCGGCTCTGATCGAGGATCTGGACCAGAGCACAGGAACGAAACGCAAGATTGATTTGATCGCAGTGCATCTGCAGCAAGCAAATGCCCACGACGCCGCGTGGACGGTATTACTGCTGATGGGAGAACGGCGCAAACGGTTGATCACCGGTCGCCGGTTGCGCGACATTCTTCAGCAGGCGAGTGCGATGCCTGACTGGCTCTTCGACGACTGTCAGAGCCACGTCGGAGATTCAGCAGAAACTCTCTCACTGCTCTGGCCACAACTCAAACACGACATTGGCGGCCACATCCACAACCCCGATGTGACGATCTGGATCAATCAACTCAATCATTCACCGCCGATGCACTGGTGGATGGAACAACTGTTGCCGGCCGTGGCGGCGATGGAAGCTGAGGAGCAAAGCATCGCGGTGCTCGCGATCTGGGAAGCCTTGCCTCACGACCGCCTGTTCCTGTTCAACAAATTGCTAACGGGTGGCTTTCGTATTGGTGTTGCCCGCGGACTTGTCGTGAAAGCGATCGCGACAGGATTCAACTTGGAGGAGGCTTTGGTTCTCGAGCGTCTGATGGCGCCAGCCGATGCCTCTGAACATTGGTTTCGTGCACTGACGGCTACCGCCAGTGAAGAACGCGGCAACAGAGGGCCCGTTCCCTACCCCTTTTTTCTGGCCAGCCCACTCAAACCGGAGACCATCGAGGACACCGCACCCTCCGATTGGTGGGTTGAACATAAATGGGATGGCATCCGTGGACAGCTGATTCAACGCGAGAGCGGAACATACCTGTGGAGTCGTGGTGAAGAACTGATCAACGAACAATTCCCAGAACTGATCGAGATGGCGTTAGCGATACCGACCGATACGGTGCTTGATGGCGAAGTGATCTGTTGGGCGGAATCGGAGCAACAACCAAGACCCTTTAGCGACCTGCAGCGACGACTCGGCCGAAAAAATGTCGGCCGAAAACTGCGGCTCGAGTGTCCTGTGAGTTTCGTGGCCTATGACCTGCTGGAACGAAATGGACAAGATCTGCGCTCAGCTCCACTTCAGCAACGACTTGAACAACTGAGCGCTGTTCAAAAACGCATGGATGCCAATACGGCGGGGATGCGTTGCCGACTCAGCAGCGGACAACAACTTGAGCATTGGGATCAGCTGAATCGACTCCGCCAAGAGGCTGTGGAACAGGGTGCCGAAGGGGTGATGCTCAAGCATCTGCAGTCCCCCTATCTGAGCGGTCGTAAGCGTGGGCATTGGTGGAAACACAAGCGCGATCCGATGACCCTGGATGCGGTGCTGATCTATGCACAGGCAGGCCGCGGGCGTCGCGCCAACCTCTTCACCGATTACACCTTCGCACTCTGGGAGACACAGACGGAGTCAACAAGCAACCCTCAGCTGGTGACATTCGCCAAGGCCTATTCCGGTTTAAACGACGCCGAAATCCTCGAGCTGGATCGATGGATTCGCAGTCACACCCGGGAACGGTTCGGTCCAACCCGCTCGGTGGAGCCTGAATTGGTCTTTGAGATTGGCTTTGAAGGCATCCAGACATCCAGACGGCACAAGTGCGGCCTCGCCGTTCGTTTTCCCAGGATTCTGCGATGGCGAAGTGACCGCACGGCGGACAGCGCCAACACCATCGAAGATGCTCGAACGCTCTGCGATCGAGTGGTGAAGCGAACGTCGTCATTGTGAAACAGACGTCTCACAACCAGCGCGCTCGCCCTGAGTGCAACGCTGATCCGCAGCGGATTCTCTCGCCGATCAACGACTGGTTTCAACATCAGGGATGGTCGCCGCTTCCCTTTCAGAAGCGGACATGGGAAGCACACCTGCAGGGTTTGAGTGGTCTGATCCAGGTCCCTACCGGGTCAGGAAAAACTTACGCCGCGGTGATGGGACCGATCGCGCAGATGCTGGCGTCAGCTAATGAGCAAGCAGGGATCCGCCTGCTCTACATCACGCCACTCAGGGCTTTAGGGCGTGACTTAGCCGTGGCGCTACAGCAACCGATTGAGGCGATGGGCTGGCCCCTGCGAGTTGGGATCCGCAATGGAGATACCCCAAGTGCTGAAAGGAGTCGCCAGATCAAAAAACCTCCTGAAATTCTGATCACCACGCCGGAATCATTGTGCGTTCTGCTGGCGAGTCGCCATTGCGAAGCACTGTTCAAGACGCTTGAAACTGTCGTTCTTGATGAATGGCATGAGCTGATCGGAAGCAAACGCGGTATCCAGGCGGAGCTCGCTCTCAGCTGGTTACGGCAACAGCGCCCACAACTCCAAACATGGGCGATCAGCGCGACGATCGGGAATCTTGAAGAATCAGCTCGGCATGCCCTTGGCGAGGGGTGTGAGCCGTGCTTGATCACGGGAGCTCCCAAGCGGGGACTCGATGTCACGAGCATCCTTCCCGACAGTATTGATGGATTCCCTTGGGGTGGTCACCTCGGGCTGAGGCGATACGAAGATCTCATCGGGCAGCTCGAACCCTGCACCAGCACGCTGTTGTTCACCAACACGCGCAACCAGGCTGAACGCTGGTTTCAGTGCCTGCGCTACGCCTGCCCAGAAATGGAGGGCTTACTGGCACTGCATCACAGCGCTCTTGATCGCAGTGAAAGAGAAGCCATTGAAGCTGCTGTAAAAGCGGGGTCGATGCTCTGGGTGGTCTGCACAAGCTCACTCGATCTTGGAGTGGACTTTCAACCTGTGGAGCGAGTTGTTCAGATCGGATCACCGAAAAATCTGGCACGACTGCTGCAACGCGCAGGACGCTCAGCACACTTACCCGGCGGAACATCCAAGGTGCTGTTCATGCCCACCAATGCCCTGGAATTACTCGAACTGAGTGCCGTTCGCCGAGGCTTGGAGAACGGAATGGTGGAAGAACGACGCCCCCCCAACCAACCTCTCGACGTGCTGCTGCAACACCTCACGACCCTGGCTTGCGGGCCCGGGTTCAGACCTGTCGAAACGCTCGAGTCCATTCGCAGCACGAGCACCTACAGAACACTCGAACAGGGGCGTTGGGATTGGTGTTTGCGATTTCTTGAGCATGGAGGGGATTGCCTCGGTGCATACCCCCGCTACAGAAAACTGGACAGCACAGATGACGGACGTTTTGTGGTGCGTGACAACGCAATCGCCAGACTGCATCGATTGAACATCGGCACGATCACATCAGCTCCAGCGATCCGAGTGCGTTTCGTGCGGGGATCTGTTCTGGGACACGTCGAAGAAAACTTCATCAGCCAACTCAAACAGAAAGACGTGTTCTTTTTTGCAGGACGTCAGCTGGAATTCGTGAGGCTTCGCGACATGACGGCCTACGTGAAAACTACAACCAGAAAAAGCACTGCAGTTCCAGCCTGGGCTGGAGGACAGATGTCGCTGTCCGATCTGTTAACCCATCACCTGCGTGAAGAAGTGGCGCGCGCTGGACGTGGAGAACTGGACAACGCTGAGCTCAAGGCATTGGAACCACTGTTTGAACGGCAGATGGATCTGTCAACCTTGCCATCGAGTGATCAACTGCTGATTGAGACCTGTCGAACCCGAGAAGGAATGCATTTGTATGCGTACCCGTTTGAGGGTCGCTTTGTGCATGAGGGTCTGGGTTTCCTCTGGGCAACACGACTCACAAGGCAGCATCGCGGCACGATCACGGTTTCAGTCAACGACTACGGATTTGAACTGCTGGCACCAAAGGGATACCCCATGGATGACCTGCTGGAAGAACATCTCGATGATCTTCTCAATGACAGCAATCTGGAAACTGATCTTGAGCAAGCTCTCAATCTCTCCGAACTCTGTCGACGACGATTTCGCAGCATCGCCCAGGTTGCCGGGCTGCTTGTCCAAGGATTCCCAGGAAAGAACAAAAGCGCGGGACAGCTGCAGATCAGCGGATCATTGCTGTGGGAGGTGTTCAGCAAACATGAACCAGGCAATCTTCTCCTGAAACAAGCGCAACAAGAAGTGCTGCAGGAGCAACTTGAACTGTCACGCCTACGTAGTGCACTGAAAAGAATGCAACGTGGAGAAACACTGCACTGCCCTACGCCTCGACCAACACCACTCGCTTTTCCACTACTGGTGGAAAGACTGAACAATCGCATGAGTAATGAATCCGTCCTAGAGCGGATTCAGAGAATGCAAAGGGAAGCGCTAAATCAGGAAGGATTTTAACCCATCTATCGAACAGGTGTCGGCCAAATCATGACATTAGAATTAGTTATTTCTATCTCAAGCACTCTCGGCTTAACCTGCACGAACAAGTGTAGATGGTAAATTAATCTCAACAGATCATTCTTCACTTCAAATAAACCTGTGCCTCAGCAAATAATACTGAAAGAACTGGGGCAAAACGTATCGGTTAGCGCAAAGAGACCGTCACATAGATTGCTGTACAAACCAAGGATTAAGTGCAACAATCAAAAATATTGGAGCTCAAAATCATGGAAACCACGGTCTGGACATTCAACCTGAGCGTTCCATTCTCAGAGTGGGCCAAAATCTATGACAGCGATGACGTCACCCAAATGCATGCCTCAGTAGGAATCAAATCACTGTTTAGAGGAGTTTCCAAGGACGACGCATCGAAGGTCTGCGCGATTCAGCAAGCACCCATTGGGGTGGCACAAAAGATCTTTGAAGAGAACAAAGAGAT
Source organism: Synechococcus sp. GEYO (assembly GCF_900473955.1). Taxonomy (NCBI): domain Bacteria; kingdom Bacillati; phylum Cyanobacteriota; class Cyanophyceae; order Synechococcales; family Synechococcaceae; genus Synechococcus; species Synechococcus sp. GEYO. The sequence goes on from NZ_UCNL01000008.1 coordinate 309,891, forward strand.
GATCCGGGGGGCTGGACATATCATCGAAAGCACTGTCATCACAGCCTATTCAGAGCAATGAACTAACCAGAGGAGCTCAGCAGTATCGGCAGACCCGATCCACTCATAAAGCGGGGGTCCTTCGATCCTCGAAACTCTGCTGCAGAAATGAAACTCAACGGCCATGTCTTAGTAACCACCGTCATCACACAGCAGATCGGCCAACAAGTATAATACTTTAATTGTATTACTAATGAACTCAAGGAGTCAACTATGGATTTTCACATTGTGATTCTTAATGAGTTCATCGCAAGCTATCCTGAAGTTACCTGGGGGAAGTGGAAAGACTATGTGAGGGAACAGATGATCAGCCAAGGAGATCACTGGTCAGAGGCGACATTGTCTGGAAACGACGTCTGGGATTGTATAGACAAACATAAAATCAATCCTCTTCATCTCGTTCAGTGGAAACCAGTCGAAGATACTCTTTACAAAGTCAGCCTTCCTGATCACCCACACCCATTTGATCACCCGTTATGAGAATATAGTGATCAAGTCATCACAACAGAGTGGCAAGGCCTGGTGTATTCCAATGGATGAAAAGAGATTATAGTTGATTTACATGTATAACAACAGCCTCACTCTCCAATTACCGATCACCAATAAATGCTATATGTAACGAGACAGCCTGAGAGGCTCGTAGCAATTGATCACTGAGTTACAAATGACCTTCGCGTCGACAACAGTTTTAACAAAATTATCATCTCAAGCCAAGTCGATAACTCCTAGGTTGAAAACTGCAGTAGAAGCAATGTGAACAGACGCAAGGCACCCTATTTCCCTCTAAGCAACCAATATTTTTACCTTGCTTTTTCAGTCGTTTTATCATTCCTGTTTGGCTGGTCACTGGAAGTTCACCTGTTATCAGCCAGTGGTTTCATCAACTAAGAATGAGTTTAAACGAGAAATTTATCTTTCAAATTGCCTAAAGGGCTGAGACAATAGAGATTGATTATAGACTTATTAAGACAGCCTTGGCTTGGGAATGAAAGAACTGCAACCCTACCGAGTCGAAGAGTTAAATCCATTTCAGGAATGGCATTTGCATGGATCTACTATTGAAATGGAGGAGGCACTCAACTGGGCAAAATCTCTTAGCAAGCAGATCAATCGATCTGTCCGCGTGCTCGATCCAGCAGGCAATATCATTGCGATGCTGAGATAAAGAATAAGGAACAATGAGAAGAGAATCAGTTTGTTTGAGATTGCGTAGCAACAACATGGATTTCTTCTGCCAGCTTTTTGATGGCCGCCAAAGTCTCTCGATCAGTCTGAGCCTGCTGCTCGGCAATATCACCTTGAATATTCTGACCAACAATAATGATCGAAAGCAAGACCAGCTGCAGAAATGTCTCAGCGATCCAAGAAACAATTTCCAAAGGATCTTCTGACGACAGGGCTTCTGGTAATGAGATCAGTGCTAGCAAGGCAAAGAAGTAAGCACAGGTCATTGTGCCTACCTTCTCTGTAACAAACAAAGCAATTTGTTTATTGAGGTCTCGGATCTGCATTTCAGGCAATGATCTAATACATGTACTTTAAGCCTGCAGCCCAATCGAAATTAGGTTCACTCATCATCGTTCAAGAAGGTGTGACTTCCTGTCGTAAAAATATCCTTCCAAGGTTTCAACCAGGCATGGCTGATCAGATTAGGTAGCAAGTAGTACGCCGAATACGAATCTGATGCAATAAGCCCTTGGATTGCGTCAGAATGACGCACAAGCCGTTGAAGGCCATGACCATTAGCGCAAAAGAAACCCACCAAGCAATTTTGAAGCTCATATCAGTTCTTGCTGGACCCGCCTATCTGCAGAGTGATCAAAACAAGCCACTCAACTTACAAATCGAGCTTTGTATGGAACGCATCAAGGCAGAAGCCTCAGAAGGAGTTGCCTTGATCGATGCCTGTGCCCCACATGGAAGAACAATGCTCAGCCAAGCGCAAAAAAAATTAGATGCTTTAGCGGAGCTATCAGTCTTGCATCAATTGGCCATGGAGAGGTTTGACGTCAATTAGGTCCAGATTGGACGTCGTGAAGTGACTTGCGGATACCCGACCGAGCTTCAGCGTTGGCGCTTGAAGGTGTAGCAGCCACCGTGATAGCCGGTGAAAGGTTGGGCATAGGTGACCAGTTCCCAGCCTTGAGCACCCAGTTCATTCATCAGCTCCACCAGGCTCACCTGCTGAGGGTGGTTTCTGGAGATCAACGGCTTGTCATCCAGCCAGAGCTCCTCAATTTCTCCAGTCCAGCTCTTGCCACGGGGAACAAAGCGAAGCTGTGTGTATTCCCAGGCCATTAATGCTCGATGAGTCGATGGACTCTAAGGCCATGAGGTGAAGATCTGTCCTCTCTTAGGCAATCAGCCCATTGAGCGAGGCTGACACCGCCAGACCGACGTAAGTACCAAGCAAATATCCCAGGAGCCCGATTGCGACTGACGGCAAAACGAGATTGGGTCTCTCAAGGCTTCCTGCGAGAGCCAGAGCAGTGCTTGGCCCACCCACTGCAGCCTGAGAGGCAACCAGACATTCAGCCAAAGGCCAGCGAAACAAGCGTCGTGCTTGAAGCACAACAATGGCCTGAACAAGAACCACCAGTCCTGCGTAGAGCAGCACTGGCAGGCCGTCACCAAAGAGATCTACAAGACTTGAACTGAGTCCAATCACAGCGAAAAAGGGTTGGATCAAGACCAGACCAAGCCCATAGCAAGCACTCCGAGAATCCGATCGGGGTAACTGGGCAGCAATCAACGCGACCGTTGTCAGCACAAGGATTGATGGGACATCAATCCCCAACAAACGCAAGAAACCGACCATACGGTCGGAGATCAACAAAACCGCACCCCCCCAGAGAAGGCCGAACAACACCTCTCGCAATGAAGGCATCACAAACGCGTTGGTTGGGGTTGAAGCTGAACTCTTAAGCACTGGAGTGTCAGTCGCTCTGTGCTGCCGACCACCACGGCCGATCAGCAGGCTGACGACAAACCATGCCGTGAATGCAACGTGATCTGCCGCCGTGGCAATCAACAGTAGAGAAGGAGGTATTTCAAGACTTCTGGCAACGGAAACGAAGTTCAGACTTCCGCCGGTGAACGTGGCACCAAACAGACCTGCCAGTGAAATCCAAGACTGTCCAAGCCATCCTGATAGCAATAGACCAACCAACAAAACAGCCACCAAAGTTCCAGCTACAGCTGCGATGAAAGGCAACAACAAGCGACGTGCATCAGGCAGCACGCTGCGGAGCTCAACCGCCAGCAACAGTTCTGCAATGGCGAAAGAGGTCAACGGTCCGTTCACCCACGACACAGCGGATGGTTCTGGAGTCCAGCTGGTCACATTGGCCAGTAGCAGACCGAGGATCAGGATCACCATGGTCGACCCGAACTTGCGAGCCAAGCTGTTCACCTGAGCGAGCCACCAGCCGAGACCTGTCAGTCCTAGAACCAGAACCAGTGACATAAGCGGAAGGGGCGCAATCATGACGATCAGCCGGTTGCTGATTTCAAAAGCATGACTGAACGCATCAGCATGAAGCGATGAGCACCACCCCAAACTTGTTTCTCGTCGTTTTGGGCGGACGTACCGCGACCAGCCATATCGAATTGCATGACGTGCGCTGGGTGGTGGGAACAAGCATTGAAGACACGATCCCGACCCTGAAGCAACAATGGTTTGGGCTACAGAGTGGCCTTCACATCGACAGCTACAAGGCCATTCAATATGTGGATGGCTACGCCATTGAGCTGATCAAACAGCGAAAGGACAGCAAAGGGCATCTTGAGGCGTCATCAACAGCAATAAAGGATCAACTGTGGTTCATCAATCTCGGTGGTTACGACCGAGATTCACTGCAGGAGTTGCACCAATTCGGCCTTGTAGTGGCTCCCAGCAAGCAAGCAGCCAAAGCACGTGCACGTCGGCGATGGCTTGGCAGTGCTTTACAAGTCCATAAAGATGACCTGTACAGCCTCGAGCGCTTTGGCACGGTTGATGACTGCTTACCCATCTTCAATGTCGAAGACTGGCAAATCCATCTGAAGGCGGAACCAGGCAGACCTGAGGCAGAACTCACGCCGGACTGGTTTGGTTATTGGCGGATTGACGGTCGACAGCCCAAACCCCATCCCGAAGAGCTGCACGAATTTCACACCGCAGCAAACCGCCACCAAGCCTCGAGCCTTGCAGGAGAGAAATACGTAGTGGAGCCAAACAGTCCGCCATGGGCAGTGTCGGATTGAACCAGATGACGAGCACCACAAAGCAAGGCGGAGTCGATTGGCACCAAGCCATCACCGCTGACATCAACAGATCCGGAAATACCGCGATAGCTGCCTTTGGCACTGCGCCGACTGAAGACAGAAGCAGTCGTGCTATTCAGGTTGAGCTCACCAGCGATCGCCACATAATCAACGCCAGGCTCGTGGCATCCAGGGCAGCTCCGATCAACCATGGCCCTGAGAGGAGTTGCGCGAATCGCTTGGTGCGGACTACCCAGGCTGATCAAACGATCACATCGAGATGCACCGCCATAGGTACGACCTTGAAACGGTTGATCACTGAGATAAAGCCTGAGCATCACCCCCCCGGAGCTATGACCAATCAAGGTCACACGTTCCGTGGGTGACGTCGACTGAAGAAGCTGCACATGCTGATCAACCCGATCTAACACTCGTCGCCAACCGAAGCCCCAGCTCGTGAGAAGCCAGTCATAGCGGCTTACTGGGACAACCTTCGCGTCGGTCACACCCTGCTTGATCAGCCAATCAGCCATCGGTTGGTAAACCTCCTCGGTGATCAGAAAACCTCCGAGAATCACCACCGGCTGATGTGGATCAACAGATGCCATAGCTTCGATCACACTGAAACAACGCCATCATCTCCGCAGAGCAGAGCCATTCAATGACAACGGAAAAAGTTGCTGACTATCCCCGACCACCAAGGCTGGAGGTCAGCCCTGATCATGTTTTGGTGCGGGTCGGTGGAGACGTTCTCTTTGATGGCATTGGATGCATGCGAGTACTGGAGACCTTTCATCCACCGACGTACTACCTTCCACCTGCTAGCACCAACCAAAAGCTGTTAATTCCCGCAGCTGGACGTAGCTTTTGTGAGTGGAAAGGTGTAGCTGATTATTTCGATGTCATGGTTGGAGAACATCGTATTCACCGTGCTGTATGGCGATACTCTTCTCCCACGGAGTCTTTTCAAGCCATTGCGGGTTGGTTCGCCCTCTATCCAGGTTTGATGGATGGATGTTGGCTCAATGGTGAACAAGTAACTGCTCAGCCAGGAGGTTTCTACGGAGGCTGGATTAGCTCGGCAGTTGAAGGCCCCTTCAAGGGAGATCCAGACCATCCAGAACTAATTTGATCAAGATTATTGATCAACGATAGATCGAGGTCTAAATATCTAATAGATCAGCCTATTATGTATCAATCATCCATTGCATCTTAACTTGTTCGTAAAGTTGACGCTGCCTAGATGTTGTCACCAGGGTATCGAGGCACAGCTTGTATCCAGACTGAGGATGACAGAAAATTTTCTGCGATGTTTCGGCAATCCACTCAATGAACCTCGAAGCACCAGTTTCAGGTAACTTTAGAGTCTCAAGATAGTTTTCTGACTCAAAACTCTCAATTTTGTACAGACTTTGACGATAGTCCGAAAGCTGGAAGAGGAGAAACTGTTCACCCAACCAACAATCTTTGAGCGACAGAGATGAGCGCGCAGCACATATTTCAGGGTCAGCAGAAGTGAGATATCTGAGCCTGCCAAGAAATGAGCTTGATTGCAAGTGATCAACTTGACCCAAAGCGCAATAGCCAATCATGATCAAGGTTGGATCATGATTGATTTCTGCCACATAAAGTGCTGCATTCACGTCGCCATCATCAATGGCATCCCCAAGCCAGTTAACGATCGAAGGAATACCCACATCAAAAAAGTCAACGGTATTAGGCTACAAACAAGTTAAAGATTTAATCGTTCAATTGAGCCCCCTATCGGTACCTTTTGTCTACAGTTAAAGGTAATTGATGGGTCTTCTCCCACAAAATGAGAATAAAAAAGACAGCTCACCTTGTCATTCAATGGCTTGCCTCAAGACATACGAAGAAGACTATGGAACAGAGCAAGAGGGTTGCTGTTTCCGCAAAAGATGATTTCAAGAATAACGTCTTTGGTGAACATCATGGCCAGCATCATTGTTCTAGTCGCTAGGCACAAACACTACTCCCCCTAGCCATTCTGGACCCGTCCCAGCGACAGGTTTCCTCAGATCAGCAAAAATTGGCGATCCGAAAGCAAATGTGGCCTAAGCGGCGAGACAGTTGGTGTTCGTTTCGAAGGCGGAAAGAAATTCGCTGCAGCCTAACTTGGGATTAATTATTATCAAAGATGATTGACTACAGACCACATCTAAAAATTAATCAAACATGACCCATGAATGAACTCATTCGACGATTAAAAGAACAGCCGGACGATGGCAGCATCCCCGATCTCGTCGTAGCGGCTGAAGCCAATTCAGACGTTGATCTCAGCAGGGATTTGGCACTTCTCAAGGGTGTCTGGGAACTTCGCTGGAGCAGTGCAACTCAGCCCTGGCTGAAGCAAGTGAACTGGTTAGAGAACATTCAGATTCTTGACCCAGTGAATTCACGGGGGATGAATCTCCTACGCCTTTCCGGTCCTCTGGGGGAGGTAGCAGCTGTGACGGTTGAGGCTGAGATAAGCACTGGTGGTGCAAATCGTGTTGGAGTCCGATTTCGCAAAGGTGGCTGGAGAGGCCCGGCCTTGCCGGGTGGACGACGGCTCGAATTGTTCAAAACCGTGAATCAGTCTTTCCCAGCGTGGCTCGACATCACCGCACTGACGAACGAGCTGCGTATCTGCCGGGGCAATGCTGGAACGACATTCGCCCTTCTCAAGAGGCACGACATGGCTGTCTCCGACTTCTTTTAGGAGCTTTCAGCTGAACAGCATGAGTTTTGCAGAACAGATGGGGAAGGTCTCTGCCGAGGTTTGAGGAGATCACTTGAGCAGCTGAAATCAACTAGATTGACCACTGCAAAAGTCAATCAATGATTCCAGAACCCCACGAGCTGTTCGATATTGACAAGGGCTCAGACAAATTATTTCTGATTGGGACTTCCTGGATCGTGCTCTTTTTGTTTCTCTTGTGAGAAAAATCGGTTGATCTGCTGAGTCGATTCTTACTCTCTCAAAAGAGCTCTCCATCATGGCTGACTGACCAGCAAGTGTTGGAGCCGCCAAAGGCATAAAGGCATAATTTGTACCCGCCTTTGGCAATCTGCACTTGACGCTTATGATCCGCAGCTAAAAAGAAAAATTGCAATCGTGATCTTGAAAAGTTTGATTAAAACTCTCCATTTCCAATTTATATCCCTTGGCGAAAACATCAAACTGATACGAAGTCTGATTTTCAAACCATAATTTGTATTTAGCCAAAATCTCATCGCCTTCAGGTTTAGCGAGATTACCTTTCAGCGATTCAAAGCACATATAATTCGCCACTCTTGCGCCATAACCCAAAGAAAAAAGGCTGATCCCGTCACCGCTTTCTGCAATTAAATCCTCTGCCAATGGAGGGAGGATCTGAGCCACTGCCGACGAAGTCACCGATGTTGAAACTATTAAAACAATAGCTAGGGCATTGACTTTCCCAGGGATAATTTGATGACATACAAGGGTCATAGCCTCTAACTCAATTATTCAGGCATGCAACGAGCACAGTAGGGCAGCATATCAAGGTTGCTCGCTTATATAAGCATTCCATAAAATGCATACGAGCAAAATCACCAATCACCAAAATCAGAATATTTCAATCCTCTAAATAAACTTTTACCCTGAGCTTGAAAACTCTCTTGTATGGAAAGACAATCCAAAATCTCCAAAGCCCCCATGCCAACAACCAACCAAAGCCACCTGCAATCAGGCCAACCAAAAAGGAATAACCAACCAAAAAGTGTCCGGTATATTCCAGGTGGAATAAAGCAACAAGAAACGCTGAACAAACAGCCACTAAATAAGTAGGTATTTTAGGATGAAGTTGACGTTGCTCACTCATGATGTCGCACTTCGTTCTTCTTCATTGAGATCATCTTGGGTCCGTTGGCACAAGCTTCCATTCAGCATCTTCAGGAATCACAGGACCAACGTTGATATCTGCAGGTTCTTCAAATACCACACGCCAATCAGCCACACGGCAGGCAACATAATCACCTCTCTCGATGCGGATGCCTCCAAGGATCGACGGTGCTCCATAGAAACCACTGATCCACTCCGACTCGACCCCTAAACCTCCCCTAAACCAGACCCAACAGCGACAGTTGGGTTGTGTAGTGGATTGCTTGGCTGCCACATGGGCTCCCTATATGCATGAAAGATAGGCGTTGCAAGCCAATCAAATCTGTTGCTTTCTAGTGGCTTCGCTTGCATGCCAACACCAAGATGGGTAGAACGCTTGTACCAGAAACGAGGTTATGAGCAGTGACCATGAAGCGACGGTTTCCTCAACACGCGTAAGCCTTCATGCACCAGGCTTCCTGGCTGTCAGACCTGGAAACTTCGTCATCATCAGAGCTCAACAACAGATTGCTAAGCCCATTCGCGATGACTGGTGGATGGGACAAATCCTCTGGTGTGAAGGAGACGTCCGTGAAACCAGAGTCAACGCTCTGCTGCAGGTAGCCAATGTTGACGACGGAGCTTTGCACTGGGTTAAGGCGAAAGCGGTGTCTCATGTGGTTCACGCACTCGATGGCATTGGCGATGAACAGAGATTCGACGACGCCTTTTAGCCACAAACAAAAGATCGTTTCCACATTGGGACCCAACGCGCCATCAAGCAATGAGCGATTCGACGGATGCCAGAGCCCCCCTCGCTGATGGATAGTGATCGCATCAACGGGATTCGGAGGCGTTCAATGAGTGACGACGGTCCAACTGAGCACCCACTAGAAGCTGCCTGACTGGCCCGACAAGCCATACAGCCAGACGCTTCGACCCGCCCTACTCGGCCGACTGAGTAATGGGTTTGAGCAACATTCAGATAAGCCGTCTTCCTCTCACGGAGGGCGGCTTTTCTTGTGGGTGTGCCTTGACACGGGGGATGGCAAGGCACCCATCAAAACCGCAAAAAAACCGCTGCTACTCCAATGCAGGCCACATCCAAAAACGAAGTCCAGAACAAGAAGTCTGAGATAAGCAAATGCTCGACTCTCCTCGCTCGTCCTATTTACCCCGGAACACCTGGACAACCCTTGGTCGAACCTGAAAAAGCGATCACCATGACCCAGTGAATAGCTTCGATCCTGAAGAATCGATCTAAAGCCACTGAACATGCGAGATGAAATCAATTACAAAAACATCAAAGTAAGCATCGCTCTCTAGCTACTCATACGGATCAGCCGTACCGATCTAGTACCATGAATCAATAGTAGTAAGAGTAAAATAAAAAAATCAAAAAATAGAATTAACCACAGAACTATTTCCAATCATTGCTGCTACTGCATTAAGCACTATGCCTCGTCTTCATCCTCATAGTCAGTGAATGAGATGACGTATTGCTCGTGATCATTCTTTTCTATCACCCATGCGAATACCCAACCATTTCCCTCACCTGTGTAGACAGTGCCCGACCATGATTCATCTTCATCTTCGACTTCAAGAATGTCGTCCTCAGAAATACGTGCAGCCTTGGGAAACAGCTTCATAAACACCATGCCGGCCAACATCGATGCTTGTTCATCGCTCAGGTAATTCAACTCGTCCTGGGTGAACTCCTTGCCATCGCTTGCAAAATCTGCCTCGAGAAGATTTCCCTTCAGTGGGATGTTCTTGGCATGCCCCAAGCCCACCTGAATTCGAGCTTCGTGGTCTGGGCATTTCTCGGCCAGTGCGATGCGCTCTTTGGAGTCGGCGTCGAGGCTCCTGATTTTTGCGGCGAATTGTTCGAATTCCATGTTGTGAATAGTGGCTGAATCTCGGCCACTTGTCATTGGCATGCAGCAAACGCTTGTCATCAAGCTGTGACTGAAATGCTCTGTCATCCCAGAACGGTTCAGACCTGGCAATCAACACAGATGGCAGTAGCTTTGCAAGGCACAACCCTTCAACGAACGCTGTTGGTCGGCTGATCATCTCCTCCGCCGTGATGGCAGGCTCCAGGCCCAAAAGGAACACCTCGGGATCCACGGAACAAGGCCATGACCGTTGAATTCGCGATTGCAATGCTGCAGCAGGAACGCCGATGGCTGCTGCAATTGCGCGATGAGAACCCCAGGATTGTCGCCCCAGGGTGCTGGGGGCTGTTCGGTGGCCATCTTGAACCCGGCGAAACCGCTCTCATCGCTGTGCGACGAGAATTGAACGAGGAGATCAGTTGGTGCCCAGATCAGCTGAAGATCTGGTTCCGGCATCAGGATGAGCAGCGCATCGTGCACGTCTTTACAGGCGAGCTCAGCGTGCCTCTTCAACAGCTGCAGCTGCGTGAAGGCCAGGACATGACGTTGGCCAGTCCTGAACAGATCCGCTGCGGTCGGATCTGGAGCAGCAAAATGAACCAAGAACGTCCGCTGGCATCGGCGCTGGCGATGGTGGTCGAGAAACTAGATGAAATCACTCAGGCGGACTGAAACAACAGCACGAGAACGAGCGCGATCACAGCTAGAAGAATCCAAAACCTGTAACCACCTGAACCTCTTCGAGACGAGCGAAGTAACCGTCCCCCACCGCTGGATCGACGAGCCTGCTGATCTGCTGGGACTCCGCAGTGGGAACACACCAGGCGGCCACCAAGCGAGCGATCAGCACGAAAGATGGTGGAACCACAACGGGCACAACGTCGATCAAACATCAACACGACTTCTCAATAGGGCCAGAATCAACCGATGAAGCTTGATCAGGCAAGTGACACCGATCCAGCCTGGCTGGACTGCCAGGCCGTTGAGGCCTGGATCAATGGTCATCAGGTTGTCAAAGACCTGACTCTGCGACTCATACGAGGAGAGTCAACGGCTGTACTCGGTCCCAACGGTGCTGGCAAAACCACACTCGTGAAATTAATCAGCCGCTCGCTTTACCCAGTGGTCAAACCGGGATCGTATCTACGCTTGTTCGGTTCGGAGACAGTCAATCTCTGGGCACTGCGCCAACGGCTCGGGATCGTGAGCAGCGACGTTGAACAGCGCATCCCGGCATCGCTCACAGGCCGGGAGCTATTACTGGCAGCTTTTTTTGGTGCCATCGGTCTCGGCAGAGACAGAACTCCCACTGCAGATCAGTGGTCGCGAACTGAAGCGTTACTCCAAAGGATGGATCTTGATGGCCTGGCTGACGAGAACTACGGACAGCTGTCCGAAGGTCAACGACGAAGGCTGCTGATTGCCAGAGCTCTGGTGCATGCACCGGAAGTTCTTGTACTCGATGAACCCACAAATGCTTTGGATCTGCGCGCAAGACACACCTTGTTGAGAACCCTGCGGGATCTATGCCACCAAGGCACAACTCTGGTGCTGGTGACCCACCAGGTGGATGCCATCATCCCCGAGATTCAAAGAGTCGTCGGACTGCAGAACTGCCTCGTGAGCCTTGATGGCTCAGCTGAAGACACACTCACGGGACCCAGGCTTTCAGCTCTGTTCAACACACCACTGGCCGTTGTGCAGGCCGGGGGTTACCGCCAGGTCTTGCCAGGTTGACCATGCTTGAAGATGCCCGAACGAGGCTGATGTGCTTCTGATCCTGCCGGCTATCAGCATGGCCTTTGGCGGCCTGCTTGGCAGCCGCATCAGACCTGGCAGACGCTTTCGAGCGGTGGTTGCCCATTTAGTGGGCGGTCTGGTCTTGGGTATTGCAGCAGCCGACCTGATGCCGGCCGCCAGCAACAGCGGTCATCCAGTTGCATTGGCGATTGGTTTCTGCCTGGGCTTCTCGCTGTTGCTGGTGATTAATGCGGTCTTGGAAGAGCCCCACGACAGCCCCGAACACGATCGGCCTCGACCGATGCTGCTGCTGATGTTGCCCTTTCTCGTGGACAGCCTGATCGACGGGCTGGTGGTGGGCATCAGCAGCGAAGCCGCAGAACAGCAGTGGGTGATTCCCGTGGCCGTTGCCCTGGAAATGGGATTGGCGACCCTCGGACTTGGAACTCTGCTTGGCCGCGGTGCCAGTCGCTGGCGAAGCGCGGTGTCAGGCGCACTGATGGCTGTCACCTACCTGATCGGCCTCAGCGCCAGCCTGTTGATCACCGATGGGTTGCAGGGACCTGCACTGACCGGCACACTCGCGTTCGGTACAGCGGCTTTGATCTACCTGGTGGTGGAAGAGGTGATGAAGGAAGCTCACGCACGCGGAGAAGATGATTCAGGTCTGGTCAATGTGGCTTTTTTCATTGGTCTGCTCTGCATCTGGCTTCTGGACAGTGTCACCTCCTGAGTTGTGAGCTGACACCCCTGCACAACAGCGACTGAAAGTGCTCGGCGCTCTTGTAAATACCACTTTGCGCTTCTAGTTGACGGGGGAGGCGGTGTCATAACCTCGCCTCGCCTGCAGGCTGAAGCCTTGAACAGCAACGCCAGAATCGACGCCCTTCAGTTGATGCTGACCGATCTGCGCATGCGCAACGAACCGATCCGGCATAAGGCGGCATTTCGAGGCTGCCAGCCAGAATTTCAGGCTCTGGTCACCAAGCTGATTGAACAGCTCGAATCTGAACTGATGGAAGAGAAACAGCGTTTCAGAAGCGCTCAGCGCGGTTGATTCCTGTAGGTGGCAGGAGCGATCACGAGAAATAACATCCACCAAGCCACAACGATCACTGCCGTCGGGATGGTGACCCAGAGGCGATGCAAAACCAACCAACTGCCTGAGATCGCAAGGACTCCAGTGAGAAGGATCGTCCAAGGCTGACACCACCAGGGTTTTTCGGCCCAGAGATCTGGTTGAGGACGATCAGACACCGGAGATTCTCAAAGACTCCCTAAACACGGAGCTGTACACCCATGATTCATAGCAGTGAGTTCAGTGCTGATTGGATCATCCTGCATAAAAGTCCAGATTCTTCAGAGGAAACAATAGATTTCGCAGCCAAGATGCACCACGCATCAGCACACACCTGATCAAGAGATGTATTCAATCAAGCATCATGAATGCAGCAATAGATATCAGTGATGACAACATACTTCAGTGTAATTTACATTGACTTCACCACAAAATAAGCGGTTAACCAATACTGAATCATGACAATACTTGGCATCTTCTCCCGCGCTCCGGCGACTTCAATCGCCCTGATCGTTACTTGACTCCTCGAATCGCCAAAGAAGCAAGGAAGACTGGAGCCAAGAAACCCAGAACAACAAACAGTTTAGGCAGCCCAAATTCATTTTGCTGGAACGAATTTGGATCATTGAATTCGAGAAAACTTTTCCATCACTTTGTTTCAAGCCTGACCTGTGCCATCAGGTTGGCTAAGTTTCAAATCTGACCAATGTCTCAGGCCCCTCAACATCTTGAGCATCACCAAATGGCTGGAGGCACGTGCCCAGCTCGCTGAACTGATCGAAGCCATGGAGGAAGAGGCTTTGGCCTCCGATCTCGATAGTGATCAGCTCTGGCCCCCTGGCCGCAGCAAACTGACACCCATGGATCGCATTAATGCACTGCGACACGAGGTGGAACAGTTATGCATCGAACTCCCTGAGCTTCCCGATTCACACTGAACTTGGCTGGACAACCGAGGGATGAATGATTCCAATCCTCGGCGTCAGCCCAGAGTCAAGCCTCAGGCAGACGCCGATTCATTGGCTTTGGAAGGCTCACGCTTCACCTGTTGTGCCAAGGCCCTGAACGAGGGTTGCAAAGCGAGCTGAGCGAGGTCGTCATAACCCCCAACAACATCCCCATCAATGAAGACCTGCGGAAAGGTGTTCATACCGCTGCGTTGTCGGAATGCCTCGAAGCGGTCGTCAGACTCGATCGTTTCCAGGCGATGGGGAATGGACAGCCGTTCCAACAGTTGCCTGGCACGCAGACTCCATGGACACCCGGGGAGCACTGCTAGCTCGACGCGCTCACTGAAGGGAACGGACTCCTCAACCGGCTGCTGAATGGTCTTTGCAGTGGGCAAACCGCTTAGGCCGAGAAGAAGCTGGGCGCCCTTGAGCACAACGGTGCCTGGCTCAAGATGCCCTCCCCAGACCTGACAGGCGCCATCTGAAAGGCTGAGATGAAGATGAACGCCGGAGGGCGAGAAGGTTCCATTCAGCGTGATGACCTCGAGCTCCCCACTCATCCGCGTTGGCTGCTGTTGACCAGGACAGCGAAACGTGGCCTGAGACAGATTGCCGACGACCCCGAGAACAAAACCACTGAGCTGCTGCCGCAATGCCAGCTCAGATAGAGCCAGATGGAGGTCCTGACCGGGCTCAAGCTCAAGAGGCAGGGTCTCCATCCAGACAGATCAAGAAACCGGGCCAGGTTACGCCACGCTGTCGGGCACCTAAAAGGTACGATTTAGTTACGCAACCAACACGAAACCGTGTCATTTTTGAAAAGTTTGTTGGAAGAGCTGCAGGAACAACTGCAAAACGAGCCAACCAATCTCACAGCAGCCCAGGTTGCTGATGCTGCGGAGTCGGAACGACTCAATGTGACCTTGGCAGGAGGGGTGATGAGTCGCCTGAAGCAGCAAGCCCTAGCCGAGGGTCGTAGCTGCAGCAGCCTGGCCAACTTTCTGATCGAAGAAGGACTACGCCGCCACGGAACGCTCAGCTGAAGCCAGGGATGTGCATGCATCCCCCATCAATGAAGCAGCGGATTAATTAAGCAGCCGATCAGTGATCGACTTCACCTCGCCGCTTCGCTGCATCTCCAAAAGCTCGACATCAATCGGAGTGCGCAAGGCGCTGTTCATTGGAATCACAAACCCGTAGGTCTGACTCGCAAGCGCGAAGGGAGCCATTTTGAATGGCGCTTCAGGTTTCTGCTGCAAGTAATAACGAAGAGGGGCCTCATCAAACAAAACGGCCGCAACCTCACCCTTCGCCAACAGATCAATGGCCTGGTCAAGGCTCACAGATTCACGGGCCCGGGCTCCGTAAATTTTGGCCCAAGTTCCACTGGTCGTCCCGGACACCACTGAAACAGTCTTACCGCGCAGATCGGTGCGGTCCTGAATGGCAGAGGGTTCCAACCTCGACAACGACACGGTGAATGCCGAGGCCAAGCCTGCCGTAATTGAGGACAGAGCCAGCAGCGACATCAGCATCCAAACGCCTGCAATGGTTCGACCTGCTCTGGTTGTGGGAGATCGATCCCCATAGCCAACCGTTGTAAGGGTGACCAGAGCGAACCACATCCCGTTACCGACACCATGCAGGTATTGACGGGGGAAGTGCTCGGCGTTGCGACGACGCTCAGCCAGCCACATGAGATTGCCGACCAAAAACAGCAGGATCATCAAGCCACCCAGTGATGACAAAGCCGCCCAGCCAAAAAAGGGTTTGAACCTTGCCCATAACCCAGGCGTCTTCAAGGGAATCATCAACCCCTCCCTGCCATGGAAGTAAGGCTGGGTGAAATCAATCCTTGGGTTGGCCAATCGGTCGGGGGTGATGCTGATCGGACCAATAGCAAGATCGAGATCGCCGTTTTCCACGGCCTGCAGATTGGCCTCCGTATTCAGCTGGTAAATGAGTTCATAGGGTTCGTCGAGGCGGTTCGCCACTTCTTCCCAGATCTGCATGCTGATCCCCTGAACCGGTTCACCCTTCGGCATGACGAACGGCGGGGCACCACTGACTCCAACGCGCAATGGCTCTGCCAGTGCCGCACCTGGAACAGCAACACAAATGAAACCAGCGAGTAACAAAGAAACCCTGGGAACTCTGATCACACCTTTCACCCGTTGTTCTCAAGACGCTTCACGATCACCCCCATGGCGATGAGTGATCCCAGAAGGGCTAGCAACAAAGCGAGGGTCATCAGAAGTCAATCGGCTCGTGCATTCTGAGGTTGCCACCTCAGATGCTGAGAGGCCATGTCCTGTAGCCCAATGAAGGGCGGACATGCTTTTGAAACACTTCCGTGTTTTGCAAGCAAAATGGTGCAAATCTCTGCTGTGCCATTCCACTGTTGACTGCCATCAACATTGAAAACAACAGCAATCAGGCTGATGGCGAGCCAACAGCCCATGCAGACACAACCGTTGCGCATTGTCGCTGGCAATGGCGAGACGAAGAGCTAGTTCTGTTGGCTCAGAAAGCCATCTGGCGACCATCCAGTGAAGACCTGCTTGTTGCCGATCTGCATCTTGGCAAGGCAGAGGTGTTCCAAGCCTGCGGAATTCCACTCCCCAGTGATGACGACAGGGGCACATTGCAGCGGCTGGAGAAGCTCTGCCAGCAGTGGAATCCAAAACGAGTGATCATCCTTGGAGATTTGATCCATGGCCCACTCGGGCTCACCCAGCGCCTGAAGACTGATCTCAGCAACTTGCATAACCGCTTACACGCTGAGGTGCTCCTGATCGGCGGCAACCATGACCGCCATCTGCACTCGAGCGCTTTCCCCCAGCATCCTGCCTTCAGGCTGGGAAACCTCTGGCTCAGTCACGAACCGGAACAGCCCATGGACGGTCGGGCGGGCCTGAATCTCTGCGGGCATATTCACCCCACAACCACTCTGCGTCAGGGATCAGATCGGCTCAGGCTTCCTTGCTTTGCCTACGACAAGGTGGAACAGCGAATGCTCATTCCCGCGTTCGGAGAGTTGACGGGAGGGCACGACTGCCGTCACGGTTACCGCAAATGGCTGGTTGCCGAGGGCACCATCGTTCCTTGGCTCGACACCGCGCAGGCATTCAGAGGGTCCCAGCAGACATGGTGACGCGGGTCCGTTCCACCACTGCTGCGCCCCCCCCATCCAAGAAACGGGTTCGGCGCCGTCGTCCCCGTCCGAAACGACTGCGTAAACGCTGGTTGGTTCTGGGTGTTCCGCTTGGGATCTTTGCAACCCTTGTTGCACTGGCCCCAGGAACTCCACAGCCTGAAGTCATCTCAACACTGGAGGAGGAAGCCAGTGGAGCTGCGCTTGGAGCCTTCCGCTATCAGTCGGATGACGAAGTCTATGCACTCAATTTCGACCCAAGGAAGGTGCGTTTGGGACTGCTCGAGGGTTGGGATCGCGAGCAGGACGCCTTTGAGGATTCCGCGGCTCTGGCCTACGTATCAGGCCCGATGTACGAACGCCACATCGACAACGGTGGTCAGGAGATCACCGTTCCACTCGGGGATTTGAAATTCGGGCGGAAGGTCTGGCTGGGCAGGAACCGAACGGCATCCCGACAACGAGCGTTCGTTGGGATCAAGAGCAATGGAGCCGTGGAGTTTGGCTACGGAGAACTCACTCCAGAACGTGCCGAGACCTACGACATGTTCGTAGGTGGCTTGCACAGTGTCTACAACGACCTGAACGCCCCCCCCGACAGCTACAAGGGTGCGTACAGCATCAGCATGGGCCAGCGCATTCGCTACTACTTGCCCAGGATCCGGATGGTCTACGGACTGCGCAGCGATGGCCGGCTGGAAATGTTGATGAGCAGGGACGGCCTCACTCTGGAGCAGACGAGGGAGCTGGCCCGTCGTCGGGGCCTGGTGGCCGCCTACATGCCTGATCACGCCTCCAAGAGTCGTCTGATCATTCCCGGAGTGAAGGGATTTACAGAGGAAGACGCCAACTGGATCAGTGGTGGAGCGACCAGTTTTGTGCACGTGCCTTACTTGCTGCGGCTGAGTGAACGCCGCTTCCATCTGCAAGGCGGCTTGGTTGAAAACCTCAGCGAAAGGCTGCGCTCAAAGGTGGAATGCAAAGGCCCACTGGACTGCACCGAAGTTGCTGGTCATCGCCTGATGGACAGGGCCCTTGCTGGGCTGAATCGCGTGATGGAGCAAGGGGTGGAGCCCGTTGCCCGATTGATCTGGAAGCCGAAGCGTCAACCCCTGAAACCAGGTTTCTCTCAGGACAAACCAGGTGGCAAGCCTGAACGCTCGCCTTTACCAGAACCCCCCATCACCGCTGATCCCCTCGTGCTGCTTGAACAGCCGCGTCCGAGCGAAGAATCGGACGCTGAAGGACCTGCATCGGTGTTTCCTCGGTTCGAACGCGATCTTCCCCCAGACCTGCCTCCACCCGTTCTGCTGACACCGGAACCGTTGCCCAGCGAAGACTCCACAGCACTTCCCTTTGCAGACTCGGACCAAGCAAAACCAATCACTGAGTCCCTTGAAGATTCAGAGCCTGCTGAAGATCAGAGGCCAAGCCTGTCTCAGACAGATGCAATGGTCGGGGCACCGCCACCACCCTTGCTGCCGCCACCAGCGCCCTGAAATCAGCTTCACGACACAACCAGGGTCGATAACACCACGCCGTATCAACCAGTGTTTCTTATCCATAGAGCTGGAGTCGACTTAAACTCATATCTCCAAACATCAAAAACAGTAATTGGGAAGAACTATTAGCGCCATCGAAAACGGCCAAACAGCAACACATTGAGAGCTAGACTGAATACTTAAAAATGCATCGATTATGAAGCAAAGTCTTCACCAATTACCACCAAAGTCGCAGGAATACTAAACGAGTAAAAACTGTGCCGGCAGATGGAAATTCGAGAGAAAAGATAACTTGAACTCTCGGAACAGTTGGTGATATCTAACGCAGGAAGAGGCCATTGCAATCTCCTGACGCGGGTGTCTTGAAGCAGATATTTTCCGGCGACCAATAGCCAACCGCAGGGAAGCGCAGCCCCTGGCGACGAGCCTCTGCATTCACAGCTTCAACGCCGCGTGCGGTCACCAGCACATGGCCCGGTGCTTCTACTTGATCAAGGAAGGTCTGTTCAGGCATCTCCTTTTGCGGGGAGGCAAACACCGGACTGGCGATCAGCGCCAGCACAGAACCGAACAACACAGGAGAAGCGGAGCGTACAGACATGATTGAGCGGCAGCGAATAAGAGCAAACAAGACAGCAATCAGTTGGGAGTCACAACGACAGGAGTCCCGACGTCGACCTGTTGGAACAGTGTGACCACATCCTTGTTCAGCATGCGAATGCATCCAAGGCTGACTGCAGAACGCAGCTTCACCCAATTCGGCCACGCTGTTCCATGAATCGCATATTCGCCTGATCCGATCTGGAAATAGGCCATATAGCGAACACCCACCGGATTCTTGGGACCCGGTGCAATCACCTTGCCGCCCTTGTGATACACAGGGGCTTCCTCTTTGCGAGTGATGGCGTAGCTGCCAGCAGGGGTCGGAGATTCAGGAGCACCGATTGCAACGGGGAAGCGCTCCACCACCTTTCCGTTATCAAACAACGTCAGATAGCGATCTTTGAGGCTGATTTCAATGGCCTTCTCAGCCTTTGCGGGCACTGGGATCAGGCCGAGGGTCAGCAAAGCCAACCCTGCAGATACGGCCATCCGCCTCAATTGCATCACCATGCCTCGGCACTCACATTCGGCGACATTGTGACCCAAGAACGGATCCGGCTACCGTCGCACAACTGTTGCTCAGACCTGTGACTCACTTCCAGGCGTTCCATTCCGCACTCAGAAAGCGTCCAGCCAGGTGGATTGCAGCTGCCGTTCTCGGTGTCTCCTGCGGAATGGCACAGAGAGCCGAAGCCGGGTTCTCTCCGGAACAACTAGCGGCTTTTGAGATCACGGAAATGAAAGCAACCGTGACCACATCCCTTCCTGCCGAGAAGGTCATTGAAGTGATCGATCCGCATGGTCACCGGGAAATTCTCACAGTGGGCATCGATCTCGAGCCCCTTGGCCTGAAGCAAGGCGACAAGGTTTCAATCTCGATTCTCGACGGCCTCGTTGTTGAGCTGGAGGCCAGTGCGAACAAGGATTTGAGTTTCAACCGCGAAGACATCATTCTTCCCGCGGACATGGGCAAGCTCAAGAAAGGCATGCGGGTGGCGCTGGCCTCAGGAACAGCTCAGGTCATCAGCATCGATCGGCAAGACAACAGCATCGACCTTCTGGGCCCCCTCGGTGGCATCAACAACCTTGATGTGGTGATCCCCGATGGAGCCAATCCCTTTGATCGCATCAAGGTTGGCGACACCGTTGATTTTCGACTGATCCAGCCTCTGGCTGTGAATGTGCGCAAATTGCCCCGCTCCACCACAGGTGAAGCGCTCAAGGACTATCGGGAGAACGGAGAACCGCTGCTGATCAGCCCTCTTGCAGCCCAGGAGGTCAGCCTGAAAAGCGAGTTACTGGAAGCCTTCGAGCTCGCTCAACTCAACGCCACCATCGAACGACTGGTCCCTGGCCAAAAACTGCTCAGGGTGAAAGGCGCGCGAGGGCACAGCATGCTGATCACCTCAGCGATCGACCCAAGCGCAGCGGGGTTCAAGGTCGGAGATCAGGTGAACATTGAAATGCTGCAGGGACTGGTGGTTGATCTGCGCAGCTCCCAGCAGAACCAACTCACGTTGCAGCGAGAAGACCGCAGGCTGGGTCGTGATTTCGGACCGGTGCCGGCAGGTGCTCGGGTGGCCATGGCCACTGGGACAGCGGAAGTTGTGCGCCTCTCCCGCACCGACCACAAGGTGACCTTGAGAGGCCCACTCGGCAAAATTCACAAGCTCGATATCCGCCCTGAGCTGGAAGCTGAAGTGTTTGCTGGTTTGAGTGTGGGCGACATGGTCGACTTCCGTCTGATCAAGCCGATCGCGATCCGAATTCAGCCAGCCGCCCAGCGTTAGCTCTGAGCTGATGCCAGAGCCCTAACCACATCACCGCGGGTGAGCACCCCGACGGGATGGCGCTGTGCATCAACGACGATCAGACGTTGGGTGCCCTTTTCATGCAGCATCGAAGCAGCCTTCGGCAGCGGAAGGCTGACTTCACAGCTGTGGCTGTCGCGGTGCATCAGATCACCAACACTGTTGCCCAGCACCTGATGCACCTGACGATCCCAGTTCAAAGGATTGCGCAGGTAAATCACGCTGTCGAGAAGCATCACGTAGGGCCCGACATCCACACCGCTCTCGCGGACCATCAGATCTTGTTCAGTCAGTTCTCCAATCAAAACGCCTTCCCCGTCAACCACTGGCAATCCACTCACGTGGTGATCGTTCAGCAGGCTGACTGCATCCTGAAGAGGGGTCTCCGCCGTCACCGTCAGCACCGGAGCGGACATCACCTCCCCGACCGTCTGCTGGAGCACCATGGGACCTGATCAACTGCACGCATTCTGAGCCTTGATCTCTCCCTGGCGATTGTGGGCCGATCGACTCACGCTGCTGCGTGCCGTGCTTGGAGCACCGTTGCTGCTGCTGCTGGCTTCAGGACAGCAGAGCTGGGCATGGTGGCTACTGCTGATCGGAGCCTTGAGCGACTGGGCAGATGGATGGATGGCCCGCAAAGCTGATGGGGGCAGCAGTTGGGGAGCAAAACTTGATCCCCTCGCTGACAAGTTGTTGATCAGCGCTCCATTGATCTGGTTGGCAACCGAGCGACAACTGCCCCTATGGGCTGTATGGCTGCTGCTGGCTCGAGAATTGCTGATCTCAGGATGGCGATCGGGTAGCTCCAGCGGAGCTCCAGCCTCCTGGCTGGGCAAATGGAAAACCACCCTCCAGTTTCTCAGCCTGTTTCTGATGCTCTGGCCGACGAACTGGTCTGCGAATCAGCTCACGCTGATCCTGCATGCACTGGGATGGTGGCTCTACTGGCCAGCTCTGGTGCTGGCGCTCTGGTCGGCCTTGGCTTATCTCAGGCCCCGATCAACGCCTCATCGGCGCTGAAGTCCGGTGCGGATGTTGGAGACAGCGCGTAATCACGTTGATAGCTATCAGCCATGCAGGCCAGTGCATCAAACCGAGGCGTCCAGGCCAGTTCACGTTCAACACGGCTGATATCCGTGAGGAAATGACTGAGTCGCAAAGGGAACCCCTTACGAGCCTTCGGATCGAGAGCGGAGGGGTCAAAAGGGCGCAGATCGAGGCGTTCTGGAGCGCGGCCGCAGGCCAGCGCCGCAGCTTCGATCAAACCTTGGAATGTGATCCCCTTCTTGGCAGAGCAGTTGTAGATCCGGTTGCAGGAGGCATCCACCTCAAGACTGCGCGCCATGGCTTCGGCCAGATCTTCGACATGGCCGACCTGGGTGATGGTTGTGCCATCTCCCGGTAAAGGAATGGGGCGATCATGCGTGATCCGATCGAAGAACCAACGCTCCACTGGGTTGTAGTTACCAGGCCCGACGATGTAAGTGGGTCTGAAACTCGTGAAAGCGATCCCTTCACGCATGAGCCATCGCTCTGTTTCGCCCTTACCGGCATGACGACTTTCCGGATCGAGAGGACTGTCCTCATCCAGAGGCCAGGTCTGGCTGCCTGCATAGACACCCGCTGAACTCACGTACAGAAAACGATGGCTGGGTGCACCCGTGCGCTCCACCACACGCTGACTGTCATTGAGCGAGCGCCCAGAACTATCGACAATCACATCAAAAGCGCGCCCCTTGAGTTGATCGAGAGCCTGATCATCACCACGGTCTCCATTAACAGCTTCAACCCCGTCAGGAACAGGCTGACGGCCGCGGGTGAACAGGGTGAGGCTGTGACCCTGCTGAAGCAGACGGCTGACCAGAGGCTTGCCAACAAAGCGGGTTCCACCCATCAACAGGATTTGCACGAGCACCCAGGCAGACCAGCTGTTATTGAAGCGCGCTGAACCCACCCGTGCAGGATGGGAGTCAGTCCATCGCAACGGCCATGCAGATCATTCCAGCCATCGACCTGCTGGGAGGGGCCTGCGTCCGTTTGCACCAAGGCGATTACGACCAGGTCACCCGATTCAGCGATGACCCTGTATCCCAAGCCATGAGCTGGCAAGAGCAGGGGGCTAGCCGTCTGCACTTGGTGGATCTCGACGGTGCCCGCAGCGGTCAACCCATCAACGATGCAGCGGTTCGTGCGATCACAGAGACACTGTCGATCCCGGTTCAGCTCGGTGGTGGCGTGCGTTCGGCTGAACGCGCCGAAGCACTTCTGGAATGCGGGCTCGAACGCGTGATCCTGGGAACGGTTGCATTGGAGCAACCGGAACTTGTCGTGCAGCTGGCAGACCGACACCCCAACAGAATCATCGTTGGCATTGATGCCCGCCACGGCAAGGTCGCAACGAGGGGATGGCTAGAGAACAGCAACACCGAAGCCACTGATCTGGCCGCACGCTTCAGTGATGCGGCAATTGCAGCAATCATCAGCACCGACATCAGCACGGATGGAACCCTTGCGGGCCCCAACCTTGACGCTTTAAGGCAGATGGCCGCTGCCAGCAGCGTTCCCGTGATCGCCTCTGGCGGAGTGGGCTGCATGGCTGACTTATTGGCGCTGTTGGCGCTGGAACCACTCGGTGTTGAAGGGGTCATCGTTGGACGAGCCCTTTATGACGGCCGGATCGATCTTGGAGAAGCGCTCAAGGTCCTTGGCAATGGACGACTTCAGGACCCATCAACAGGACTGTTGAAGGACATGGCTTGAAGCCCTCATCAAGACGGGGCCACTTAACGGGTCTAACCTGAAATCGTTACGACGACTGCCGTGGAGTCGCTGGTCGAGTCATTTCTACCCAAGGGAGCCCATGACAAGCGCACCCTTCAGGATGCCTTCGATCGTTGCCGACATCTGGGGATGCGACTGAGCCGGCAACGGCGAATGGTGCTCGATCTGCTGTGGAGCGAAGCCAGTCACCTCAGTGCTCGAGACATTTTTGAGAAACTCAATCAGCAAGGCCGACAAATCGGCCATACCTCCGTTTATCAGAACCTGGAAGCCCTCCAAAGTGCAGGTGTGATCGAGTGTCTCGATCGAGCCAATGGGCGTCTTTATGGATATCGCAGCGATCCACACAGCCATCTCACCTGCCTGGAAACAGGTGCAATTGAAGATCTTGATGTGAAACTTCCCGACGATGTACTCAGGGAAATCGAACGCCGGACCGGATTCAACATCGAGTCGTACACCCTTCAATTAAACGGACGTCCAAAAATTGCCACTGGAGCATCCTCGCCAGTGCCGTTACCTTGACGCTCATCAGCACAGTTACAGGGCACCGTGATCGACCAGGACAGGGAGATTCTCCTTTTCGCTCCCGATCTTCTCGGTGAAAGCCTTGCTGCGGAAATCCCCACTGAAGAGCTGCCAGTTCGCATCAGACGGTCTGCTGATCAGCTGCAGGGTCACCCATCACTGGTGATCTGGTCATTGCCGACCGAGACCCAGCCCCTGATCCTCGAGCGGGAGATTCTTCAGCTGCAACAGCGCTGGACTCCTGCTCCCACGTTGCTGCTCTTACCAGCTGACTACGGACGTGATCCTCAGTCTCTGCTCTCGTTGAACTGCGACGGCATCCTTCAAGATCCAGACCTCGCAGCACTCAGGGATGCGGTTCAGACCCTTCTCAATGGAGGCAGAGTGCTGAAAATCAAGCCCCACTCTGAGCATTCCTCAACCAGCCAGCCAAGTCTGAGCATGGCGCAGTGGCTGCTTGTCAGTGGTTTGCAGCAGATCGGTCGGGATCTTCAGGTCATCGAAGCACTGCTCGATCCTCCGCCTGAACATTTCGTGATGCGACTGATGCTGGAAGGTCGCTGTCGCGAACTGCGCAGTGCCAAAAACCTGCTTCTGTGGCTTTGGGGACCTCTTCACACCGGCCTCGCTGATGTCATGCCACTGCATGATCAGAGCAAAACCCTTGAACTAACCCTGAACGACCGAGAACCAACGGCCGTCTGGAATGCCATTCAGCAACGACTCGAAGGTGCTGTGAGCAGTGGACTGGGCAACGGCACAGGTCAGTTGCTCGCCATTGAGGGACTTCACCCGGAACGCCGTCGCGACCTATTGCTGGCGCTTCTACAGCAATTGCATGAGGTTCTTCTTCGCCTGCGCGGTGATGAGCTCGTCGGCACACGCGACCAGAAAGCACTGAGCGCTCGTTGGCAGTCTCTGCAGACGGAAGTGAAGCAACAGGCGTTGCGTAGCGTCGCAGGCAATTACGTGCGCCTTCCCCAAGGTGAAAGTCTTGTGGCCGTGGCCGATCAACTGGTGGATCGCACCGATCTCCACCAATCGGATGATGAGCTGCCAGATCCGCAGACCATGCTGGCGTCACTCGTGCTGGATCAACCTGTCCTTGTGGATGGTCAGCTGCTTCCCTCAGACGACCCCAGGGCATTACTGCAACTTGAGACCCTGATCAGCAACTGGCTGGTGCGCACAGCTGAGCTCATTGGTTCCGAACTGCTCGGAATCTGCGGCGAATGGCCCGAACTGCGCCGGTATCTCCTGCAGCAGGACCTGATCTCAACCCGCGAACTGGAACGTTTGCGCAACCAACTCAACAGTCAGTCGCGCTGGCAAGACTGGATCGAACGTCCAATTCGTTTGTACGAGAGTCGCCGATTGCTGTTCAGCCTCAAAACCGGACGCATTGAACCCTTGCTGTTGACCGAGCCAAGGGATGAGGAGCTCAAGCGCCTGCGCTGGTGGCAACAACAGGTTGCTCTCATTGTTGAAGCCCGAGATGCCATCGCACCGCAGGTTCAGGCCTTAGTCAAACGTCTCGGGGACCTGATGGTGGTGGTTCTCACCCAAGTGGTGGGTCGAGCAATCGGTCTGATCGGACGCGGCATTGCTCAGGGGATGGGTCGAAGTCTCGGGCGCAGCTGATTCTCAGCTGCATCGGCTGACAAGGGCTCAGAATGCACGCACTGTTTCGGTGCCATGACCGCGTTCCTGATCCGTTCCATCGTCGCGGTGCTGGCCTTGATGCTGATTGCACTGCCGGCTCAGGCCATCCGGGAAACCGATAGCTACGACGGCAATATTTTCGCGCTGTATGCCGGTAACGGTTCACTTGTTCCTCCTGCCGTCACCCTGGCTGATTCACAGCAGGCGGGTCGCACCAGCGTCATCGTTTACTACCTCGATGACAGCAGAACCAGTAAAGCTTTCTCTCCGGCCGTTTCGGAACTTCAAAGGCTGTGGGGAAACAGCGTGGACCTTCTGCCTTTGACCACTGATGCACTGCAGGGGAGAGCCACGAACGACAGAACTGATCCTGCGCACTACTGGCACGGAATCGTTCCGCAGGTGGTGGTCATCAACGGAGATGGCCAGCTGTTACTCGATGAGGAAGGGCAGGTCCCACTGGAGCAGATCAATGCCGCCATCAGTGAGGCAACCGGACTTCCCGCACCGCAGGGAGAAAGCATGAGCCTCAGCTTCAATGAGCTCAACACCGAGGTGATTTCACGTTGAACAATCACGTGGACGCCTTACGCTGCGCGCCATTGAGACCGGCAGACAGCCGACGTTGACATGTGTGTTCTGCTTGTGATCCTGCTCCTGATCGGCCTGGGAGTGTTCTGGATCGAAGCGCGTCATCGTCTGCGACCCTCATCGCCGCTGAAGCTCCGTCAACTGGACTGGAGCGTCAGGCCATCGGGAGATGATCTTGAGCTGCAGGGATGGATTGAGATCAGCAACCCTCACAAACGCATGGAAGTGATGGTGCCGGAGCTTCAGGTCAACCCAGTGCTGATCGGCAGCTCGGATCTCAACGATGTCACGATCAAAACCAGGATCACGCCCCATCACCCTGATGAGGACACCCGGGCTGACGGCTACTGGCCTGCTTACATCGTGAAGGGGCGCAAAAGCACCCGCATCCAGGTCAGCGTCACCCTCCGTGGTCAGACAGGTGCTGCCATTGCTGATCGGGTCGATACGGTCTGGATGGATGTCAACTGGGTGAACTACGGACCCTTCGGACGCGTTGATCGTCGCCAGGGCGTGGTGGTGCCTCTGCGCAAACCCGCTGTGCTTCAGCCCAGCAAAGCTGAATTCCGCTCCGGGGAGAACTGCAGAGTGCTTCCTTTGAAAACACACTTGCTTGGCCCTCTCGACAGCACCATTGACGTGCTCCGCGACTACGCAGGTGAGCTGTTGCAGCCGGGAGACATTCTCACGATCGGGGAAACCCCTGTCGCCGTGATCCAGGGGCGATATACCCACCCCTCCATGGTCGAACCGACCTGGATTGCTCGCTTGCTCTGCCGCGTATTCCACCCCACCAGCAGCCTCGCCACCGCCTGCGGATTGCAAACACTGATTGACCAGGTAGGGCCGACCCGCGTCATCCTTGCCTGGTCAATCGGCTTGGCACTCAAAATTGTTGGATTGAAGGGCTGGTTCTATCGACTCGCAGGCGAACAAGCGCGTCTGATTGATGACATCACCGGGACGACACCCCCCTACGACCAAACCATCGTCCTTGGCCCCTCTGACCCGGTCCGTCTCTGCCAGGACGCTGCAGATGCTCTCGGCGTCGCCGTTGCGATCGTTGATGTGAACGATCTTGGTCGCGTGAAGGTGCTGGCCTCCAGCAACGGCTGCGATGAAGCGTTGTTGCATCGCGCCCTGCGCCCCAACCCTGCTGGAAATGCCAACGAGCGCACTCCACTGGTGCTGGTCCGACCAGCCTGACCTCAAACAACGAAAGGCGGCGATAGATTTGAACAGTGGTGGAGGCCTGACGTGGCAGCGACAGCTGGATTCCGACTCCGGGTCGAGCCTTTGAAAGCTGGTCATTTGAGCCAGATCGCCTCCACTGTGGATGCCTGTTCAAGCATCGATAACAGCGCTCTGCAGAGCTTGCTGGTTCAGTCATGGTTCAGCCGTCTTGAGCAGTTCCTGCCAGACCCGCTGAACGCTCGACTCACCCGGGTGCTGGCCCTGATCGAGTCGTCCTCAGAAGTCGCAGACCAGATCGAATCCCTGCTGCTGATGCGCTCCAGCAACCGTCGCAACAGTTGCTGGCAACTCGACGTTCTGTCGCTTGCGACCCCTCGTCACTTCAGTCGTCAACAAGGTCTTCGTCTTCTGATCCAGCAAGCGCTGAACGATGACATCGCTCGTTGTCGCAGCTGGCTTGTTCGCTGCGACCCCACGGATCGGCCGCAACTGGATCTGTTGCGCGAGCTTGGCTTCCAGCCTCTACGCCAGGGGAGGATCTGGAATCCGCCGCTCATGGTTTCGCCATCGACGGCGAACGCAAAGAACATTGGAGAGCGAACGAACAGTGGAGAGGTTCCGCAGGGACTTTGCTGGAGTCCCATCAACCGCGAGAACGCACGACAGCTTTTGTCCCTTGAGCAGTCGAGCATCAGCCCTCAACATCGGCAAATCCTCGATCGCCAATGGGGCGACCTGCTCGATCTGAGCGGTGGTGGTTCAACAGTTTTAACGGTTGAAAGAGAGGGAGATCCTCAGGTCATTGCGGGGCTGATCAGGCGCCCATGGGGGATCGATTCACCCCGTCTTGAACTGCTGCGGGGACCGGCGTGGGATGAGCGCATTGGCGCTGGATTACCCGCAGCGTTAATGCAGCTGCTCAACCAGCAAACCCCACCATCACTTCTGATGTCGGACGACGACCAACAACTGAAGGACGTACTCGCAAGTCAGGGATGGCGGGAAGGATCCCTGGAAATGATGCTGGGACGAAGTATCTGGAGGCGCGTGCAGCAGCGCAACCTGGGGGGTCTACGTCCGCTTGAATCCATGCTCGGTCGTCTGCAGCCTCAACAACCGCAGCTGCCAACCCCGAGCCTGGCCCCGAGGCGCTGAGTTGAGCTCACCTCCCCAGGCGCGGTCAGCACTCAGCCTTGATGTCGGCCGTCGAAGGATTGGGCTCGCAGGCTGCGACGGCCTTGGATTGACTGTCACTCCACTCAAAGCATTGCAACGTGGCGACTTCGATCACGATGTCAGCCAAATCAAGACACTCTGCGACGCTCGCCGGGTTGAGGCTCTGATTGTTGGTCTACCCCTGGACGATTCGGGTGAGCCCACCATGCAGGCCAAACACTGTCATCGCTACGGCGTCCGACTGGCTCGTGCTCTGTCTCTGCCAATGGCCCTTGTGAACGAGCACAGCAGCAGCTGGGCAGCGGCAGAGCGCCATCAGCTGCATGGAGATCGCACTGGGCGACTGGACAGTGCCGCGGCAGCACTGCTGCTCGAACAGTGGCTTGCCGATGGGCCTGAACCACAACCAGTCCAGATGGCGCCTGCGAAACGTGGCGAAACGGATGCTGATGCAAGATCCTGGACTTCAATTCCTCCAGCGCCATGAGTTCCAGCGGACCTGCTTCCAACGGTGAGGTGCCCACCGTTCTCGTCAAGGACCGTGACGGACACGACCTGCTTTGTTTTCTTGAGCAGCTCATTCCTCTTGATGAGAAGGATTATGCGCTTCTCACGCCTGTTGATACACCTGTGTGTCTGTTCCGTCTGCGCGACGGGGATGATCCCGAACTAATCGAAAGCATCGCCAGCAGCGAGCCGATCCTTTCGGTCGCTGATGTGGTGCTTCAGGAACACGATCTCACCCTGGTTCGCTCAGCGGTGACTCTGACCGTGAACGGTGAGCTTGATGAACCCGATCCTGACGATCTCGACGAGGAGGACGTTGACGATGAATCCGAAACCTATGAGCTGTTGGTGAGCTTTCTTGTGGAGGAACAGGAATATGGCCTGTACATCCCTCTGGATCCCTTTTTCGTGGTGGCAAGAATGGACGACGGTGCAGCCTTGCTTGTTGAGGGTGAGGAGTTCGACCGCGTTCAACCACGGATTGAAGCCGAGCTGGATGAGCAGGGGCTTCCTGAGTGATGCAGCGTCACTGGCTGATACCGGATTGGGATCCGGGCCTGACCCTGGCCCACTTACCCCTGGAACCCCTGATTGGGAGGGGTATCAAGGTTCTGTTGCTGGATGTGGACCGTACCCTGCTCCCAGGGCGTGGCGTGGAACTGCCCGCTCCAATGCGTCGCTGGGCCAAGGATGCATCGCGTTTGTTGCACATTCATCTGATCAGCAATAACCCTTCGCGCCAGAGAATCCAGGCAGTGGCGGATCAGATGAATGTGACTTACACCTGCTCAGCATCAAAACCTCGCCGTGGAGCGATTCGTCGCGTGATCAGCACGCTTCCCAATGCGACGACCGAGATCGCCATGGTGGGAGATCGTGTGTTCACCGATGTTCTTGCCGGCAACAGACTGGGGCTTTACACCGTGCTGGTGAAACCGCCACGCCCCGACGGCACAGCCTGCAGTCACGATCGCGTGCAAAGGCTGGAACGGCAACTCGCCAGATTTTTCGGAGCAGTGGGGCAATGACCCTCAGGGTTGTAAAAGTGGGGACAAGCCTGCTGAGACAACGCCAAGAGACGTCTACGGCCGAAGCAATTGCACAGTTGTCCAACAACCTGGCGGACAGCATGGGCCGCGGCGATCGCACGGTGCTCGTATCGTCTGGAGCCGTTGGCCTGGGCTGTCAACGACTCGGTATGACTCAGCGGCCCCTCAGCCTTCCAGGCCTGCAAGCTGCCGCATCCGTGGGCCAGGGATATCTGATGAGCCTGTATGAAAAAGAATTCTCCCGCCATTCCATTCCAGTCGCACAGGTGCTTCTCACGCGCGCCGACTTGGCAGACCGCCTGAGTTACCACAACGCGTCTGCCACATTGAATCAGCTGCTTGATTGGGGAGTCCTCCCCGTGGTGAATGGAAACGACACGGTGTCTTCAGATGAGCTGAAATTCGGTGACAACGACACCCTCTCAGCACTCGTTGCTGCAGCAGTCAAAGCCGATGAATTGATCCTGTTGACTGATGTTGACAGTCTCTATTCAGCAGATCCTCGTAGTGATCTCAATGCCACACCAATCAAGGATGTGCATGATCCCGAGCAGATCGGAGAGCTCGAGGAAGGAGCAGGTAGCGGTGGCCGATGGGGTACCGGGGGCATGGCCACGAAACTTGCAGCAGCTCGTATCGCCACCGCAAGCGGCATCACAGTGCATCTGGGCGATGGCCGGAAACCAGAGTCATTGCAGAACATCCTGCGAGGCGGTCGAGGCGGCACTGTGTTCCATCCCCACCCTCAACCGCTGGGCAATCGCAAGAGTTGGCTAGCCCATGCACTGCAACCAACAGGCTCGCTGCGCCTGGACCCCGGAGCCTGTCGAGCACTGCTAAATAAAGGAGCTTCGCTCCTGCTGGTTGGCGTCACAGAGCTGAACGGACAGTTCGAGGCCAACCAGGCTGTGCTTCTGCTCAATGAGGATGGCCAGGAGGTGGCTCGCGGCCTCACAACGATGAGCAGCGAGAAGTTGAATCATCTGCTGACCCAGCAGTCATCGAATGCCACAGCCGATGGGGGCTCACCAGTCGTGGTGCATCGCGATGCCATGGTGCTGATGATGCCAACGACACAACAAGCAGCGAATTCATGATCAATGCAAGTTTGTCAATGCGAAACAGGTCGATCTGATGCTTTTCAGACAGTCTGCTAAATCAGTTCAGACGCAATTCACAGATCAAATCGAAGACTATTTGCTTGCAGAAAGCCCAAGATAATATCCAAATCCGTTAGCGCAAATCATGCTAAGGAAGAGAAAAGGAATGATGATATTGGAGTAATCGTGAGCCAGCCAAGACGTCAGCAGAAAAGCGCCGACAGAGGCAGCAGCAAACAAACTGATGATCGGATCCTGTTTCGCCGACATAACATCGTTAAGCACGAAAATTAGAGTAGCCAAAGACTCTTCTTACAGCTGTATCAGCGTCTACAGCGGCGAACATCACAGGTCAATTATCAAACAGCAAACTCTCAATCAGCCGCGAATCATCCAACCAAGTCAAAAATCATTCCAGAAGACTGAGCAAGGATGGCTCCTAAAAGCAGATAAGACGATCGAATCGAACAAAAAGCGAGGACCTACTTCAGCGCAGGCAAGATCACATAAATATAAAGGAGAAGACCTGAATACAGCCCTCCCAGAATCAAAAACCACTTCGACATCATTCATGAATAATTTGACACAGCATAGCCAAGAGGCAGCTCAAGCTCTTGCCGACCCAAACATCATCAAGCAAACAACAGCTCCAGGCCGGGAAAGACGACACACTTAGATGCGTTTAAACGCTGAATGCCAGCAATAACCATTCATGCCAACAAGATCAAAGAGGTAACCCTTGACAATCGTTGAAAACCAGGATTCAGGAAATAACAATGTTTTCACGACAAGGAGTAGCAATCAGACTCACAAGAAGCCGAAAATCTCCACCAAAATATTGAGAACTCACCGCGTTGCGCAAACAAAATCTGCCAGCGTTGACTGTTCACACTCTCGATCAGTCGTGATTTCGGAACAGTCCGGCATGCATCATCAACCTCTTAGCCGGCTAACTTGACCGCAACTTCTCACTGGTTTTTCAAAGGCTGTCAGTAACGAATGAGTTGCAAACCAGTTGGAGAATGTCAGCTGTGAACACGATGTTCAGTCAAACCGGTACGTCCCCATGCGCTTCAGCGAGTTGATCGCCATTCTTGAGCAGGGCGAGTCAGGCGTTCTGAAGGTTTCGGCAGGCCAGGATCCCGAACTCCGAGGAGCCGCCTCTCTCGAATGCGCACAAGCTGATCAACTCAGCTTCCTTGAGCAAGGCAATGCGCTAGTTGCAAGCCTCGAAACCAGTGGCGTAGGTGCGGTCTTGATCCCTGATCAAGAAGAGTTGAAGGCGCTTGCTGAACACCGAAAACTGTCTTGGGCCGCCTGTCGCGATCCGCGATTGGCTTTCGCTGAAGCGCTCGAACAACTGCATCCCCGTCCCATACCGAACGCGGGCATCCATCCCAGCGCCGTGATCTCCGATCGCGTGCAGATTGGAGCTGGTGTGAGCGTGTCCGCCAACGTGACGATTGGGGATGACACCCGGATCGGAGCGCAAACCGTGATTCACCCAGGAGTGGTGATCTACGGCAACGTGGACATCGGGGAAGGCTGTGAATTGCACGCCAATGCCGTTTTGCACCCCGGATGCCGTATCGGCAGGGGTTGTGTCGTGCATTCCAATGCAGTCGTCGGATCAGAAGGGTTTGGCTTTGTGCCAACGGCCAAGGGTTGGCGCAAGATGCCCCAGACCGGTTTGGTTGTTCTCGAAGACGGTGTCGAGATCGGATGTGGCAGCACGATTGATCGTCCTTCCGTCGGCGAAACCCGGATTGGTGCCGGCAGCAAAGTCGACAATCTCGTGCAGATCGGTCATGGCGTCGTGACAGGACGGGGCTGCGCCTTGGCCTCACAGGTGGGGATCGCCGGTGGAGCACGTCTGGGCGATGGGGTGATCCTCGCCGGACAGGTGGGTGTCGCCAACCGTGCGGTGATCGGCGACAGAGCGATCGCCAGCTCCAAAAGCGGCATCCATGGCGAAATCGCTTCAGGGGAAGTGGTGAGCGGATATCCAGCCATTCCGAACAGGCTCTGGCTGCGCTGTTCTGCGGCCTTCAGCAAATTGCCTGAGATGACCAAACAGCTGCGTCAACTTCAGCGTCAAGTTGAACCAGCGGTCTCTGGTTCTGAAGGATCAGAGACCGCTCAGTAATCTCCCACCAGCACTGTCCGGGCTCGGCAACATGGATCAGCATCGTGTCGTTCTTCTGCCCGGCGATGGCATCGGCCCGGAAATCACCGCTGTAGCCCGTCAGCTGCTCGAAGCCGTCGCCGTACGTTTTGACTTCAGCCTGACGTTC
Organism: Synechococcus sp. GEYO; assembly: GCF_900473955.1. NCBI lineage: Bacteria > Bacillati > Cyanobacteriota > Cyanophyceae > Synechococcales > Synechococcaceae > Synechococcus > Synechococcus sp. GEYO. The sequence continues at coordinate 343,643 of NZ_UCNL01000008.1, forward strand.
GATGAACAGCTGATCGGTGGAGCCGCTATCGATGCCACCGGAGAACCATTACCGGCAAGCACACTGAAGACCTGCCGTTCAGCCGATGCTGTGTTGCTTGCAGCCATCGGCAGTCCCCGTTTCGATGAATTGCCGAGAGCCAAGCGACCGGAAAGCGGACTGCTGGCTTTGCGTTCTGGGATGGAGCTGTTCGCCAATCTCCGACCGGTCAAGATCGTGCCTGCCTTGATCGATGCCAGCAGTCTCCGGCCAGAAGTGATTGAAGGAGTCGATCTGATGGTCGTTCGTGAACTCACGGGTGGCATTTACTTCGGCCAACCGAAAGGGCGAATCGAAGCAGACGGAGAAGAACGGGGCTTCAACACCATGACCTACTCGGATTCAGAGGTGGATCGAATCGCCAGAGTGGCTTTCGAGCTGGCGGGTGAACGTACGGGCCGACTGTGCTCAGTGGACAAGGCCAACGTGCTTGATGTCAGCCAGCTCTGGAGAGACCGGGTGGATGCCTTGTCGAGCAACTACAGCAAAGTGGAGGTGAGTCACATGTACGTGGACAACGCTGCGATGCAGCTCGTTCGAGCCCCACGTCAGTTCGATGTCTTACTTACAGGCAATCTTTTCGGTGACATCCTCAGCGATGAAGCAGCGATGCTCACAGGATCCATCGGCATGCTTCCTTCAGCGTCGCTCGGAAGTGAAGGGCCGGGGCTCTTTGAGCCGGTGCATGGATCAGCTCCGGACATTGCCGGCCAAGACAAGGCCAACCCCATGGCCATGGTTCTCTCCGCAGCGATGATGCTGAGAACAGGATTGAAGCAACCCAGCGCAGCAGACGCTCTGGAACAGGCTGTTGATCAGGTGTTGGCGAAGGGCTTTCGTACCGGCGATCTGATGGCGGAAGGTTGCACACCACTGGGTTGCAGGGCCATGGGTGAAGAGCTGCTCAAGGCACTCTGATCAGATTTGATCAAGCAAATTTCAAAATCGGTCCGTTGACCTGCCAAACTCTTCGGGCCAGATCTGCCTCCGTCGATGTCGAAGCGTCACCCCGTCGTGGCTGTCACCGGTTCCTCAGGTGCCGGCACCAGCACCGTGAAGCGTGCCTTCGAGCACATCTTCGCGCGTGAAAGCATCACACCGGCTGTCGTTGAAGGCGACAGCTACCACCGCTTTGAGCGGATGGCCATGAAAGATGCCATGGCTGATGCTTTGGCCAAGGGTGAGAACTTCTCCCACTTCGGCCCTGAAGCCAACCTCTTTGACAAGCTTGAGGAACTGTTCCGCGTCTATGGAGAGACAGGCGGTGGGCAGAAGCGCTACTACCTGCACAGTCCAGAGGAAGCCGCTGAGCACAATTCCCGTTTGGGAGTTGATCTCAATCCAGGCCAGTTCACCCCCTGGGAAGACATCCCAACTGGCACAGACCTGTTGTTCTACGAAGGGCTTCACGGTGGCGTGAAAGGTGATGCCTACGACGTGGCATCACTTGCCGATCTTCTAGTGGGTGTGGTGCCGATCACCAACCTCGAATGGATCCAGAAGATCCACCGCGACAATGCTGAGCGCGGCTATTCCGCCGAGGCGATTGTGGACACCATCCTGCGCAGGATGCCTGACTACATCAATCACATCTGTCCTCAGTTCAGCCGCACCGATATCAATTTCCAGAGGGTCCCAACGGTCGATACCTCCAACCCATTCATCTGTAGGAACATTCCCAGCCCGGATGAGAGCTTTGTGATCATTCACTTCCGCAAGGGTGCTCGAGAGAAGTGGGGGATTGACTTCAACGATCTTCTGAACATGATCCACGACTCGTTCATGTCCAGCCCCACCAGCATCGTGGTGAACGGCGGCAAGATGGGTTTTGCCATGGAACTGATTCTCACTCCAATCATCCACCGCATGATTGAAGAGAAGAAAAAGATGAACTGATTTCTGTTTATCAACAGCCCCAATCAGCTCTATCGTGGGCTCATCTGATTGTTCAGGTAAGTCTATTTCTGTTTCACCTCCCTCCTTCGTGATCGCGGGAGCCGGCGGAAACGCCAGCCTCACTCCACGCTGGGACCGAGTGGACAGCAGGCGCCTGATCGCTTTGGCCCGAAAAATTTATTTCCAACATCTGAGCGAATCAACCCATTCGCTCGACCCCTGCGGAGTTGTCGTGAAGATCAATCTCACTGAGGGGCGCGTGGTTCTCGAGGCTCCAACGCTTTTGCCTGATGAACAATTCATCAGTGCAGAACTGATCAGTCGAAGGCTAAGGCGACCACGCAATCCCAAAGAACGGGTCAAGGGGCAAGGGTCTTGAACCCACTCCTGGTTTCGATCGTGCTGCTCACAGGAGCCTGTGTTGGCAGCTTCATTAATGTCGTCACCTGGCGACTTCCGAGAGAGGAGTCCGTTGTTTGGCCAGGCAGTCACTGTCCTCGCTGCGGTCATTCCGTGCGATGGCACGACAACGTTCCCGTGATCGGCTGGCTGGCATTAAGAGGGCGCTGCCGCAACTGCGATCAACCCATCTCTGCTCGCTACCCCCTCGTTGAGGCTCTCACTGCAGGGTTATGGCTGAGTGCGGCGTGGGCCATGGGCTTCAACGTTGACACGTTGTCATCAGACCCCGTGACAACTCTCGTCACGCTGGTGGGTGGAGTCGCGCTGATCAGCCTGTTAATGCCGCTGGTGCTGATCGACATCGATCACCTTTGGTTACCGGAACCGATCTGCCGCGCAGGAGTGATCACAGGACTGCTGGCGAGCGCGCTGGTTGCTGCCTTTGGACATCCGGAGATCGGCAAGAGCCTTCTGTTCAATCATCTGCTGGCGTCAGCAGCGGGGTTACTGGTGCTGGAAGGTCTCAGTGCTCTGGCGGAACGCTTGGTGGGACAGCCTGCACTGGGATTGGGTGACGCCAAACTGGCAGCCATGGCAGGAGCCTGGCTGGGACTGGCTGGACTGGGAATGGCTATGGGGATCGCGGTGATCTCAGGAGCGATGTTCGGGGTGATTGGCAGGATCACCGGACGCCTGGAACCCAGACAACCTTTCCCGTTCGGCCCCTTCATTGCCCTGGGGATTTGGTTGGTCTGGTTGATGGGGCCTCAATGGTGGTGGAGTCATTGGGTGGCACTGATCGGGTCGTGAACAAAATCAGACAGCCGCACCGCCCCCAACGCCTGCAATGTCAAAAGCTCCTCCTGCTTTGACGTTGGCCAGTAAAGTTCCATCGAGAAATTGCTGATCGAGCAAGATCAATGCCGCTGGACTGGAATCGGCCAAGCGCAGTCGTTTCAGAACAAATCGAGCTTCGGATTCTTCCTGCAGCTGCTCACCCACAAACCAATCGAGCATGGCTGTGGCAGTCCTATCCCCTTCATTTTCCGAAAGCGTATAAATATTATTGATCGACTTGGTGACAGTTTTTTCCATCTCATACACCTTGTCAAAAAGCGTTTTAACAGACTGCCACTCTCTCTCAGGCGACTCAATCGTAGGCAGCTGAACTTTACATTCGCTATCAACTAGATAGGCAATGAATTTAGAGGCATGACCTCGTTCCTCGGTGCTTTTGTTGAGCATGTAACTAGAGAAACCAATTAAATCTCTCTCACGCAACCAAATCGACATCGCCAGGTGGTATGACTAGCCTGAAACTCAAGCGCAAGATGTTCATTGATTGCCGCAGTATGCGATGCCATCAAAAGAATGCCAATAATTTTTTATAGACAAACAACCGCTGTAAGCCCTAGAGCAAAGATTAAAAACGGTCGGAATCACACCTCTTGAGTGACAAATGTTACGCGTCAGTACTGCTTACTTCGATGCTCGATTGATGGTGTGACTGTGAGCGGAATTGAGACAAAAAATTCCATCAACATCGTCTTGAAAAGGCTCCTGGAAAAGAAGAGAAGTCCCGATGGCATGGTTCTTGGCCCGGTCCGTCTTTTAATGGGCTGGTCTGGATTGTCCCCGTGTCTCTTTTCGACTGGTTCGCTGATCGCCGCAAGGGTCAGTCCGTGGTCAAGGTCGCGCAAGAACCCGAGGAGGGGGATGGTCTTTGGAGCAAATGTCCTGAGTGCTCCCAGGTGGTCTATCGCAAAGACCTTCTGGCCAACGCAAGTGTTTGCGGCAGCTGCAGTTATCACCACCGCATCTTCAGTGCTGAGCGAATCGCGATCATTGCCGACGAGGGAAGCTTTGAACCGCTTGACGAAGACCTGACTCCCACTGATCCGCTTGGGTTCAAGGATCGACGCGCCTATGCCGATCGTCTGCGGGAAACCCAAGCCAGCACAGGACTTCGCGATGGGGTGATTACGGGATTGTGCCGAGTGGACGAGATCCCCATGGCCCTTGCGGTGATGGATTTCCGTTTCATGGGCGGATCTATGGGCTCGGTGGTGGGAGAAAAAATCACCCGGCTGATCGAGGCGGCCACAGCCAAAAAGCTTCCTTTACTCATCGTCTGTGCCTCCGGAGGCGCACGCATGCAGGAAGGCATGCTGAGCCTCATGCAGATGGCCAAGATTTCCGGAGCGCTGGAACGCCATCGCGAAGCGGGTGTGCTTTACATGCCGCTGCTGACGCACCCCACAACAGGTGGCGTCACGGCAAGCTTCGCCATGCTTGGCGATTTGATCCTCGCCGAGCCCAAGGCTCTGATCGGTTTTGCCGGCCGGAGAGTGATTGAACAAACCTTGCGGGAGAAGCTTCCCGATAACTTCCAGACGGCCGAATACCTCCAAGAGCATGGGTTCGTTGACACAATCGTGCCGAGAACACAATTGAAGAACACCTTGGCAACTCTTTTAAGCCTGCATGGCTGTCGTCCCGAGGTCGCCGTCGAGGCATGAACATCAATCTGAGGACACGAGTCCATCAGTGGCTGACATCAGCACTGTTGGCTTCACTGGTTGTGGTTTTAATGCAGACGGGTGTCGCTCAGCCGGTTTTCGCCGGTCCTGTTGATTGGCGTGAAGTGCCATCAACCAGCGAAGGGCAGCAGTGGTGGGACGCAGGAAGCGTCCGCAGAACAAGAGAGGGCAATGTGTCGGTTCTCAGTCGATACAGCCTGAAAACCGAGGATGAATCTCCTGCCCTGGGGACTCTTGTGGTGATGGAAATCGATTGTGATCAGTCGCTCTATCGAGACACACAGAAGAACGGACTGCCCCGCTTCAGGGCTGACTGGGAAGCGCCGGCCAAGGATGATCTAATCACTGAAGTCATCAACGCCGTTTGCAGTTCAGAAATGGGCTGACTGCGTCCCTGTATCCGCCGCCCGCTTTTCCATGGCTCCCAATCCGATCTCTCAACGCCCGATTGGTGTTGCCATCGCCGGCCTCGGCTTCGGCGAAGCGGTTCATCTGCCCGCTCTACAGAACGTTCCCGAGCTGGAACCTGTCGCTCTCTGGCACCGACGGCAGGATCGACTGGATGAGGCCTGCAGCAAATCAGGCCTGAAGGGTTACCAATGCTGGGACTCACTCCTTGAGGATTCGCGAGTCGATGCAGTGATCATTGCCACACCACCGGCACCTCGTTTTGAGCTGGCAATGCGAGCGCTGAAGGCGGGAAAACATCTGCTACTTGAGAAGCCCGTCGCTCTGAATGCGCAGGACGTGGCGGATCTGCAGCGCGAAGCCATCGGCAGAGGTCTCAGCGTTGCTGTGGATTTCGAATACAGAGCAGTTCCCCTGTTTCAACAGGCAGCACGCCTTCTTGAGCAGGGAGCTGTGGGAACCCCATGGCTGGTGAAACTGGATTGGTTGATGAGCAGCAGAGCCAACCCGCAAAGAGCCTGGAACTGGTACTCACAGGCCAATCAAGGTGGAGGCGTCATCGGAGCGCTTGGCACCCATGCCTTTGACACCTTGGCGTGGTTGATCGGCTCTGTTGGAGAACCACAGGCCATGACACGCACCGCCATTGCACACCGACCCGATAGCGAAGGCAACATGCGGCCCGTTGATGCTGACGACATCGCCCTGATCAATGTGGACTTAGGGACCCATCAAGGTGGGACCGTCGCCGCACAAGTCGCCCTGTCCTCGGTTGCACGCAATGGTCGTGGTTGCTGGATTGAGATCTACGGATCCGAGGGCAGCCTGGTTCTGGGGAGTGAGAACCAGAAGGATTATGTGCACGGCTTTTCGCTCACCCTGCAACAAGGCGGAGACGCGGCTCGCAACGTCCAACCAGATGAGGATCTGCGCTTCGCGACGACGTGGAGTGATGGACGAGTCGCACCGGTCGCGCGTCTTCAGAGCTGGTGGGCGAAGAGCATTCAAAAGGGCCATCCGATGGTGCCTGGCCTTGCTGAAGGTCTCGCGAGCCAGCAGGCCTGTGACAGGACTTTGACGTCACGCTGATTCAGACAACGAGCCACTCACTTTGAACTTTGTATCAACAGCGACGGCTTTGCGTGACTTTGAAAATGCCACATAAATATGAAATCGCTTTAATCAATATGTATTTTCTTTGATCAATGATCAAAAAAGCAACCTGTTTTGCTGCGCTCCTCTTGATGGCGGCGTGTTCATCTGGAACGGTCAGCAAGGATTCAGCCAAGGACCAACCAGCTTCCAACAACAGCGAGGTTGAGGCCTATGAACAAAACGAGACAACCCTTTCTGGCGAACAAAACAACAAAGATTTCGTCAACACAGTCGACGACAAGTCTCTCGTTAGCGCGCTGAGGGATGGCGGTCATGTCATCTACATCCGTCATACCAAAACCACGAAGGACTGGGGCGACCAGGTCAGCCCAGAACTGGATCTCGCTGATTGCAGCACTCAGCGTCGCCTGAGTGATGAAGGCAAAGCTGATGCCAAAACGATCGGTGAAGGCATCAAGGCCGCAGGCATTCCTGTTGGAGATGTCATCTCAAGCGACTACTGCCGTGCGTACAACACAGCTGATTTGGCTTTCGGCACCTACACCAAGAACTCAGATCTGAATTTCCTGCCCTGTGTTGAGTGCTCTCCGGAGGATTACGAGAACTACGCCAAGCGCGTTGCTCCCTTGATGTCCGCGAAACCTGAAGCCGGCAAAAACACATTCCTCGTTGGACACGATGACCCCTTCCAGGGTGTGACGATGCCTGTGGTTCCAACCAATGGAATTTATCCCGCACCCATGGGTGTTGCCTACGTTGCAAAGCCCCTCGGTGATGGCAATTTCGAGCTGGTTGCCAAAATCCTTCCCAATCAGTGGCAGGCCCTCTCTGAGCTTTGATTCGGCCTACTCCTGATTGAGACTTCAAAGACCAAAAAGCTGGCTCCTTGAGGAGCCGGCTTTTTTATGCAACACAGTCCAGAACAAAACGAGCAGGTTTGAGGAGAAGAAATTGACATCAGCTCGTCGACTGAACGAACGAGTCGACATCAGCCTGAAATCGCTTAGCCCAGTTACCAGCGCGCTGCAACCAATCAGGGCAGCAACAATCAAATGTTTCAGCCAGTGCGTAGCAAATCTCACTTAAGGGTGTAAACAGAGAGGCTTAGGTGTCCTTCTGGACCCCGAGACTCTCTCAATTCCGAAGAATCAAATGGCACTGTCTGATTATTCCTCCGAACTGATTGCAACCGCACAATCTCTCGCCTCACCTGGCAAGGGGATTCTTGCTGTGGACGAATCCACCAAGACCATCGGCAAGCGCTTGGGCTCCATCGGAGTTGAGAACACCGAAGCCAATCGCCAGGCCTATCGCGGAATGCTCTTCACCGCAGACGGTCTCGGAGACTTCATCAGCGGGGCCATTCTTTACGAAGAGACCCTCTTCCAAAACCATGCCGACGGCGAGTCCATGGTCAACAAACTTGGCAAGCTGGGCATCATTCCTGGTATCAAGGTTGATATGGGCCTCCGTCCGCTCGTCGGCGCAGGCTCGGTTGAAACCCTTTGCACTGGCCTGGACGGACTGGTCGAGCGTGCAGCCGACTACTACGCACAAGGAGCACGCTTCGCAAAATGGCGCGCTGTTCTGCAAATCACCTCTGACGGCTGCCCCTCACCTCTGTCTGTTCGGGAGAACGCCTGGGGACTGGCTCGTTATGCACGCTCAGTCCAGGAATCAGGTCTTGTGCCGATTGTGGAACCAGAGATCCTGATGGATGGTGATCACACGATCGAAACCACAGCCCGAATTCAGGAGCACGTGATCCAAGAGGTGTATCACGCTTGCCAGGCCAACGGTGTTCTGCTTGAAGGAACCCTGTTGAAGCCTTCAATGACCGTCCAGGGAGCCGATTGTTCCGAAAAAGCAGATCCAGCCAAAGTGGCTGCCATGACCGTGCGCACTCTGGAGCGCAGCGTCCCAGCAAGCGTTCCCGGCATCGTGTTCCTGTCTGGTGGTCTGAGCGAAGAAGCTGCTTCGGTTTACCTGAACCACATGAACACCATCGAGCGCAAAGCGAAATGGAATCTTGGCTTCTCTTACGGAAGAGCACTGCAGCACTCCTGCCTGAAGGGATGGGCTGGCACGAACCTGGAAGCCGGCCAGAAAGCACTGCTGGCACGCGCCCAGGCCAACTCTGAGGCCTCACTCGGTCGCTATGTACCCGGATCACAGCCCTCCTCCGATGAGCAGCTGTTTGTAGCGGGCTACACCTACTGATTCAGCATCACGCACAGCCTGACACCGCTTGTGAGACAGGCGTGCGTGACAAATTGAACACTACTCAGGTAAAGTCTCGGCCCTACGGACCTTTTAGTCCGATAGGGCTTTTTTTTGGACTTTCTCTATGGCGCTCGTTCCGCTTCGGCTTCTGCTCGACCATGCTGCCGAAAACGGCTACGGCATTCCTGCATTCAACGTCAACAACCTTGAACAGGTGCAGGCAATCATGGAAGCGGCCGACGAGACCGATAGTCCGGTCATCCTGCAGGCTTCCCGTGGCGCACGCAGCTACGCAGGTGAGATCTTTCTGCGCCACCTGATCCTGGCTGCCACTGAAACCTATCCCCACATTCCCGTGGTGATGCATCAGGACCATGGCAATGCTCCTGACACCTGCTATTCGGCAGCAATCAACGGATTCACCTCCGTGATGATGGATGGATCCCTCGAAGCTGACGCCAAAACACCCGCCAGCTACGACTACAACGTTGCTGTCACCAAGCAGGTTGTTGATTTCGCTCACTCCGTTGGAGTGAGTGTCGAAGGTGAGCTGGGATGCCTGGGCTCACTGGAAACCGGAAAGGGTGAGGCTGAAGACGGCCATGGCTTCGAAGGTGAGCTCTCCAAGGACATGCTGCTGACAGATCCAGCAGAAGCTGCGGATTTCGTGGCCAAAACCAAGTGCGACGCATTGGCCATCGCGATCGGTACCAGCCATGGTGCTTACAAATTCACCCGCAAACCCACCGGTGAAGTGCTGGCAATCAGCCGAATCGCTGAGATTCACAAAGCGATCCCCAACACGCACCTCGTGATGCATGGTTCCTCTTCCGTGCCCCAGGAGTGGCTGGAGATGATCAACAAGCATGGTGGTTCAATTCCTGAAACCTATGGAGTTCCTGTGGAGGAAATCCAGGAAGGAATTCGCAACGGTGTTCGCAAAGTGAACATCGACACCGACAATCGCCTTGCCTTTACTGCGGCAGTACGTGAGGCGGCGATCGCCGATCCAGCCAATTTTGATCCCCGCCATTTCAACAAGCCAGCTCGCAAATACATGAAGCAGGTCTGTCTCGACCGCTATCAGCAGTTCTGGGCCGCAGGCAACGCCAGCAAGATTCAACAGCAGAGCATCACCTACTACGCCGGCCTCTATGCCAAAGGTGCACTGGATCCCAAAGCCACTGTTGCTGTCTGATCAACTTGACCACACAACTTGCATCAAACAGGGGCCATCAGGCCCCTTTTTTTTAAGGCTGTTTGAAGCCTTCAAAGATTCAGTGGCGTCTCGGTCAATAGCGAATCAAACCTGCGTCAATCATGATCAGCCCGAAGCAACCTGATTGAACAAACCAATGTCAGGGAGCAGATGACGAACAAAGAGACTTGCAACACTTGATTCAGTGATCACACTGATCGAATCAGCAAAGAGGAGGTGAGCCAATAGCAAGGTGAGATCTACCATGAGAATCCTTTGATCAATCTCGAATGGACGGCGAACAGAATTCAATCTCGCCCGTTCAGCGGCGATCATTCGACCGACTGATCAACTTCACTGATGCAGTTGTTGCGATTGCCATCACTCTTCAACTGCTTCCGCTGGTTGACATCAAATCGACAAGCGGAGAATCGATATGGCAAGTGATTAGCGACAACTCATCTCAGATTTTTGCATTTTGGCTGAGCTTTTTAATCCTTTCTGTGTTGTGGCTTAAGCACAATCAGGTCTTCAATTCGATGAGAACTTTTGATGGAATAATTTTTTGGCTGAATTCATTATGGATGGCATTAATTGTTTTCCTTCCCTGGCCCACAGCACTCTATGGTTCATTAAATGATGGGCAGATAATTGCAAGCAAGGGGGTCGGCCTTCTCTACTGGTGGACTCTTGCATTGATTAGCGGCATTGGATGGCTTATCGCAATCCATGCCTGGCAGAAGCCCGAGCTGCTTGAGCAGTCAGCCCTCATCAAAGGTCGTGAGGGTTCAGGACTCAAAAAATATCGAGGGGCAAGCTTCGTTGCCGCCTTTCTGTTGATTGGCCTGGCCGCAGAATTTTCGCCTCAATTCGTGCCCTATCTGACTCTTGGAATGATTCCAATGGACTTGCTGTTGAGAAAAAAAGAAAAGAGGCAAAACCCGAAGAAATGAGGCACGCAACAGACGCTGAACGAGACCCTTTAGGCCTGCAGTGTGAGTTGGCCAGATGATGCATCGAGCAATGCTTCGCGTCCAAGAGGCAGTGCCCAATTCGGCAGACCATGACCAAGAGGCAGATCCATGACAAGAGGTACGCCGAGATCACTGAGACGTTCGTCAAGGATTTCCGGCATGGAGAAATCGCCAGGGAGAACATCGTCTTCTTTCCAGCTGAAGCGACCACAGGCCACTCCGGCCAAACCCTTGAACAGACCAGCGCTGCGCCACTGGGTGAGCATGCGATCCACTCGATAGGGCGCCTCGCCCACATCCTCGAGCACCAGAATCGCCCCTTTGAGCGAGGGGAACCAACGGGTCCCAATCAGATGGGTTGCAACCGTGAGGTTCGTAACCACCAGTCGTCCCCGTGCCTGACGACCGCGCCGTCCTCGTCCTTGCAATGGTTGCGTCGGTCGTCCGCTCAGCAGGTCAACCGTGCGTTGCCACTGCTCCTCGACTCCCCAGGCAGAGCCATGAATGGCTCCCAGCAGACCGGCCTGCCACTGGGCGAGTAGAAGAGCACTGCTGTCAGAGAAACCCAGAGACCAAAAGGGGCGATCAGGAAACCGCAGGCCAGACTCCAGCACACGCGCTGCACCCCAGCCACCTCCCACGTACACCACGCCATCGAGAGTGGGGTCGTTCCAGGCGTCTTCGATTGAGGCACGCCGCTGATCATCGGTGGCCGAGAACCATTGCCACTGACCTCTGACGCTCTCTGGAATTTCAAGATGCCAGCCTTGAGCGGCGCATCGCTGCAGCAATGGCGTGAAATCCGTTTCAGGATCCATCCACGTGCCTGGATTGATGGCTCTCAGCCGTGAGCCTCGGCGAAGGGGAGGCACTGGCCGAGGTTGACGCGACCTGGATGTGGCTCTGCCATGACCTCCAGCCAAGGACACAGCAACTCCTGAGCCGGCGGAAAGAGCCAGCGCCAGAAGAGAACGACGACGCATGGGTCAGGAGAGCAGCGCTTCCAGGATGGCTCGACCTGCCGTTCCTCCCGTCTGCTGATCACAAGCACGCTCAGGATGAGGCATCAGTCCGAGCACCGAACCCGAGGCATTGGTGATGCCGGCGATATCCGAAACGGAACCATTGGGGTTCACGCAGTACTGCAAGGCGATGGCGTCATCGTCCTGAAGCTGCTTCAGCGTGTCATCACTGCATTGGTAGCGCCCCTCTCCATGGGCAATCGGCAGGGAAAACTGGCTTCCCCGGCCACGGGAAGACAGCCATGGCGAGCGATCACTCGCTACAGAAAGAGCAGTGTCTTCACAGATGAAATGAAGATCACGGTTGCGGGTGAGCGCGCCAGGTAGAAGTCCCAGCTCTGTTAACACCTGGAAACCATTGCAGATGCCTAGGACCCGTCCACCGGATGAAGCGAAACTGAGCAGTGATTCAAGGACTGGAGCAAATCTGGCGATTGCACCACAGCGCAAGTAATCCCCATAGCTGAATCCCCCGGGAAGGACGACCGCATCAAGACCACTCAGATCACGTTCCTCGTGCCAGAGGTATCGCGTTGGCATCCCCAAGCAGCCCTCGGTCGCCCAACGAACATCACGGTCGCAGTTCGATCCAGGAAAAACGACAACGCCGATGGTCATGACTGGGTCAACTCAAGAGTCCAGTTCTCGATCACTGGATTGGCAAGCAGCCGATCACTGAGCAGCTCCAGGTTTCGGCGTGCTTCAGCCTCATCAGAGGCCTCGACTTCCAGTTCCACAGCTTTGCCGATACGCAGTCGTTCCACACCCTCCACACCGAGACGGGACGCGGCTGCCCTGGCAGCCTCACCGGCTGGATCGAGTACCGATGGGCGCAGGTGCACCAGAACGCGGGCTTGGTAACGCGGCACGGGCTCCGAGCGGCAATTGTTAAATATTGACAGGCCAGGGGACCGCTTTCGTTCGACGAAATGCACGTTGAAAAAGCCCCTTGCTGCAAAGTCCAGTCCGTGCGCTATCCACTGGCACCCCTCATCCGCTCCTTCAGCCAGGCCAGCGTGCTACTTGCGGCTGGCCTCGGCCTGGCTGCTCCAGCCCAACCCGCAGTCAGCGTGCCCGTGGAATGTCGGCAACAGCATCAAGCGTGGCAAGACTGTCGCTATGAGAGCGATCAACCTGGCAGCAGCTGGCAACTGGCGTTTGAGAACACAACCGTGCGCTTCCAACATGACGGCAGCGGGCGCATGAAGATGCAGCGGAATGGCAACAGCACCTGGACGGGAGTGCAGGCCCGTTGGGTCGCGGAAAGGACGCTCTGCTGGAACGACATTTGCGCCCGAGGAGAGATCCCTCTGGATTGATCAACGCTCGAGCGCTGCATTAACGGCACATTCAAAAGGCACCGCCGCCGACGGAAGCGTGAGCAGATGCGCGCAGAGACTGGCCAGATCCTCAGGCTGTGTCATCTGCTCGGGCGGCATTGTTTTCACCCCGGCGGCCATTTGGGTATTGACCCAACCAGGGCAGACAGCGGTGACACGAATGTTCTGATCCCAACCCTCGTTGCGCATGGTTTGGCAGAGGCCCATCAATGCGAATTTGCTCGCGGTATATCCAGCAAGCGAACCTTTGCAGCGCTTGCCGCTCATCGAAACCAGCACCTGAATCCGACCCCGTCCAGAATCAACGAGGGCAGGCCAGGCAGCCCGAGTCAACCACCAGGGACCCATCACATTCACGTTCCAGAGTTCATCCGGTTCAGCGCGTTGCTCTTCACTGAACAACAGGGGAGTCCGACGCAGGATTCCAGCGCAGTGAATGAGCGTATCCAGGGATCCAAACCGGCTCAGAGCCGTGTCGACAACCCGTTGAGCATCTTCTGGAACGCGAGCGTCATAGGGGCATGACATCAGGCGATCGGGCAATAGATCGGGGTCCAGATCGGTTCCCGACAAGGCCTTGGGATCGCGCACTGCCAGGCAGAGTCGCTGCCCTTGCTTGATCAACGTGCGCGCCACCGCGGCCCCGATTCCCCTGTTGGAACCAGTGATCACGACGGTTCTCATGATTGATGGGAGGTCAGAATTGGAGCATGGTCCCACTCAGGAGCAGTCGTGATGGAGACAGCCCCGCCATGAGCGGCTGGAAACAAGCATTCACAGGCTGGGGGTTGAGCTGGGACGGCTGGTTCAACAACCGACGTGGTGAGTGGTGGTTGATGGCACAGCTGGCCCTAATCAGCTGTCATCTGATCCCTGCATGGCCAAATCCGGGGTTGTTCGGGATTGCCTGGCCTGCTGCAGCTCAAATCATGGGCCTGATCACCCTGACAATCGGCCTGGGCCTGGCCGTCCAAGGATTTCTGACACTGGGGCCCAGCCTTTCTCCGCTACCGGATCCGAAACCGGGAGCTGATCTGGTCACCACAGGCGTCTATGCACGCTGCCGCCATCCTCTCTACCGAGCGGTTCTGGTCTGTTCTCTTGGAGTGGTGATCGCGTTGGGAAGCATGCTGCATCTGTTGCTGTTTCTGCTTCTGATCAAAGTTCTCACCGGCAAAGCTCGGCGCGAGGAACGCGCACTGCTTCGTGAGCTTCCCTCCTATGCGGACTACATGAGGACGACGGCGGCCATCGTCGCCCATTGCCCTGGCCTGGACTGGCGACAACTCGAGGCCAGCTGAACAACCGTTTATTCATTCATCAAGCGATAATCATCCCCCTTAGGACAGGCACGTTTTTCTGCCAACGGGATGCAAATCGTCAGAACTCGTCCTCTGTTCAGCAGCCTGCTCTCAGGTCTGACCCTGGCCATGGTTCTGGCAGGGACAGGTTTGACGTCTGCAGCGAGAGCTGAAGCCAAACCGTTCAAACGGCAATCCTTGATGGCGTTGCTTGAGCCTGAAGCGCCGAAGCCCGATCCTGCTCCCACCCTTGTTCTCGAGCGCACCGATCGTCGGCTGGCAACAACCGGAGATCCCATCTGGAACCTCAAAATCGAGATTCCTGGTGAACCTCTGCGTCGTTTTGACGCCGTCAGTGGCCGAGCCAATCGTCAGAACGCCAATCGTGACCAGCTCGGTAGCCGTGCGCCCCTGCCGATCGGGAATTACAGCGTGGGTGTCGTTGAACCCTTGACCGACGGTCATTACCCCGAGCTTGGTCCTGTGTGGATCAGCATCGAGCCCACCTTCACCACCGGTCGCAGAGTGCTGGGGATCCACCTGGATCCCAGCGCGGGGCTTCAGAACGCCAACAGCGGAACTCTGGGTTGCATCGGCCTGGTCAACAGGTCCGACATGCTCGAACTGGCTCAACTGATCGAACGCAGCGGCACGGATCGGCTGGAAGTCCGTAATTAAAGGGCCGCTCTCTAGACCACCGAATCACAGTCCTTCAACGTGACGCGCCACTCACCCTCAGAGTCGCGCTGTTGAAGGAAACCGCTGTTGCTTTTGATCCACCAGGTGAGCTCGCGGTCAGCACTGAATCGAGCTCCCGATGCCGAAGCGACCTGCGGCAATGTCAGCTGACGTCCATCCGGCAGTCGCAGTCGAACAAACGCCAGAGAACGATCGCGTAGCTCGTAATAGGTCGCCTCAAGCCGCTCGCCACCGCTGCAGCGGTAGCTCACACTCATCCCCTGTTGAAGCCGTGGTTCTTCGGCCTTGACGGCGATGAACGAATTCCATAGCCCTCCGAAAAGAGCTGCTGTTGCGAACCACCGCAAGATCATCAAACTCCCTGCAGACAAGTGTTCTGCAAGCGCTGTTCGAGTCGCTGGGTGGAATCACTTTGCAAACCGATCACCACCAACTCCAGACCCTGGCTACCAACAGGCTTCCAGGCCTCAATCGGAGCAGACTCAAACCAGCTTTCTAAACGAGGACCCACCATCTGGATCTGAAGAGGAAGGGTTTTTCCCCGAATCCAGAGCCGTCCCTTCAGCCGGATCACATCGTGGTCGATCACAAAGCTGCTGAGCAACTGTTCGAGCTGTCCACGCTCGAAGCATCCCTCCAGTTGAATCTGACCGCTGACCGCCTCCACATGGGTGTGATCGTGATGATGATGGCCATGCCCCTGGTCATGGCTGTCATGGCCGTGGCTGTCATGTTCATCGTGTGGGGAGTCAATGTCAACGGGCATCGACTGGTGGGCGTGATCCATCCCCAGCACAAGCGCTGGATCCACAATGCCTCGACTGATCGCCAGGGTGCCAGCTCCTGACCTCACCCGTTCTGCAAGCTGCTGTTGAACTGACTCCAATTGGGAGGCATCGAGTCGATCCGATCGACTGATCAGCACGAGGTCTGCCGCCTCAAGCTGATCTTTAAACAAGTCATCGATGGCAGTGAGGTGATCCAGATTGGGATCCTCCTGACGCTGACGTTCAAGGGCTGCGGGATCGCCAACGGGGCTTCCTGCACTGAGAGCTTCCCCATCCACAACGGTGACCACCCCATTCACATGAACCCGCTTACGGATGGCTGGCCACTCAAGAGCCTTTAGGAGCGGTCTGGGCAGTGCCAGGCCACTGGTCTCCACGACGATTCCATCGAGCTGATCCGAACGCTGGAGCAAGGTCTCCATCGTCGGCAGGAAGTCGTCCTGAACCGTGCAGCACAAACAACCGTTGTTGAGCTCCACCAACCGACCGTCAACCTCGTCTTCAGGGCAGAAGCCACAGCTGCGGATGAGATCGCCATCCAAACCGACCGAGCCGAATTCATTGACCATCACTGCCAAGCGCTGGCCGCTGTTCACCAGAAGATGTCGGAGAAGCGTTGTTTTACCGGCCCCGAGAAAGCCGGTGATCACGGTGACTGGAAGCCGTGAAGGCATCAGCGACACCCCAGGGATTCACGGGTACTAAGACCACTGCGGCTGTTCACACCTGTGGCCCGGACGCACAACGCCTTGAGCTGGGGAAGGTCGATCACAGCATTGGTGAAATCCGTTCCTTCGATTTCAGCATCGTTGAAGCGACTTTGCATCAACATCGCGTTGGTGAAGTTGGCATCGCGAAGATCGGCTCCGTCGAAGCGACTAGAGAAGGCCACGACATCCTCAAGGTCCGCTCCCCGAAGATCAGCACCCTGGAGCTGCGAGGTATTGATCACAGCACCACGCAAATCGGTCTCGCTGAGATTCACCTCGCGTAGGTCAGCCTTGAGGAATTCCTTCTCTTTGAGATCGCGCCCATGCATATCGGCAGTTATGTCTTGAACAGCCCGTTGCCCGCGCAGCTCAGGAGCCGTGATCGCATCAGCAGCATCACCACCGACCACCAGTCCGATGACGACGAGCAGGCCACACAGCAACGAAGCGATTAAGCGGCGGGAAACAGATTGAAAAAAAGCAGACAAGACCATGGTGGGTGAACGCTCGACAGGTCTTTAGGGACAACTGCCGTAACTTGAGCAGTCACGATATGGCAGACGACTGCCCAGCCACGCGTCATGGCCAAGACTCTCCGGGTAGTGGTACCGCCCCATCCCCTGATCGCCCACTGGCTGACCGTGCTGAGGCATGAGGGGACACCACCGGCTTTGTTCCGAACGGCCATGGAGGAGCTCGGACGCTGGCTCAGCTATGAAGCGATCCGCGACTGGTTGCCTCATCGCAGAGATGTGATCAAAACTCCTCTGGCCAGCACGGAAGGAACGGTGATTGAAACAGCGGTTCCACTGCTGGCCGCCCCGATATTCCCGGGAGGACTACAGCTCTGGGAAGGTGCACGCCAAGTGCTGCCCAGCGCCGAACTTTGCCTGGGAGGTCTGCCTGAAGCGATTGAAGCCCAGGCCGGTGTGGTGCTGCTTCTGGATCAGATCCGTCAAGGCGATGAACTGATCGAACTGCTGCGGCGTCTGGAGCAACTGGGCGTCGAAGCACCGCGGCTGAGGGTGATCACAGCGCTCACCGCCAGCCCAGGACTGAAGCAAATCGGTGAGACCTACCCGGAGATCACAATCCATACAGCCTGTATCGATGCCGACCTCGACGAGCAAGGCCGGATCCTTCCAGGAATCGGTGATCCCCTGCAAAGACTGGGAATCAGAACAGCTCAGCCGCACTAGGCTGGAAATATTAAAAGGAAGCCCATGGCGCGGCAGCAGGACTCTGGATCAGGAACTCTGGCCACCCTTGTTAGTGGTGCCGTTCTGGGAGCGGCAGGCTTCGGATGGTGGCTGCTCTCCGAGGCTGACCGCCGTCGGCGACTTCGCAACCAGCGCTCGATGCTCTACGCACCGCGCATGCAGGATGGTAGTGAGGCCTTCAGCGCAGGGGATCGTCCAGAACCCGACACCGACAGCCACCTTGAAGCTCGCGTCGAACAGCTGAATTCCGCGATTGCAGATGTGCGCCGTCAGCTTGAAGATCTCGGCTCCAGACAGTGACAGAGCGGCCGGTAGGTTGACCGAAGTGAATCGCCGCAACGCGAGATCGTCCATGCTCCGCTCCGATGCCGTCACCAAGGGGATCCAGCGTTCCCCTAACAGGGCGATGTTGCGAGCCGTGGGCTTTGGTGACCAGGATTTCGGCAAACCGATCATCGGGATCGCCAACGGCTACAGCACGATCACACCTTGCAATGTGGGCCTGAACGATTTGTCGAAGCGTGCAGAAGCGGCAGCGCGCCTGGCCGGAGGCATGCCTCAGATGTTCGGGACAATCACCGTCAGCGATGGGATCTCCATGGGCACCGAGGGGATGAAGTACTCCCTCGTCAGCCGTGAAGTAATTGCCGATGCGATCGAGACGGCCTGCAACGGCCAGAGCATGGATGGCGTGCTTGCCGTTGGCGGGTGCGATAAGAACATGCCCGGCGCCATGTTGGCGATGGCCCGGATGAACATCCCGGCGATCTTTGTCTACGGCGGCACAATCAAGCCGGGAAAACTCGGTGGATGCGATCTCACCGTAGTGAGTGCCTTTGAGGCCGTGGGTCAGCTCACGAACGGCAAGATCGACATGGACGAACTCATCGCCGTCGAAAAAAATGCCTGCCCTGGAGCTGGAAGCTGCGGCGGCATGTTCACTGCCAACACGATGAGTGCAGCGATCGAAACCATGGGGCTCAGTCTCCCGTGCAGCTCAACAATGGCGGCTGAAGATGCTGAAAAAGCCGACAGCGCTGCTCGGTCAGCGGAGGTCCTTGTTGAAGCGGTGAAAGCAAATATCAGGCCTTTGGATCTTCTGACCAGAGAGGCCTTTGAAAATGCCATCAGCGTGATCATGGCCGTTGGCGGCTCAACCAACTCGGTTTTGCATCTGCTCGCCATCGCGAGAACGGCCGGAGTCGAATTGACCATCGATGACTTTGAACAGATCCGCCAGCGGGTTCCGGTCTTCTGCGATCTGAAGCCGAGCGGTCGATACGTCACCGTTGATCTCCACAGAGCAGGCGGCATCCCCCAGGTAATGAAACTGCTGCTAAACGCCGGCCTCCTACATGGAGATTGCCGAACGATCGAAGGAAAGACGCTGAAGCAGCTACTCAAAGATGTGCCTTCAGCCCCCCCAGCTGATCAGGATGTGATCCGCCCGATCAGCAAACCCATTTATCAGAAGGGACACCTGGCCATTCTCAAAGGCAACCTTGCACTTGAAGGAAGCGTCGCCAAGATCAGCGGTGTCAAATCACCTGTACTGACGGGCCCAGCGAGGGTCTTTGAAAGTGAAGAGACCTGCCTGGAGGCCATTCTTGAACGCAAGATCAAGGCAGGAGACGTTGTCGTCGTGCGCTACGAGGGGCCAGTGGGTGGACCTGGTATGCGCGAGATGCTGTCACCCACTGCAGCCATCGTTGGTCAGGGGCTGGGAGAAAAAGTGGCCTTGATCACCGACGGTCGCTTCAGTGGTGGTTCCTACGGACTGGTGGTTGGGCATGTGGCCCCCGAAGCAGCCGTTGGAGGCAACATCGGACTGGTTGAAGAGGGCGATAGCATCACCGTTGACGCCAATCAACTTGTGCTTCAACTCAATGTGGATGAAGCCGAACTGGAGCGCAGACGCGCTGCCTGGAGCAGTCCGCCGCCCCGCTATCGAACCGGCATTCTTGGCAAATATGCACGTCTTGTCAGCTCCAGCAGCAGGGGAGCGGTCACAGATCAACCCTGATCAGACCAGCAGGGCTCTGAGACGTCGAGCAAGGGCTTCAAGTGGTGCTCCATCGGCTGGAGCAGAGCAACGCTTGCCCGTTTCACCATCCATCCAAACAGGGTGCTGACCGTGCCAAAGCATCGGCCTTGCAGGTTGATCAACCCAGGCAAGGGTGAGATTGAGCTCCTCGCCACTGCGATACAGCTCAAGCTCGAGATCGAGCTCTTCGAGACGATTCCCGTCTACATCACGACATTCGATCCGTCCTCGGTAGTCATCGAGCGTTGCATCCTCGGCAGACAGGACGGCATGAAGCACAGGCTTGCGGCACAGGTCTGCTGCAGAGGCGATCAACGTCTCAAGCGCAGAGCAAGCACTCATCTCAAAACGCTTCGATCGAGCGGATCAAAAGCTTGATTGCACCAGCTCGATAGCCGGGATTTGGCTCACCATCGTCACCGAATCGTGAATGCAGTAACTGGAGACGAGTGATGCACGACGGATCGAAGCGAACCGGAAGGCTGACAGGTTTGGCACGGACGACAGGCTTGAGGCGGTCAAAGGGAAGTTCAACAACCGTGGTGTCCGTTAATTCAGTGGCAACCGTCGTGACCCAACGCAATCCACCTGGAATCAGCTCAGTGAGTCCAAACACTCCATCCCTGCAAGCCACCGCAAACTTGAAACTGCGGCCTTCCCCATCCAGTCTCAGACGCAACCCTGAGTAGGAAACGAGATCCAAGGGGGGTCGGTAGACGGGCGAACGGCAGCTCACAAAACCGCCCCCTTCACTCACCACTTCGCCTTCGAGAACAAGGCCCTGATCACTGAATCTGCAGCCGGCACTGCTGGACCCGCCCATAATTGTGTCATTGAGGCTGGCCCATTCGCGAAAGGAGTCACCGGCAGCGATCACTCGAATTTCAGGTGGCTGGTGGTGGGGAGTTGTTGTCAAAGACCTTCAGCAGCAGCCTGATCGGCGAGCACGAGAATCTCGGAACCCGGTTGAACCAGCTTGGCAGGTGTGCGCTCCGGGGATTCATCTGCATCGACGAGTCGCGACAGAGCCTGGCGTTTGGCATCTCCGCTCACGAGAAACACCACCTGGCGTGCAGCACTGAGCACAGGTGCCGTGAGAGTGATCCGCTCAAGCCCTTTGCCCCGTCCAATGGTGGTCCAGCGATCACGGACTCCAGGAGCCTCAGTGCCAGGGAAGAGTGACGCCGTATGACCGTCATCACCAAGCCCGAGCAGCATGAAATCGAACACGGGTGGCTGGCCCTGACAGACCTTGGCCACTAACTCCGCAAAAGCCTCGGCGCTGGCTTCCGGAGACGCCAGTTCCACCGTCGGAACGGGATGAAAACAAGCGCGAGCTCCAGGCTGACCCTGCTTGAGCAGGGTGTTACGCAACATGCGTGCGTTGCTTGATTCATCTTCAGCGGCAACCCAACGTTCGTCGCCCAGAAACACATCAACCCTGTCCCAGGGCAGATGCTCCTGACCTAGCAATGCATAGGCCAAAGCAGGGGTGCTGCCACCAGACAAGGCAATCTGCGCCCGATCCCGCTGATCAAGAGCCAGGTCAATCGCCGATCCGATGTGCTCGGCGGCTCTTCGAGCAAGACCTCGGGTCGTACCAACCTGCTCGATGCGATAGGAGCTCATCGCTCGGTCCTCAGTTGAGCCACTCGGTGTGGAAGGTGCCGTCTTTGTCGATGCGCTCGTAGGTGTGGGAACCGAAGCAGTCGCGCATCGCCTGTACAAGGTTCTGAGGCAGTCGTGCTGTGCGGTAGCTGTTGATGTAGTCGAGAGTGCTGCTGAGACACGGCACCGGCACGCCAGCAGCAGCAGCACCAGCAACCACTTTGGCCAAACCGGGCAGACGTCGGTTCACTTGATCGGCAAACCAGGGATCGATCAACAGGTTTTCCAGCTGGGGGTTGGCGTTGAAAGCATCTTGAATGCGCTTAAGCAAGCGGGCGCGAATGATGCAACCACCTTTCCAGATCTGTGCGATCGAAGGCATGTCCAGGTTGTAGTTGTGCTCGGCGGATGCAATCCGTAGCAGCTCCATGCCCTGGGCGTAGCTCGCCATACATGCCAGAACCATGGCATCCATGAGAGGAGCCATGCCATCGGCGGATGAGCCCATATCGAAGGACTGAAGTGCCGGCCCCTTCAAAATCGGCTCAGCCTTTATGCGCTGGTCTTTCATGGAGCTCATCACCCGTCCATTGAGGGCGGCATAGATCGTGGGCACCGAGGCCCCCATCTGCAGAGCACTGACAACTGTCCAGAGACCCGTCCCTTTCTGACCGGCCTTGTCCTGGATCTTCTCAACAAGTGTGGTCCCATCATCAGGATCCATCGTGCGCAAACACACCTCGGTGATTTCGACGAGATAAGAGGAGAGCTCTTCTGTGCTGTTCCAGTGAGCGAACACATCGGCCATCTCGAGGCTGCTCATGCCACCGACCCGTTTCATCAGGTCGTAACCCTCCGCCAAGATCTGCTCAATGCCGTACTCGATGCCGTTATGAACGGTCTTCACGAAGTGACCTGATCCCCCTGGTCCGATGTAGGTGACGCAAGGACCATCCTCGACCTGGGCTGCCATCTTGCAAACCAGACTTTCAATCGCGTCGTAGGAGGCCTTGGTCCCCCCGGGCATCATGCTCGGCCCCTCCAGGGCACCTTTGGCTCCACCCGAGACGCCCATCCCAATAAAACCAAAACTCTTACTTTCCAGCTCAGCAACGCGGCGTTCGGTGTCGTGATATTCGGAGTTACCACCATCAATTAGCAGATCTCCCTCATCTAAATAGGGGGAAATCTGTTCAATCACAGCATCCACAGGTCCACCAGCCTTGACCATCATCAAGATGCGTCGTGGCTGCTCCAGTTTGTTAACGAAATCCTGAAGGTCCGTGGCGCCCTGAATGTTCTTACCAGCACCCAGACCAGCAAGAAACTCTTCGGTCTTTGCGTAAGTGCGGTTGTAAACGACGCTCGAGAAACCATTGCGCTCAGCGTTGAGGACAAGGTTTTCCCCCATCACGCCTAGGCCAATCAGACCGAAGTGGGCCTTGGACATGCTCGTTTGGACGATTCACTGACAACAGTGTGACCACGACAACCGAAGTCGGCTGCAACGTGGTCCATCTCTGTCAGGAATGAATGATCAGATCACACTTCCATCAGGAATCGAAGCATTTTTGACAATGACCACGATTCCATTTCGGATGTAGAAGCCGAGCTCCGGGCGATCAGCTTCTTCAACATGGTCCTTATTCACGATGCTGACATTGGAACCAATACGAGCATTTTTGTCGAGAATGGCTCTCTTGACCGTGGTGCCCTGACCCACTCCGAGAGGGATGCCACCGCGCTCTTTAAGCACGGCTCGCTCTTCGCTCGACTCGAAGAAATCAGCACCCATCACGAGGGTGTCTTGAATGACCACATCCGACTCAAGCCTGCTACGGACGCCCAGAACGCAGTGATGAACGCTGCAGGACTTCAAAATCGACCCTTCGCCGACAATTGAATTGGTGATCTGAGCATCAACAAGCTTGCTCGGAGGCAGATAACGCGGCCTTGTGTAGATCGGGAATTTCTCGTCGTAGAAGCTGAACGGCGGTTGTGGTTGTTGTGTCAGCGCGAGGTTGGCCTCATAGAACGCACCGATCGTACCGATATCTTCCCAGTAGTCATCAAAGACATAGCTCTGGAGTTTGTCCCCTTGAGCAAGTGACTCAGGGATGACTTCCTTGCCAAAATCCTTGTGGTTGGTGTTGCCATCAAGGAGATCGAACAGTGTCTGACGGCTGAACACATAAATGCCCATCGAAGCCAGATAAGGGCGCTCCTTCGCAGATTCGGGACTCAACCCGAAGCGTGCGGTGTCGACGGCCATCTCAAGCAGGGAGTCACCCTTTGGCTTCTCACGGAATTCCTGAATATTGCCGTCACCATCTGTTCTCATCAGACCGAAGGATTCAGCCTGTTTGGCATCAACAGGGAGAGCCGCCACCGTCAGATCGGCTCCAGTGCGGCGGTGATGCTCGATAAAACGGCTGTAGTCCATGCGATACAGCTGATCACCAGACAGGATTAGATATTCATCGACATCCCATTCCTGAAATAGCCACTGATATTTGCGAACAGCATCAGCAGTGCCTTCGAACCAGGAAGGGCTGTCTGGAGTCTGCTGAGCAGCAAGAACCTCGACGAAGCCTCCACCAAAGGAATTGCTGAGATTGAACGTCTGGCTCAGGTGACGGTTCAACGACGCACTGTTGAACTGCGTCATCACGTACATCTTGTTGATGTCGGAGTTGATGCAGTTGCTGATCGGAATATCGATCAGTCGGTACTTACCCGCGAGAGGAACCGCGGGCTTGGCCCGCATCTTGGTGAGGGGATATAGACGCGTTCCCGCTCCTCCCCCGAGAATGATGGCCAGAACACGCTTCATGCCGCCCCCGCAGATCGGCTTTGCCGGGCAAACCTACCGGACTTTTGGTGCTCCAAACCGATGCATGGGCCAGATCCGACGAGAATGCTGGGAATCAGTTTTAGACAGGGAACTTGCGAGTCGGAAATCACTCAGCGTTCCTGCTCGTCATCCTGGACCAGATCAAACAAACGCTCGACCACAAGCAATGCATTTTGTCGTTCGCTGCGCTGCTGTGGTGCACGCAGTGATGTCACCGGGGTGTGCAAAATCTTGTTGATGATGCCCTTGCTGAGAGCTTCCACCACCTTGCGCTCACGGGCCGAGAAATCAGGTCCCATGCGGCTTAGCGCCTTTTGCAATTCTTCTGAGCGAATCGACTCCAGAGAAGAACGAAGTCGGTTGATGGTCGGAACTGCCTCCAGGCTGTCCCACCATTCCAGGAAAAGCCTCGCTTCTTCATCAAGCAGGCCCTGAGCCTCACGAGCCACCTGCTGTCGAGCTTCCTGATTGCGTTCGACAACTTCCTTCAGATCATCGACGTCGTAAGCCTCAACACCGGAGATTCCATCCACATCAGCGTCAATGTTGCGGGGAACGCCGATGTCGACCAGGCGCAGCGAACTGCGACGATTCAACTGCTGAAGTCGATTGGCATCAATAATTGGATCATCCGCTGCCGTACTGGTGAAGACCAGCGAACAGGTGCTCAGGCAGTGATCAAGATCCTCGAGTGGGCGGCACTGCACGGGCAGATCCGGGAAGTCTGCAGCGAGAGCTTGTGCACGGCTCACAGTGCGGTTCAAAACAACAACACCTGAAGCACCCTTCGCTTTCAGATGTTGAAGCAGAAGACGACTCATTCGGCCCGCCCCAACAACAGCCACCTGTTCATCCTCAAGGGTGACCAGATCATCCACACCACGGCTCTGACCCAGCTTCAACTGGGCAAGTTCAACAGCCGCGGAGCTGATGGAAACGGCACCGGTCCCCAAATTGGTTTCACTACGAACCCTTTTCCCTGTGCTCACAGCTTGGGTGAGTAATCGATTGAGGATCGGGCCGAGCGATTTGTGCTCCTGCCCCAGGCGCATCATTTTCTTGACCTGGGACAGGATCTGCCCCTCCCCAAGCACCAGGCTGTCAAGACCGGCGGCAACCCTCATCAGATGACCAACGGCATCTTCGTGGTGAAAGGTGAACAGGTGGGGTTTCAGATCGCCGGTATCCAGTCCGGAATGTCCGCTCAAAAACTCCCTAACTGCCGAAATTCCCAATTCAGGGTTGCGAACCAGGGTATAAATCTCAAGACGATTACAGGTGCTGAGAATCGAAGCCTCAAGCACCTGGTCATGACCCCGCAGATTCTGCAGGGATTCCTCCATGGTTTGCTCAGGAATACTGAGCTTTTCGCGCACTTCGACCGGTGCCGTTCGATGACTGAGGCCGACAACGGCGATGTGCATGGAGAAAACCCTCGCTGCTGAAAGAAGGAGGTCAGCTCAGAGCAATGCTCTGTGCACCGTCCTTGATATGAACCGTGTTGGTGAAACGGCAGGTGTTGTCAAGGTTGCTGATAATCAGGCTGCTTGTGCGAGTGCAGTCGTTCTCAAACTTAACGCCGTGGAACAACAGGCCATCCGTGATGCCACTTCCAGCAAAAATCACATGCTCACCAGAAGCCAACTCATCAGCTTCATAGATCTTGTCGGGATCGGTGATCCCCATTTCGGAAAGTCGCGCCAAGTTGCCTTCCTTGGTCATGTCAGCCCACTCAGAGGTCTGAGCGATGGCAGGGTCATAAACCAACTGACCTTGGAAGTGGCCGCCCAGAGCGCGCATAGCCGCTGCTGAGATCACACCTTCGGGAGCTGCACCGATGCCCATGAGGCAATGGGTGCCAGTGCCAGCAAAACCACAGGCAATGGCGGCTTGCACATCACCATCGGAGATTGGCTGAACCCTGGCACCAGTCGCACGGATTTCAGCAATCAAGCTCTTGTGACGAGCTCGATCCATCACAACAATCGTAAGATCACTTACAGCTATTCCAAGACACTCGCTGAGAATTTTGATGTTCTCCGTCGCCGATTTGCGAATGTCAACCTTGCCCTTAGCAGCCGGGGGAGCTGCCAACTTCTTCATGTAGAAGTCAGGAGCATTGAACAGCCCGCCACGATCGGAAGCTGCGAGCACAGCCATTGATCCGCGTTGGTTGTTCGCGCAAAGGTTGGTGCCTTCGCAGGGATCAACAGCAAAGTCAACGCCAGGCCCCTTGCCTGAACCGACTTCTTCACCGATATAGAGCATGGGAGCTTCGTCACGCTCGCCTTCTCCAATCACGATCCGGCCCTGCATTTCGATTTGACCCATGCGCTTGCGCATGGCTTCCACCGCTGCGGCATCAGCTTCGTCTTTTTGGCCGAGGCCTGTGAGCTCGGCAGAGGCTATGGCCGCCTGCTCAACGACCTCAAGAATTTCCTGGATGAGAGTGCGATCCACTGTTGTGCGGCGGGGAACTAATGCGGAGAGGATCAGCTCTCAGGGCTTGGCGCCACTGGGCTTTTCGCTCAAAAGCGCGGCTTACTGTATCAGTCAATTCAAACAAACCTCAGATCAGGGGTTCTTCTCTAAAGTCCCCCGAGTTTTAAGGCCCTCCATGACCGCATCAGAACGCCCGATTCAGATCATTCCATCGGTGTTGCCCGCTGATTGGGCCGCGATGGGCCAATGCGTGAAGGATCTCGAAGCCGCTGGTGTCGACAGGATTCAGTTTGACGTGATGGACGGCAACTTTGTGCCGAACCTCACATTCGGCCCTGAACTGATTAAGGCGTGCCGGAAATACTGCGATGTGAAGTTTGAGACTCAGCTGATGGTGAGCCAATACAACGCAGAAACGATGCTTGAGGAATACGTGAATGCAACCAAGGGCCCAAACGGAGAGCCTGGAGTGGTGATTGCCCACGTTGAGTCCAACACACACCTGCATCGGGTACTCGGCAGGATCCGGCAACTCGGGGGCAGCCCATCTGTGGCGATGAATCCACATACACCCATGGAGATGGTTGAAAACGTCCTCGATATGGTCGACCACGTTTTGGTGATGACTGTGAATCCTGGATTTGGTGGACAGGCCTATATCCCGACAATGTTGGACAAGATTTCAAAACTGAGAAAAACAATCGATGAACGTGGACTGAGCGTTGACATCGAAGTCGACGGCGGCATCAAAGCGAACTGGACCATCTCCCAATGTTGCGCTGCAGGCGCTAACTGCTTCATTGCTGGGAGCGGAATGTTCGCCTATCCAACATTGAAGGAAGGATGCGACGACCTGCGCCGAGTTGCAGAGGAAGCCAGGGCAGGGAAGGTGCTTCCAAATCCTGCATAAACGCTGGATTGTTCCGATGAATGGGCTGCCTCGACACTCACTGGGGATCGCCCATTCCTCTGCACTTATCCCTCCTGGTCGGCCACATCAGCACCAGAACCGAGATCGCTATCGAGTTGCTGACCAGGCTTCCAACCACTGGCCCAGATCTCACGACAACGGGCATTGAGGCTTTGAGCGTCAAGGCCCCAGCCAGTCACAACCTTCTGAATGTCCTGTTTGATGTCTTCGGCGCCTGGGAAATCGCCGTATCGCATCACAAGCCTCGCCGCCACAGTGAGCTGCTCTGGGCCGGGATCACCCTGATGGCCAAGCAAAGAATCCACTTGGTCGCGATCAGTTGCATAGAGCGGATGGGTCTGATCGGTCTGTTCACTCATTGGGAATTAACTGACTACATAACAGAGTGTCATTAAAAGGATTAGTGCCGCCTTAATCAACAAAAAGCCGACCTGGAGAACAGGCCGACTTGACTTCATACAAAATCGATGTTGTAGAAATTGAGACATCAACTCGAATGGATGGACTTAATCAGAACTTGAACGTGGTCCGAAGGAGTCCTCCAAACTGATTAAACGTACCGTCTTTTCCTTGAGTACCACTGTAAGTTGTTTGACCCAGTGGACGACTCAGATAAAAGACAGCTGGTGTGAAAGTAATGTTATCCGTAACCTGGAAGCCATAATACGCTTCCATGACATAGTTCCCATCAAAAGGAGTGTCGCCGCCTTTTAATGCAGTAGCAAAAGTTGGTTGGCCAATCGCCAAACCAAGAGTATTACTTTGCAAGAATGCATCATCCCAGTGAAGAGAAACTTGCCATGACTGAGAGGTTGTGACTATGCCGTCAGGAGAACTGTCTGTGTTGGAGGTGATGTTAAGGCCCCAACCAGCACTGATTGCAGGAACCCAACTATTATCTTCAGGCTGCCAATAACCGGAAAGAGCAAAGGCGTTCAAAGAACTGCTGCTGGCTGCATCGCTGAGGAGGTATTTCTCCTGCGTAAAGAACGTCGTGTACGGGACAAGACTGGCATCTTGAAGGTAGGAATACACACCGGCGATGCCCCACTGTTCTGCCTGGCAACCGATCTGAACGGTTCCAACACCAGCAGAGCCATCGGTAGCGATTCCACCCTCCGTTGGATTACTTGTAGATCCATTGGCGGCAACATACTGGACACCTACGACAAAACAGCCATTTTCATAGTTCAGTGCAGCGCCAGGGCCCTGAGTCTTGTTGTAAGCGCCAGGAGCGCCATTAAGAGTAAGAACGTCAAGAACAGTATTGCCATCACCCGAAGGATAGATTGACGGCCACATCGGCATCATGTCATCCTGACCAACATTGGCGCCACCGACAAATGTAAGGGAAGAGCCAACGGGAAATGAGTAAAAAATTTTATCGATATAGAGTTTGTCTACCGAATCCGATGCAACCTCTAAAGTCGATAAATTAGTAGGATTTCCGGAAGCGAACGGTGTGCCGCCGAAATTGCCGGATCTAAATGTGGTAGTCAGCAAATCCTGACCAGTGAAACTGGTGTTGAGATAGAGCTGAAGATCGTAATTGAAAATTGTTGCACCATAATCACGATTTGAGTAGTCCTGCTCACTACCAATTACTGATAGACCATCAACATCACCACCAAAACTGTTGGCGCCGATCACAAAGCTCGTCTGACCTTCAAGCTTGGTGGTGGTGGAAAACTGGGTGGCTTCCAGTTCGCTAACACGGGCTTCCAGACCGTCAACGCGGCCCTTCACGATGGCGAGTTCCTTTTCGAACTCCTTCATCAGACGCTTGAGCTCGTCGGTCACTTCGGTGACGCGGTCGAGGCAGGCGTTAAGCAGTGCAGCCGCTTCAAAGCGGGTCATGGCACGGTTACCGCGGTAGGTGCCGTTGGGGTAACCAGCGACGCAGCCATAGCGCTCGATCAGGTTGCTGAGAGCCTGATAAGCCCAGTCGGTCGGGTAGACGTCGGAGAATTGGGTGATGCTGGTGACCTGCTCAGCAGCAACCGCGTCAGAAGATACAGAAGCGTAGTCAGAAACACCAGCAACATTGACGTAAGTAGCGCCAACAGCCATCGGAGCCAGCAGGCCCAAGGCAGCAGGAGCAACAAGCAGTTGCTGGAACAATTTCATGAGATTCCTCACACCAAAAAAGAGGAATACGAATACTAAGAAGAAAGAACCGAAAGGCAAGTGATCACGAAAACCTTAAATACAAATGATTCAACAATTCGTCAAAAACAACGCAATAACAAAACACCTAGCAAGAATCAAATCAAGCATTTAGTAGGGACTGATCTCCTTAATATTGTCGTACAATTCCTTGGCAAGCTTGTTGTTATAACCAGTGCACAACTCACGCATGCATAGAGCATCAAAGACAGAAAACAAACCTGGCAATAACGTCCAAAAAAAGGCAAGAAAAACAAAGCCGCTTTTACGATCTTTCAGCCAAAATCGATGGTAACCAAACCAACCCAAAAGAAGAGCATAAACAACACCTAACGAAGGTTGTCTACAACGAAGCTCAAACTCATTCTCAAAAACCATTTGCTGACCATGAGACATCTTCTTAGCCAGATGTTGATACTCTTTTCTCATCTGCAGCGGCAAGGACGGAACTAAGAGCACACTAACAACAACGGAAGGCGGGATCAATCGATGAGAGAATAGCAAACACAAAAAAACTGATAAAACACGAGAATTCAGGAGAAAAGGACGTCCTAAAAGCAAGCCAGAATTGGGATCGAGCTTTACCGACGTTACATATTGGCGCATCAGTCGATCACTTCTGCAGCAGTTATGCCTAACGGGACAGAAAGGAAAAAGAAAGAATCGGATCACAACAAGGAGTGGTGATTAAGTTGAAAAGATACAAGACAATTAATCCAATGCCACACTGCAGCAAATGCGGGAAATTGCCTCCGCTAGGCCTCAAAAGGTTGTTCAAAACGATTGGACGACTACTTCAGAGTCTTTTTAAATCCATCAATACCTGGATAAAGTCAACAACAAAGCACACACGCCAGCCAATCTTTCATTGAATAAATACATTAAAGTTTACTCAATATACGACATCAACATTAAAGTGATAAACCATTTCTTAAGCAACAATCCAAGCGCCTTCTGGGCCATACTTTTGAATAGTACCTAACAAGTTGTCTTTCCAATGCTCATAAGCAACGTCAAACTCTCGATCCCACAAGGGCGGAATTTCAATAACAGATTTCTGGAAATAACCATCCTGAATTGCACTTAGATACAACCTTCGTAGGGCAACCCACCTGGGCTCATTCTTATGCGACATCCTAAGCATAATGTCTTGCAGTTCACCATCAATATTCTCAGCTGGAATGCAATAAAAATCTCCAACTCTACGCTTTGAACGCAAAAAATTCCCTTCTTCGAGAAGATGATTAATAACAGCTTGTTGACCATCTTTTTGATCCAAAAACCGAAATAATGTCCGCGCTCTCTTGAGACCAATTTGGTATCTTCTGTTAGCAAGCCACTGGGTAATCGCCGTACGACGTGTAATAGCTATTAAAACAAGTACTAATGCAATGAGCAATTCAATTTCAATAATCAACATGATTACGAATAATCTGATTTAAAACTAGCAGCGTTTCATAGACCGGCAAGCAACAACATTTACCAAGTAACATATGCAACGAACAATAATCCCATGAATATGCATTCCTGTTTTTGCACATTATTTCAATCTCAATAGGCCATTGCTCGTAACAAATTCTACGGTGATTGCGCTATAAGGTCTTCTTTAATTGCCAGCCGATTCGACGAGCTCTAGCCTTTTCATTAGAGACGCAATCGCACAGCTTCGCAATGGATTTAAGTGAACTAGCAGTTCATCATTCAGCAACTGTCGTTGGTGTGAGCAGTGATGGTAGCGATCTGAGTAATTCCTTCAAGGATCGGTTAGAGGCAATGGGAATAAGGAAAGGTCGGACCGTTCAGGTAATGCGCAAAGCTCCTGGTGGAGATCCCTATGAGGTGAGGGTTGGCAGCACCACCGAGATTGCCATACGCAAGTCAGAAGCATCTTTGGTGGAAATCACTGATGTGATTAATCTCAAAAAATCAGGACGATAACTGTTTATTCCATTTCAATCAGCCTTAAAACACATCATGATCACTGCAGAAACCGGCAAGACAACGGAATCAAAAAACGAGTTGCCCAGGATCGTCTTCGTGGGTCAACCCAATACGGGCAAATCAACATTCTTCAATCGTGTTACGAATGCCACTGCTGGTGTCGCCAACTGGCCTGGCCTAACAGTTGATTTCATGCAGGCTAAGGTTGAGCGTAATGGCAAAACAGTAGAGTTTGTTGATCTGCCAGGAATCTACGACCTAGATGGATTCACAGAAGACGAAAAAGTCGTTCAAGATTTCCTAGAACAATACAGCTTTGATCTAATCGTTTGTGTGATCAATGCTTCGCAAATTGATCGACAGATACTTCTACCGCTACAACTCAAGAAATTGGGTGTACCAAGCTTAGTTGCCTTGAATATGGCCGATGAAGTAAAACGTTTTGGCGTGAAGATCAATACACAGCAGTTGTCTCAGTTTCTTGGGATGCCGGTTTTTACAATTAGCGCAAAATATGGTGCTGGCTGCAGCTTGGCAATTGACGGAATCTGGAACACGGTTAACGACATTACAAATTCGTATAAAGTGAAAGAACTGATTGAGTTTTGTCGTAAAAATAAAATCACCGATGAAGAAATTCAAGACTCTTTAGATCAGGGAATAGAAATGCCACCGGAGAATCTGGTGACATTCACGAATCGGATGGATGCCGTGCTCTTGCATCCAATATTTGGTTTGCCAATCTTTTTCCTCACCATGTTGGTCCTATTCCTATTGATATGGAATATCGGAATGCCAGCGCAGGATCCAGTCGGCGATTTCACTGATTGGTTACAAACCACAGTCTTAGAGCCAGGGTTGAGCTTCCTCCCAGATGTCGTCAAAGATTTCGTCATCAGTGGTCCTTACACAGGTTTCGCTTCACTGCTGGGTTTTGTACCACTTGTTGCCTTCTTCTTTGTGGTGATGACTGCTCTCGAAGACAGTGGTTATCTATCTAGAGCTGCATATCTGATGGACAACATCATGCGCAAGGCTGGACTTGACGGGCGTGGCTTTGTCATGCAGCTGTTTGGATTCGGATGCAATGTTCCCGCAATTATGGGAACAAGAACGATTCGTTCCCGCAGTCAGCGATTGCTATCGATCCTTGTCATACCATTCGCGTTGTGTTCAGCAAGACTACAAGTATTTGTTTTCTTTCTAGGAATTATCCTTCCAAGCAACATGGGTGCTGTGGCCCTATGGCTTCTTTATATCATTAGCTTTGTCGTTGCTTTTGTCATGGCAATGATCTTCAATGCCAGCGGACAATTCAAATCAAAAGATCCCTTCGTCATTGAACTACCCCCTTACCGAACTCCTACGTTTAACCAAGTTGCGCTGAATGTATGGAGTGAAATGAAAACGTTCGTGCAAAAATTATCGGTCTTCATGATCATCGGAACAACAATCACCTGGTTCCTTACGAATTATCCTGGTGGCTCTGAGGGATTGAACACCTATGCAGGACAGATCGGAACCTTCTTCCAAACTTTGATGGCTCCTTTGGGAATCAATCCATTATTGACAGTTTCACTCATCATTGGCTTCGTTGCGAAAGAGGTTCAGTTGGCTGCGGTTGCAACAATGTATGGAATGACGGAAGGAAGCGACGCACTCAAATCAACACTTGGAGGAGTCATCAACTTCCAACAAGGTTTCAGCTATTGCCTGTTCAGTCTCCTTTACGTTCCATGTCTCACAACGGTTGCCACCATCTGGGGTGAAACCAAGTCGGCCAGATTTACACTCTTTTCTGTGGCTGTATCAATGATCGTAGCCTGGGTTGTGGCCTTTGGATTCTATCAAGGATATAACCTAATTTTGACTTCCTAAGATCAGAAGAAACGATAATGACTGATCAAGCGTATATGACTTCCGGTCAAACTTAATCTATCTTTTTAGATTAAAAGGAAGTTGAACACCCGAAAGGAGTTGTCATTCAACAAGTGCAGCAATATCAAGCGTCAAAGGAAAGATCAGGAATCGTTCTGAAATGCAATCTTGATCGTTGCATCAAAAAACAACGAACAAAAAAAGTTGACAGGAAAGATCCGAGTGTTTGACGACTAATTAGCAATCAACATATCGTTGTGAATCATGCTGCTCTCTGTTCCATTGGGGTGAAATCCCAGCCGATTGGAGTTAACGACCTTGTTGTTTCCCGATGAACCTTGTAAAGCTCTTCGATCTCAATGCAAGCTTTGTCGTATGCAGACCAACCCGTCATGCGCCTTGAATGCGCCCGACCTCTTTTATCAACAGACTGATCCACCGTGACACCGTTGGTTTCGGCGCTCTCAAAAGCACTTAAAAGGGGAATTTGAGACTGCAAAACATGAATATCAAAACCTTCAAGGATTTCAACGGCTGATTCTGCTGAGGACCGTTTGCGTGAATCAACCTTGACTAACAAAGCGGCGTAAGGGATCCGATAATTATTTAACAAGGTCGACATTTCAATCGTCAACTCTAATGAGCGACTTTGAGGTGTAGTCGGAAGCACAATAATATCCGATCCTTCAACAAGATTTTTGAGTTCTTCTTCGTTGCTGCTTGCCTGACCATCGGTCACAACAATATCAGCACCTCTTGCGACCTTGGCTGCGGCTTCAATCGGAATGACTGGATAAGGGAGCAATTCTCGTGCTCCATAAGCGGTTGCCGAACGATTCCTATCCGCATCAATCAAGGCAACTTTTTTGTTTTGATGGGCCCAGATGGCAGCTAAATGAACACTCGTACATGTTTTTGCAACACCCCCTTTCTGACCGAAAACAGTAATAAACATTGTTTTGAACAGATTTTTAGCATCATTACGTCAAAAAGCAAGTTGTCAAGGGCTTATAAACCACCTGTCATAGCAGCTCTTTAGCCACGAATCGACCCCAGCTGCCGGATGACTGGAGAAGCCAGCGTCTACAAAGACAAAGAGTGCAAGAGTGACTTAAACCTGATCAGCAGTTCAAACCGTCAAACTCAAAAAAACGGGGCGGTATCCCTATCGCCCCGTCAGAAACAGTGCCTGGGGCAAGGACACCAGACAAACTCATTATCCCGAATGAGAGGGAAGCACTGTGGCTGCACTGAGTGAATCAACAACATTCAGGTATGAAGAGCATGCCATCCCAAGTCGTGAAGAAGCAATGACAAGCCCTTTGCGCTGAGTCTTTGCCAAGCGCTTGAACCACTTCAGCTTCCAAATCCAGTAGAAGGAACCTGAGGATGATTAAACAATCACAGCTGAATGAATGAAATCGCACGTGATGATCACTGCTTCTAAGCAGATTGTTCCCCATGAACGAAAATTCAAACGAAACTCGTCCTCAACAGGACGAGGACGAAAGCTTTACCGCCTGGCTCAAGCGCAACCGTCTTGACAGAGGTCAGCCATGGTTGTTTTACGGCGAAGATGAATTGTTTGAAGATGTCATCTGAACTCTTGAATCGTTCTGAAGAGATTCGAGACTGTAATCAATAAAGATTATAAGATATACCATTTAGCACTTCAATTATGATGATTCGCATAATCGGTTCGCTATATCTCTAGCGGAAACAACTGAAAACCGTGAGTTGCAATGACATTATCAAGAAAGAAGCGGATCAATCGTTAAAGAGAACCGTGGATGACGATCAAATCCTAGACAAGTTGGTGTTCGGCAGACCTAATTTGACGCACAAGCCTTGGCTCACTCATTTTCACATTCATCCCCAAAGACCACTGATCAAGCTCGATGGTTTGAATCATTTCAAAAATTTCATTCACAGAAGCCAAGTCCTGCTGCATAAATTCCATAACCACTCTAATTTTTGAATAGACTTCAAGCTCTGATTCGCAAAAATAGCGAACAGGTCCTTGAACGCCTCGACTGACATATTGATCAAGGAATCGCTCCAGGCTGTCTTTCTCATATCCCTCCACGATCGAACTCTTGAGTTCGATACATCGTATAGTGAAGTAGCTCAGCGTCTTATCAGGCATGAGTTTGAAAATTTGAATGACGCTACTGGTTTTGATTTTGACTCTGCGAACAACCAGATACACAGGCAGCTCTCTTAAAGCACTCTGAACAACTGATTGCAAACTCAACAAAGCACATCTCAATCAAACTAAGGCCCTGTTCCCAGTGCAAGCGTCATTCAAATTCGACAATTGCAATCACCTCAGAGAGGGTTATTATCGCCAATCACTTCTTCGCCGAAGAACTTAAACAGCTGCAAACTCTGGCGCAACGGATTGAACCAGGACGACCACTGACAGGCAATCAATGACAATATATACTTTTTTAGAAGACAAATTCAGGTTAATTTTACCTCAAAACCTTTCAAATTCATAGTCTTGATATCACCTGATTCTGGTCAATAGGGATAACCATTGGGAACAAAGAACTGTTCGTTGATGGGAGGGCGCGCATAATCACCCTTTTTTGGCCTAGGAGGAAGCTTGATCCTTGGAGGTGTCATATCTTCCCAAGGCACCTTGCTGAGTATGTGGCGAAGACAATTCAATCTTGCTCTCCGCTTATCATCGGCTTCAACAGTGAACCAGGGAGCCTCTGGAATATTGGTTCTCGTGAACATTTCATCCTTTGCCCTAGAAAAATCAACCCAACGATTGCGTGCTTCAAGATCCATCAAACTCAACTTCCACCGGCGCGTGGGGTCATCGATACGCGACTGAAATCGTGCCTCCTGCTCAGTGTCGCTGACTGAAAACCAATACTTGAGAACAAGAACTCCACTGCGCACAAGCATCCGTTCAAATTGAGGAGCATCATCCAGAAACTGTTCAACTTGTTCAGGGCTGCAGAACCCCATAACCCGCTCAACTCCGGCTCGGTTGTACCAGCTTCGATCGAACACAACAATCTCGCCAGCAGCCGGGAAATGTTCGACATAGCGCTGGAAATACCACTGGCTTTTTTGGCGCTCTGTTGGCGTTCCCAGCGCCACAACCCTGCAACCTCTTGGATTCAAGGGTTCGGTTAATCGTTTAATCGTGCCCCCTTTGCCTGCAGCATCACGCCCTTCAAACAGAACGATCATCCGATAGCCGGTTTCACGAATCCAGTACTGCATCCTGACCAGATCAGTCTGGAGGCGGATCAATTCAGCCTCATAAAGCTTTTTATTCAGCCTCACAATCTTGGGCTGATGATCATCGATGAGACCCCCGAAGCGCTCAGATGGAGTGCCAACGTCCTTAGCACTGGCCCCAAGGCTTTCCGATGCCACGTCAGAGACACGGCCTGAACAAGCTTTGTCGTTGGCTTGATCGTGTTTTGTTGCTTTGCCCTTATTGCCCATATGCGGCACAGATCCACTCCTATTGGAGGCATCGGATGTGCCCAGCTCAATATCTGCTCCAGTTTTTCTCAGATTTCAGCTCGTCAGAGACCTCGTCTGGCCATCCAACAACGGCAGGCTGAAGCGGATCGCAAACCTGCCTGGGTCAGTCCCTAAATCGATCTTGTCTCGATGGATGCACTCCAGTCGGCCGCCGTGGAGACGAGCGACGTGAGACACGATGGCCAGACCTAAACCACAGTGGCCCTGCTGACCGCGTGATGAATCAAGACGATGAAAGGGTTGCAGAGCCTCTTCCCATTGCTGAGCAGGCATTCCTGTGCCTTGATCCCAGACCTCGATGCAGCAGCGGGAATTGTCGACATGCAATCGAAGAATGACAGGAGCAACTCCATAGGAAAAGGCATTGTCGATGAGGTTGGCAATTGCGCGACCAAGGGCAACAGGTTTGACCG
Organism: Synechococcus sp. GEYO; assembly: GCF_900473955.1. Classification (NCBI taxonomy): domain Bacteria; kingdom Bacillati; phylum Cyanobacteriota; class Cyanophyceae; order Synechococcales; family Synechococcaceae; genus Synechococcus; species Synechococcus sp. GEYO. The sequence goes on from NZ_UCNL01000008.1 coordinate 381,309, forward strand.
AAACAGAGAGAGGAGCCAGGTCGAGACGCAATTGATCCGCCGGATGACTGCTGGCCACCTCCGCCAGCAATTGATCCAAGGGGACTTGCACCGAGGTTTCACTGTCACCACCGCCGGCAAACAGCAAAAACTGCCCCGTGATTCTCTCAAGAGACTGAAGATCACCAGCACAACGCTCGCGCTCATCCGCTGAAAGCTGCGGCATGGACAGACGGAACTGAAGACGGGTGATCGGTGCTCTCAGATCATGGGCAATGCCAGCAAGCATCGTTGCGCGTTCTCGACGATTGTCAGCCAGCCTCTGCACCATGGCATTGAAACGCTGCGTGAGGCGCTGGACCTCAGGAGCTCCACGGGCAGTGACGGCATCAGGATCCTCACCATCACCCACGCGGGAGAGGGCTTTTTCCAGACCGCGCAGAGGAGCCTCGACCTCCACCAGCAGAAACAGTCCACCGCAGATGATGCCAGCGCCCACCAAGGCAAGCCCAAGTAGCGTGGGCTCTGGAGGCCATCGCATCATCGAGGGCACATCCACACGCAACCAGATGGGCTCCAAAGGTGAAATCAATTCGATCCACACACTGCGTTCACCGCGGGCAGCTCGGTCGGGCAACACCATTGGACAGTGGGAGAGACGTTGACAAAGCTGCAGCTGCAATGCCTCCGCCTGACGTTTAAAAGCTGCTGACGGTTGCAGCGGAGCGGGTTTGGGACGGACCGTGACCTCAAGATCAAGACCGCTCAGCTCCGCAACCAGATGAGGGGGATAACGCTCAAGTGCTAGCTCAGTGAGCCTGACGTTGAGGGCTAAATCTCTCCCAAGCTGAATGGTCTGCAACTGCTCCAGTTGGCGACCGAAGAGAGCCTGGAAAACCACCAGGCAAAACGCTGAGCTTCCAAGGGCCAGACCTCCCCAGCCCAACAAAGCAGTGAGACGCTTTTGCCAAGGGCGGGAAGGCATCGACAACAGTCGTGAGGGAGTGATCAGCGGGATCTTGGTTCGCCGTCTGGGACAAATACATAGCCATAACCCCAAACCGTCTGCAGGTAACGCGGGCGAGTGGGATCCGGCTCCACCAGTTTGCGCACCCTGGACACCTGAACATCCATGCTGCGGCTGTCGGTGTCACAGCCAGGCCCGCGGGCTAGCTCAATCAACCGCTCACGCGACAAAGGGCGATGAGGATGCTGAACGAATGACGCCAACAGGCTGAACTCACCACTGGTGATCACAACAGGCTTGCCTTCACGGGTGAGCGTGCGAGCAGCCAGATCCAGCACGTTGTCGCCAAAGACCACATCACCCCCTTCAGCCAGAGGTGTGCCTGCAGGCAATGCACTGCGCCGTCTCAACACCGCTTCAATCCGAGCTGAAAGCTCACGGGGCAGAAAAGGCTTAGCCAGATAATCATCAGCCCCCTGCTCGAGACCGATGATGCGATCCACACCTTCTCCACGGGCCGTCAACATCACCACCGGTAGGTCATCGCCTGCATCCCTGAGACGACGGAGTGCCGTCAGACCATCATCACCGGGCATCATCAGGTCAAGCACTATCAGATCAGGTCGCTGAAACTCGAGACGGGCCTCAAGCTGCTTCACATCGCTGAGACTGCGTACGTCATACCCCTGATCCAGCAAATAGGTGCCGACCATCTGACGCAAATCCGGATCATCATCGACTACCCAGATCATCGAAGTGCGGGGCATGGGTTCGGTCGCTGCTTCAAGTTGCACTGATCGTATGGATGCCGTTGCGTCCTGTCGCGCTGAAACGGACCTTGTCACAGCTGATCGATGATCTGTCACGACTCAGACATGTCCATGTCGCCCAATCTCCATATGCTCAATGCATGGCGATGCGCTTGACACAACCGGTGTTAATGGCCCTCGTGCTGCTTGGGATGCAAAGTCTTGTCCCTTTGGCCCCTGTTCTGGCAAGTCCACATCACATACAGATCTATGGCCGACGCATGGAGGCATTGTTCATCCGGATGGATCTCAACGGTGATGGTCGTCTTGAATCAGGAGAAGTCAGGGGTCGGCCTTATTTCGAACGGCGTCTGCAACGACCCGACTCGCGTGGCTATCTGCTGCTGAAGGATCTCAGACCCTTAAGCCCTCACCCGAGCGGTCAACGGCTGCAGAAACGGTTCAATCAAGCCGATCGAAATGGTGATGGTCGGATCGACCGTCATGAATGCCAATCACTGCCCTGGTTGAGCCGGAATTTTGTGAGCTTCGATCTTGACGCCGATGGAGGACTGACGCTTAAAGAACTGTGGACGGTGCAGCGTTCGCTTGCGCCTCGGCACTGACGTCATCGCCGAGGTCTGGGTCGACGATGATTCCTCTGACTCGGCTTGAGCCGCTCAGAGCTGATCAAGCGCGTGAAGGATTTAACCAGGCGGAACACTCCTGACAACAAGGCCAGAAGGCCTGCGAGAAGGAGCATTGCGATCAGGATGACCGCCGCCAGACCTAGCAGTGCTTCCAGGAGCTGTCCAAGGCCTCGAATCAGATCAGCAATGGCCTCACTCACCACCACCATGCCGTCGACCTTCTGAGGCAACCAGCTCAGGAATGCGAGCAACCCTGCGCCAAGGGCCAACAACAGAAGCCCTTCAAGCATCTGACGGCCCACTGAAACAGCCCTGGACCGGTGCCGCTTGCTGAATACTCTCCGAGTCTTGGGCACAGCACTAAGAGGTCTCAGATTGGGGGAATTGATCACACCGTCTCCTGAACAAACTCCTGAGCCAAGCCATTGATCGGACAGCGGCGCTGCAAGCTGATCAAAAAGCAGAGAGACGCTGACTGCAAGAACTCAGCAATCCGAACAACAGAACTCTTGAGGTTGGCCGGACTCCCTGCCATTCGAATCGTGAGACAACTGAATCATTCTGAGCCGCCTGGCTAAGAGGTCAACGCTGTTGTTCAGGTTGTGCAGGATCGCTGATCGGAGTTTCTGTCTTGACCTCGGGAGCCTGCGCAGGGGTGGGAGATTTAACCTCAGGCAATGGCAACAGAAGCCCCAAGACGCCTAAGACAACAACCGTGGCACCTCCAAGCAGCGGAGCCGTCAGCCTCTGCGTCAACGGGATCCGCTCAACAAGATCCCGACGAGGAAGTGGTTCATGCTGGATAGTTGGCCAGGCGAGACAGACACGGGCGTCGCTTCGCAAGGCATCAAGACAACGAACTAGATCGGCCAACTGAGCATCATCAAGCTGGATCGAAAGAGGCGGAATACCTGGCTGGCCACTGGTGAGGTCAAGACGGTGCTGAGGCCCATCGGGAACCAGCCGAACTGGATCGTTCAGCTCACCCAGGGAACGAACAACCCCTGAAAGACGCAGTCGCACATAGGGAATCACCACCTGCATCAATGCTTCCAGATGCTCACGTTTGCCCTCGAGCTCGGAGGCGCCGACGATTTGTAAACGCCAACTGGAAAGAATTCCGATGGCCTGCTCTGCATGACCAGCAGACAAGTCAGGCAAGCCTTCAACCTCCAGGCGAGCGGTGGTTTGGTCGTAGCGGTAGGACTGTTTGAGCATCACCATTCAGGGGGTCGGATCAAGAAGACTGGCGCGGAGACGATCAACCCCACCGGGTCCAGCAGCGAGTGCCAGTGTCAACACCAGCTGTCGCTGCAGCGGGCCTTCGGGCTCACTGCCAAGAAAACGCTGAATGGCACCACGCCGAAGATTCATGCGTTCTTCAATCAGATCGCGTAGGCGCTGGTGGACCAGCTGCCAGCGCTGGTGAGTGAGGTCCTGGGGCTCTTTGCTGGACAGCAACTGGTGAAGCATGGGATAGAGCCTGTCTGCCATCACGCAGAGGATCCTGATCAAGGCCTCTGTTTCCACGGCACTGAGTTGACCACGTCGTGTGGAACGCCTGAGCGGGTTGTGGCAGCGACGTTTCCAAAGCTCAACGCGATTAGGAAAGATCGTTTCAAAACCAAGCTGACGGGTCGCCCAGAGCATGGCCTCCCCGCCGTTTAGGTCAAGAGACTCAACAGTGAGCAGAAGCAGATCAAGGCGCTCGAGAGCACGGCGGCCAAGAACCGCTTCAGTAATCGACGGATCTGGAGCCGCCTCAGCAGTGACATCGGTCATGGCTGCGATGATGCCAGGGTTGAGGCCTTCGCGTCACCACCCTGTGGATCTTCGTCAGTTCATTCGCGATGTGCCGGACTTCCCAAAACCCGGAATTTTGTTCCGCGACATCTCACCGCTGCTGCGCGATCCCCGTGGATGGAGCGAAGTGATGCAGCAACTTGGCGACGTCTGCGAGCGACTCCAACCAGACCTGATCGTGGGAATTGAGTCCAGGGGCTTCATCGTGGGCACTCCTCTGGCAACACAGCAAAAGATTGGCTTTGTGCCGGTCAGAAAACCCGGAAAACTTCCCGGCGAAGTGACCGGTGTTGATTACACCCTTGAATACGGCAGCGATCGTCTTGAAATCCAGACCGATGCTCTTGTGAATGGATCCCGTGTCTTGCTTGTCGACGATCTGCTAGCAACCGGCGGAACTGCTGCCGCCAGTGTTGAGCTGATTCAAAAAGCTGGAGGCAAGCTCGTGGGCTGCGGGTTTGTCATTGAACTGGCAGATCTGGCCGGACGTCGTCGCTTGCCAGAGGGACTTCCAATCGAATCACTGATCCGTTACTACTGATTGGTGCGCAAACCGTGAGAGTGAGCAGCTGGCTCAGTCAATCCTGTTGCTGCTGCCAATCGAGAACCTCTTGATACTGTGCCAGGTTAAGCAATCCAAAGCTCCAGAGAACAACAGGAAGAGGAGCCTGCTCCAGATGGGCCTGACGAATGCCGAGATTGATGGCATTCTCGCTCAACCCCAGCCGCTGCTGCAGAAACGCAATCAACGCTCGGGAAGCCACTGGTTGTGGATCACTGCTGATGACCATCAACTTCAGAGCGAGACGCTTACTTTGACAGCAGTTTCAGCAAGGTGCCTGGGCCGTCGGTCATCGCGGACAGACTGAAGCGTCGAATCCAGCTGATGCGCTTCAGCATGAAGAGTGCAAGACGCCTGAAAGGCATCAGCAGAAGATTGTGATTCGAGAAGAAACGAATCAACAGATCCGTCGACAACAAAACTCCCACCAGATCGATGCGTCGACAACGGGAATAGCGTCGAGCCAGCGATGGGGACGCCATCTCTCCACGCCGCACTGCCGCAGTCAGATTCAAAAGGTCACTGACATCGCGCCAACACAGATTCAAACCCTGTCCACCAACTGGATGGCAGCGATGACCAGCCTCTCCAACCAGAAGCAAGTATCCACGGTGAAGACGTGGCGCCAGACTTAACTCCAGAGGAAAAGCTCCGGGTTCATCGAGCAGTTGAACAACGTTCACCCCCTCGGGAAGAATGGCGTCCAACGCTGACACCAGCTCAGACGCAGAAGAGGCAGCCCGATCTCGACATCGCTGCAGTGGTGCACTCCAAACCACCTGGTAACGGTCCTGACCAAGGGGCAGAACGGCCATAGGACCTTCCGGCCGGAACAATTCATAAGCACAGTGTTGACCTGCTCCCGTCAAGCGAAGCTTCACGGTCAGGCAACCCTGTTGGTAGGGATGGGACCAGAAAGGCACCTCAGCCGAGCGACGCAACATGGAACGAGGGCCATCCGCAGCAACAATCCACTGGCGAGATCCCTCGTTGGCGAGAACCTTCTCAGCTGGTGTGGGGTCATCCAATTGCAGCGCAACCTGATCTGAGGCCTCAAGCCGCTCGAGCAAAAGGCTCATCAAGGGTCGATGGTCAAGAATCCAGCCAATCGCCTCCGCGGGGCGATTGGCTGGTCGCAGATCGCGAATGTGGAACCAAGCTGTGCAGTGGGCTGAGCAGTCGTCAAGACGCAGAGAGCGAAAGGGCTCCATCTGATCCAGCAAGGCATCCCAAAGGCCGAGATCCTGCAAAAGACGCCTAGACGAGTGCGTGATGGCGTAAGCGCGGCTGCGGCTCAACAGCAATTCAGCGCTCAAGCGATCGTGAAGAACAACAGAAAAACCCTGTTGCGCTAATCCAAGCGCTAACAGGGCTCCTGTCGGACCAGCTCCAACAATGCAGAACTGGTGATTGACAGCTTTGACAGCGAAATCTCTGGCTTGAGGATCAGCTGTCACCACATCAAACAATCAGCCAATGCCGAGAAGACCACGAGTAAAAGCTTCGCCACCCAGAGCGAATTCCGTGGCCAACAATGCAATGAAACCAAGCATGGCCATGCGGCCATTCAGCATTTCTGCACGCTCATGAAAGCCCCAGCCGCTCTCGGTGTCCACCACTTCCATGCGGGGCTCGGTCGCAAAAGCATTGAGACGACCACCATCTTCTGTTGTCACAGTGGCGCCGCGAATCGCGGGTGAGTTGGAGGGAACCTGAGACATGATCAACCTGACTTCTTTACACAGCGTAACGCACTATTAAGAACTTTTACGCAAGCGCATTCTGCAGAGATCCTCAAAGGCAGGTCTGAGCAAAAAGGGATACTCACCCACCCAGAGCTTGAGTTGCGGCAACCACGCATCGGTGAGAGCGCCAACACTGGAAAAATCTTTGCGGTCACTGAGAACAATGCAGCGAACTAGCAGGCCCTCACGGATCGCTGAATGGGTCTTGGCCATGGGGAAACTGATCCTCCCCAGGTAGCCGTCCTCATCGGCGAGCTCCAGGATCATCCAGGTTCTGCGGTTTTCAACCAGCTCGAGTCGTCCGCTCGCATCCGCCTGTTCGCGCTGATTCTCAACACGCTCCTTGGCATAAGCCTCCACCACCTCGCCCTCGAACAGGGCGGCTGATGGATATCGCCGCAAGGACGCATTGCGACGACCCGCCTCAAGAATCGGACCCCAAAGGATATAAAGCAGCAAAACGACTCCAGCGATCAGCCAGACAGAGCCCCAGCGGTTGAATGAAAGGCTCTGACTGATCAACAGGGTGATCACTCCTCCAATGCCTGAGATCAACAAACGCTGCAGGATCTTGCGTGGATCACCCAGAGCAAATCTGAACTGAGTACCCGTCGCCACAGCTGGTATCAGCGTCTGCAGTTCGCCGGGACGAAGTGGAATCAGCATGAAAACTCAGATCAGCCTCTCCAGGCCATAAACGAGTCCTGGCAGCTGTCTCACTTTGCGAACACACAACAAAACCCCAGGCATGTAAGCAGCGCGATCAATGGTGTCGTGACGAAGCGTATAGGTCTCACCCGGAGCACCGAACATCACTTCCTGATGAGCCACCAGCCCTGGAAGACGCAGGGAATGCAGACGCAGCCCGCTAGCACGTTCACCACCACGGCTGCCCTCGAGCGACTCGTGCTCATCAACCTCGGCGGCATTAAATGTTTTGCCCAACTCCTCCATCAACTCCGCCGTTTTGATGCAGGTTCCACTGGGGGCATCTGCCTTGCGGTTGTGGTGAAGCTCCGTGAGCTCTGCATGGTCATAAAACCGAGCTGCGGCAGCTGCAGCCTGCTGGAGCAGCACCATGCCCACAGAAAAGTTGGGGATCACAGCACCGCCCACGGAGGCCTTCTCTGAAAAACTCTGCAGATCCTTGAGTTGCTCTGGGGAAAGTCCTGTGGTTCCGATCACAGGATGGACGCCGTAAGCGATGGCCGCTCGGGTGTTTGCATACACCACCGATGGATGGGTGAAATCCACCATCACCGCTCCCTTCCCGGGGCCGGAATCACGAACCGCCTGGCTGGTGGCGCAAAGGCAGCCCTCCAGATCGGCCGTGACGGCCACCTCCAGGGCTCCCAGGCCAATCAGTTCGCCGATATCGGCTCCTTCTTTGCCCGGCGTGTTGTCAATAGCCCCCACCAGGTGGCAGTCGGGTGAAGCGTGAACAGCACGGATTACCTCTGCGCCCATGCGTCCCAGAGCTCCGGTGACCAACACAGGGATCGACTGATTCTCAGCAACGCTCATGCCAGGGATGTCTCTCGTCAGAGCCTATGCACCGATCGAGTTGTAACACCGCGAGAAAACCTGGGCGTAGAACGGCTCGTCGCCGTAAAGTTCGTTACACAGCTCAATGTGCGCCGATGTTCACACAGGTCCGCTCCGCCAATCGCCGCGTGGCTCCTGTGGAGGGTCAGAACCATAAGTCCGTCATGAAGGCGGTGTATGTGGTGCTGGAGCCCCAGTACCAGAACGCACTCACGCAGGCGGCCAGCGCTCTGAACGCCAGCGGAGGCGACCTGGGTATCGAACTCAGCGGCTACCTGATCGAAGAACTTCGCGACGACACCAACTACGAAGACTTCAAAGACGATGTGTCCCAGGCCGATGTGTTCATCGCCTCTTTGATTTTCATCGAAGATTTGGCTCAGAAGGTTGTCGACGCCGTCACCCCCCATCGCGATCGTCTCAAAGCCGCGGTTGTCTTTCCTTCTATGCCGGAGGTGATGCGCCTTAACAAGCTCGGCAGCTTCTCGATGGCTCAGCTCGGACAGAGCAAGAGCGCGATTGCTGGCTTCATGAAAAAGCGAAAGGAAGCTGGCGGCGCCGGTTTCCAGGACGCCATGCTCAAGCTCCTGAACACGCTGCCCACTGTTCTCAAATATCTGCCTGTTGAGAAAGCGCAAGACGCGCGCAGCTTCATGCTCAGCTTCCAGTATTGGCTTGGTGGAACACCAGACAATCTGCGCAATTTCTTGCTGATGCTGGCGGACAAGTATGTCTTCCCTGCAGAAGAAGGTGAGGAGCGTCCTGTGATGGACGTTGCAGCCCCCGAAGTCTTTCCTGATCTCGGGATCTGGCATCCACTGGCTCCGTCGATGTTCGAGGACCTCAGGGAATATCTCAACTGGACCTCAAGCCGCACCGATCTCTCCGATCAGGCCCTGAAAGGACCAGTGATCGGTCTCGTACTGCAGCGCAGTCACATTGTGACCGGAGACGATGCCCACTACGTGGCGACGATCCAGGAATTGGAGTTCCGTGGTGCCCGGGTGATTCCCATCTTCTGCGGAGGGCTCGATTTCTCCAAGCCCGTCAATGCCTTCTTCTACGACCCTCTGAATCCAGACCAACCTCTTGTTGACGGCATTGTCTCCCTCACAGGTTTTGCCCTGGTGGGAGGCCCTGCCCGTCAAGACCATCCCAAGGCAGTCGAATCACTGAAAAAGCTCAATCGTCCCTACATGGTGGCTCTGCCGCTGGTGTTTCAGACGACCCAGGAATGGGAAGGCAGTGATCTCGGTCTGCATCCGGTTCAAGTCGCACTCCAAATCGCTATTCCCGAGCTGGATGGTGCGATCGAACCAATTGTTCTTTCCGGCAGAGACGACGCCACCGGAAAAGCTCACACACTTCAGGATCGAGTTGACGCCATCGCTGAACGGGCAATCAGGTGGTCATCTCTGCGCATCAAACCCCGTGTCGACAAGAAGCTGGCGATCACGGTGTTCAGCTTCCCACCCGACAAGGGCAACGTTGGCACCGCGGCCTATCTCGATGTTTTCGGCTCCATTCATCGCGTCATGGAGGAGATGAAAGCGAAGGGATACAACATCAAGGATCTGCCTGCCACGCCCCGAGCCTTGCTGGAAGCCGTGATCAACGACGCCAATGCCATGCAGGGCTCTCCAGAGCTTTCCGTCGCGCACCGAATGAGTGTCGAGGAATACGAACGACTCACTCCCTACTCAGAACGGCTTGAGGAGAACTGGGGAAAACCACCCGGCAATCTGAACAGCGATGGTCAGAACCTGCTGGTGTTCGGCAGACACTTCGGCAACCTCTTTGTCGGCGTACAACCCACCTTCGGCTACGAGGGTGACCCCATGCGTCTTCTCTATTCGCGCAGCGCAAGCCCTCATCACGGATTTGCGGCCTACTACACCTACCTGGAAAAAATCTGGAAGGCCGATGCAGTGCTCCATTTCGGCACCCATGGGTCGCTGGAGTTCATGCCCGGCAAGCAGATGGGGATGAGCGAAACCTGTTATCCAGACTCCCTGATTGGATCGCTACCGAACCTCTACTACTACGCAGCCAACAACCCATCTGAAGCAACGATCGCCAAGCGTCGTGGTTATGCATCAACGATCAGCTACCTCACTCCACCTGCGGAAAATGCCGGGCTGTACAAGGGGCTCAAAGAACTTGGCGAATTGGTTGGCTCCTACCAACAACTGCGTGAGGGTGGTCGCGGCGTGCAAATCGTCAACACGATTGTGGAGACGGCTCGCCTATGCAACCTCGACAAGGATGTTGATCTGCCCGATGACGATGCCGCATCCCTAGATCTGGAAGGACGCGACGCCCTCGTTGGTGCCGTTTACCGCCAGCTGATGGAGATCGAGAGCCGTCTACTTCCCTGCGGACTCCACACCATCGGCAAGCCTCCCACCGCCGAGGAAGCCATTGCCACCCTCGTGAACATCGCAGCTCTGGAACGAGATGAAGACGGACTTCGTTCCCTTCCAGGACTGTTGGCTGAATCTATCAATCGAACGATCGAAGAGGTCTACAAGGGAAATGACAACGGTGTTCTCGCTGATGTGGAGCTCAACCGCACCATTACCGAGACATCGCGTAAAGCGATCTCCGCCATGGTCCGGTCTGTAACCGGCAGTGACGGACGAGTCAACCTGCGCAACAACTGGTCGTGGTTCAGCAACCTGCTGAGCCGCTTCGGCTTCAAGCTGCCTTCACCATGGCTCAAGGCCTGCAAAACTAACGGGTTCAGTGAGATCGATCCAACGCAGCTCGACAGGCTGTTCGGCTATCTGCGTTTCTGCCTTGAGCAGATCTGCGCCGATATGGAGATGGAGAGTCTTCTGAAAGCACTCGATGGCGAATACATCCTCCCCGGACCTGGCGGTGATCCGATCCGTAATCCCGGAGTTCTCCCTAGTGGCAAAAACATCCACGCTCTTGATCCTCAGGCGATCCCAACCCGGGCTGCTGTTGCCGCGGCCAAAGGGGTGGTGGACAAATTGATCGAGCGCCAACGCGAGGAACAGGGAGCTTGGCCCGAAACCATTGCCTGCGTCCTCTGGGGCACGGACAACATCAAAACCTACGGAGAATCTCTGGCCCAGATCCTCTGGTTTGTAGGTGTGAAGCCCATGCCTGACTCCGTCGGTCGCGTCAACAAGCTTGAGCTCATTCCTCTTGAGGAGCTGGGACGCCCCCGCGTTGATGTGGTGGTGAACTGCTCTGGAGTCTTCCGCGATCTGTTCATCAACCAGATGGCACTGATCGATCAGGCCGTGAAGATGGCAGCAGAAGCGGATGAGCCACTCGAGCAGAATTTTGTTCGCAAACATGCCCTTGAGCAAGCTGAAAAAGAGGGAAGCAGCTTGCGAGACGCGGCTTGTCGGGTGTTCTCGAATGCCAGTGGCAGCTACAGCTCCAACGTGAATCTGGCCGTGGAAAACAGCACCTGGGAAGAGGAAGGCGAGCTGCAGGAGATGTATCTCTCCAGGAAAACCTTTGCTTTTAATGCTGACAATCCTGGTGAGATGAACCAAAAGCGTGATGTCTTCGAAAATGTCATGAAAACCGCTGACGTCACCTTCCAGAATCTGGATTCTGCGGAGATCTCCCTCACCGATGTGAGTCACTATTTCGACTCTGATCCCACCAAACTGATCGCTGGTCTGCGTGATGACGGCAAGGCACCAACCAGCTACATCGCCGATACCACCACAGCCAACGCTCAGGTGCGTTCTCTGAACGAGACGATTCGTCTCGACTCGCGCACCAAACTTCTCAATCCGAAGTGGTATGAGGGCATGCTCGACTCTGGTTATGAGGGTGTTCGAGAAGTTGCAAAGCGGCTTAATTTCACTCTTGGCTGGAGTGCAACCAGTGGCTCAGTTGACAACTTCGTTTACGAAGAAGCCAACGAGACGTTCATCAACGATCCAGAAATGCGAAAGCGACTTCTAGATCTGAATCCCAACAGTTTCCGCCGCATTGTGGGGACGTTGCTTGAGGTGCACGGTCGTGGTTATTGGGAGACCTCCGACGAAAACATCGAACAGCTCCAGGAGCTCTACCAGGAAGTTGAGGATCGGATTGAGGGCGTCACAACCGCCGAATCCTGAACACAGACCTCACAGCACTGAACTCTCAGCTCTGAGAGTTCAACCATTCAGCCGGTGCTCTGACACTGGCCTTAATTATGGGTGGACCACTCAGTTCACTGCGGCAGCGAACAACGCTCCCGACACAGTTGATCGAGCGATGCACGGTTGGTGATTTTCAGGCGATAGCGAGCCCAGACGCCATAAAGACCATCAACCACTGGCCCGACCACTGGCCAGCGGGTTGGCGCATACAGCCAGCCGAGACCGATCAAGCGGTAAGCCTCGCGAAAGACCGCGACATCAGTGAGCACTGTTCCATCGGCCTGAATGGCATGAATCCTTGCCATTGCCTGGCGATAGCTAATACCAGACCAATCCTCGGGGGAGTACTCCTGTGCATCAACGTCAACGAAGCGGATGGACTGATCGCGATCCTTGCGACGCAGAAACGTCACCTCACGGACGCAGAGTGGACATCCCCCGTCGTAAAGCAGGGTGAGCTCAGGGCTCGTGCTCATGAATGCCTCAGAGAAGAGTCTGTTCTAGCCAAATCAGTCATGAACGTTGGCGGGTGAATCTTGCCGAGCCACCGCCGCGGCCATGGTAACCACCTGATGGATCGGCCCTACATCGTGGACTCGCACCACGTGGACTCCTGCCTCCACAGCCCTGGCGCAGACTGCAGCCGTCCCCCAGATCCTTGCCTTGGATCGGGGCTGGTCAAGAACAGCCCCGATAAAACGCTTTCGAGAAGGTCCCAGCAACAGCGGAATGCGGTCCTGCTGAAGCTCGTCCAACTGTCTGATCAGCTGAAGGTTTTGATCTGTGGTCTTCGCGAAGCCAAGACCTGGATCCCAAATCAGCTGTTCCCTGCTCAGACCTGCTTGGAGAGCTCGGTCGGTGCTGAGCCTGAGTTCATGCAACACTCCGGCAACAACGCCCTGTTCGCCGTAATCGGTGCAGTCGTCCATGGTTTGACTGTCACCACGACTGTGCATCAGCACATAGGGGCAACCAGCATCGGCGATCAACGAGAGCATGACCGGGTCGCGTCTGCCTCCACTGACATCGTTGATCCAATCAGCGCCTGCTTCCAACGCAGCTCGGGCAACGGATGCCCGAAAGGTGTCGACAGAAAGAATCACCTGCGGATGGGCTGCACGAATGCTTTGAAGGCAGGGGAGAAGACGCGACAGCTCTTCTTCCGCACCCACATCAACAGCACCAGGCCGGGTGCTCTGGGCACCGAGATCAAGCACCTCCGCTCCATCGCGCAACTGACGTGACGCCTCGTTTAAAGCCAGATCCGCCCGGTTGAATCGACCTCCATCACTGAAGGAATCAGGGGTGAGGTTGATCACCCCCATCACAGCCGGGCGATGGCCCCAGCAGTCGGGATGACGCATGAGGAATCAGGCGACCTGATAGTTGGCGATGCGAGCGAAGCTTTCAGCATCCAGTGATGCACCACCGACAAGTACACCGTCGATATCACTCATGCCCATGAGCTCATCGATGTTGCCGGGTTTGACGGATCCTCCGTACTGAATGATCAGATCAGGAGCACCCACCCAACTACGAATCAGACCACAAATGCGGTTGGCCTCCGACGATTCACAGGTCTTGCCGGTGCCGATGGCCCAGATGGGTTCATAGGCAACGACAAGACGATTTGGATCAAGTCCTTCGAGGCCCTGCTCGACCTGACGGCGGATCACGCGCTCAGCTTCTCCACGGCTGCGCTGTTCATCACTTTCTCCAACGCAGACGATGGGAATCAGGCCATGGGCTTGAGCTGAACGCGCCCGATGGTTGATCTGCTCATCACTCTCACTGAAATACTTACGAGGCTCGCTGTGACCAACGATCGCGTAACGCACTCCATGCTCTTCCAGCATCGATGGAGCGATCTCACCCGTGAACGCGCCCTCGGCTTCCCAGTGCACGTTCTGACTTGAAATCTCCAGCCGTGATCCTGAAGTGATTTCAGCAGTGGTGCTGATCGCCGTAAACGGAGGCGCAACCACCAACTCACGGTCGTCAGGCGTGTCGGCGATCAGTGGTAGAAACGTGGCCAACCAGTCCCGGGCCTGGGCGCACGTCATGTGCATCTTCCAGTTTCCAGCAATCACCGGTTTGCCCACGCTTGCGTCCTCTGCGGCTCAGCAGCAGCCAACTTACGTTCCTACGCGAGCAAAGTCGTCTCAGATCTTCGTGACGATCGCCTGATCGCCACCCACAATCACGCAATCCCCGAGCTTGAGCTGTCGACCTCGCTGAGTCACAACGCTGTCATTCACACGCACTTGCCCAGCCTGGATCAACATCTTGGCCTCACCACCGGTGCCAACCCATCCTTGCCATTTCAGGAACTGATCGAGTCGCATCAACCCAAGAGATCAAGAAAGAGCATTGATAGTGTGACGCGATGCTGAAAACCTCCGAGGCAGGATTCCGCAGGCTACTGCCATTGCTGCGTCCGCATCTGCCGCAACTGAGCCTCGGGCTGGTCTGCATGCTCATTTATGTGAGCAGCTTTCTGTTGCTGCTCAACCTCGCAGGATCCCTCTTCCCCGCACTGGGAACGAGAGATCTTGGGAGGGTGCTCGGGTTGATCGGGCAGGGAGTTCTGATTTTCGCAATCCAGAAACTGGCTCAGTTCGGCCAGGACTCACTCTTAGCCGGACCAGCCCTTCAGGTGAGCAAGACCCTGCGCAGCAATCTGTTTCGTCGCCTGCAGACCGTTGAACTGGGGGCACTGGAGAAACTCTCAGCAGGTGATCTCACGTATCGACTGACCGAAGACGCGGATCGTGTCAGCGAAGTGCTGTACAAATCGATTCACGACACACTTCCAAGTGCACTCCAACTGCTGGCGGTGCTGGGGTATATGCTCTGGTTGGACTGGAAACTCACGGCTTCCATCCTGCTGCTGGCACCGTTGATCATCTGGCTGATCAGCCTGTTTGGCGCCAAGGTGATGGCGGCCACCGAACGCAGTCAGAAAAAAGTGAGCGAACTGGCCGGTTTGCTCGGCGAGGCCATCGAGGGCCTGCCGCTTGTGCGGGCGTTTGCCGCAGAGCCCTGGCTTCAAGGTCGATTTGAAGACGAGATTAATCAGCATCGTCAGGCCAGGCACCGCACCTACAGCCTTGTTGCACTGCAGCATCCGGTTGTGGGAATGATCGAAGTGGTGGGTCTTTTCTCCGTGCTGGGACTGGCCGCCTGGAGGATTCAGAACGATGGCCTGACCATTGCTGGCTTAAGCAGCTACCTCACTGGCCTTGTGGTGCTGATCGACCCCATTGCTCACGTCACCAACAACTTCAATGAATTTCAGCAGGGCCAGGCTTCGCTGCGACGACTGCGCCAGATCGAACAGGAGCCTCAGGAAACTGCAGATCCAGATCCAGCCTTGCCGATTGGTCGACCCGCAGGACACCTGAATCTGCATCGCGTTCACTTCGCTTACGGCAATGGCGAACCGGTGCTTCGTGATATCAATCTGACCATCGAAGCCGGTCAGGTGGTGGCGCTGGTTGGCCCATCCGGTGCCGGCAAAAGCACATTGTTCTCCCTACTTCTGCGCTTCAACAGTGCCCAGTCAGGAGAGATCGAGCTGGATGGGAACAACCTGGCGCAAGTGAAAGCGCGCGAACTCAGGCAGCAGATCGCCCTCGTGCCCCAGCGCACAACGGTGTTCTCCGGCAGCATTGCCGAGGCGATTCGTTTCGGCAGACCAGCGAGCCATGATCAGCTGCTCGAAGCAGCCCGTCTGGCCAACGCCCACGACTTCATCATGGCCTTGCCAGATGGCTACGAAACGAAGCTGGAGGAACGCGGCACCAATGTTTCTGGAGGCCAGCTGCAGCGCATTGCTATTGCCAGAGCCGTGCTGGGAAATCCCGCGGTGCTGTTGCTTGATGAAGCCACCAGCGCCCTAGACGCTGAGGCTGAGGCGGCTGTTCAGCTGGGACTGCGCCAGGCGATGCATGGCCGCACCGTGCTGGTGATCGCTCACCGCCTGGCCACGGTGCAGGAAGCTGACCAGATCGTTGTGCTTGAACGTGGCCAAATCAGTGAACAAGGCAGCCATGATCAGTTAATGGCGAACAATGGTCGTTATCGAGATCTGTGTGAACGCCAAATGATTCGCGATCGGTGCGGCTAAGTTTCCTTAGATACAACAGTGATTCATTCGATCCGATGACCGCAACGCCAGAAGAAAACCCAGTGCTCACCTTCGAAGGCAAGCGCTACAACCTCAATGAACTTCCTGAAGATCTGAAGGAACTGGTGCGCGGTATGCAGGTCGCCGATGCGCAATTGCGGATGCACGAAGACACCCTGAAAGTTCTGGCAGTGGGACGTCAGTCCATGGCCATGCAGCTGAATGAGCGTCTTAAGAACGTCACCCCCATGCCCGATTAAGGCTGAGCGATCAAGAGAACCGCACAAGCCTCAACATCAAAAAAGCTTCCGGCCGCGGCCGGAAGCTTTTTTTACAGCGGATCAGCCAATGCAATCAGTTGGATGATTCCGACGCATCGGGGAAGCGATAACGACGAGTGAGTTCAAAAACGGTTCCTGACAAAAGCAACAGCGCGATCAGGTTGGGAATGGCCATCAGGCCATTGAGAGTATCCGCGACACCCCACACCACACCACGGTCACCGACCAACGAACCAATCACCACCACAGCCACCCAGACGCCCCTAAAAGGCAGAATCGCCTTCACGCCGAACAGATATTCGGTGCAGCGTTCGCCATAGAAACTCCAACCGAGAACGGTGGTGAACGCGAAAACGAGCAAGCCGAAGGTGACGATCCATCCCGAACCGGCCAGCGCCTCATTGAAGGCTGCGATCGACAGCTCAGACCCCGACAATCCGCCTGCCGCAATCCCACTGACCAGGATCACGAGGGCAGTGAGCGTGCAGATAATCATCGTGTCGATGAAGGTGCCGAGCATCGCAACCGTGCCCTGACGAACGGGATCATCGGTGCGCGCAGCAGCATGGGCAATTGGTGCACTGCCCAGACCGGCTTCATTGGAGAAAATCCCCCGTTTGAATCCCATCAAAATCACCTGCGTGAGCGTGCCCGTTGCAGCTGCCTGGCCAGAGAATGCATTGCTGAAAATGCTTGCGAAAGCGTCACCGACGCTGCCGATGTTGGCCAAGAGAATGATCAGGCAGGCGAGCACGTAGGTGATCGCCATGAACGGCACAATCGCGGAGGCGGCCTTGGAGATCCGGCGCACTCCGCCGATGATCACGGCAAAGACCAAAACACCTAGGACCACGGCTGTGACTTCCCGAGGCACCCCGAGCCCAAGCAATGCACTGGAGACTTCAAAGCACTGAACGCCGTTGCCGATGCCAAAACCGGCCAGCATGCCGAACAGAGCGAACACCCCTCCGAGCCAGACCCATCGAGGTCCAAGACCTTTGCTGATGTAGTACATCGGCCCACCGACGTGATGACCTAGGTCATCCACCTCGCGGTAATGAACCGCCAGAACGGCTTCGGCGTATTTGGTGGCAATGCCAAAGAAGGCGATCAACCACATCCAGAAGACCGCACCAGGCCCACCGATGGCGATCGCTCCTGCCACACCGGCGATATTTCCGGTGCCGACGGTAGCCGCCAACGATGTCATCAGAGCCTGGAAGGAACTGATGTCACCCTCAGCTTGCTGGTCTGAAGGGGCCAACATCATGCGCACTCCATAGGGAAGCCGCAGGATCGGCATGAAGCGCAAACCGACCATCAGCAAAACGCCGGTGATCGAAATCAGACCCACAGTCGGCCATCCCCAGGCGAAGGAACTGACCGGACCATTGATCGCGGTAACGACGCTGTCGAAGTTGTCGGCAGCGCTGACAGGAACTGACATCAGAGTGCAACCAAATCGTTGAACTCGAACACCTGAAGCGTGTCCTTGCCGTCGGCATCTTTGGAGCCGATCGCTCGACGCTCAAGGACCCAACAACCCTGCTCACCAACAGGCACGAACGTATCTTCAAACGTGCTGGAGGCACCCCTGGCTTCGCCGCTGGTCGGATCCGAATACTGGCTGGTGTAGTTGCGACTGAGATAACCCGATCCAGTGTCCGTCGTACTTCCGGTGTGAATCGTGACCACCGTTCCATGGATATGGCGGTGAACCATCGTCACCACATCGGCTTTGATGCGATAGCGATCACCCTCACCTTTCCCTCCGATCAAAACCTCCAATCCTTCATCGGTGCTGTCACCAGCAGTGAAGGTGTTGGCACCATGCACCTGCTCAAAAGGTCTGCGAACACGATGAATGGCGACCTCCCAGAGTTGGGATGCGATCGCCTTCTCCACCTCAGCATCATCGATGCCCTCGACCTTGGCCTTCAGATCCGCACCGATCTGGAAAAGACCTTCAACACGACGGTCGCCCTGTTCCCAGACGCACCGTCCTTGATATCCGCCAAATCCCGGTTCCCAGGTGTAGCGATTCTGATAAGCAGCTTGAAAAGCATCCCGGCAGTCACTGCCGGGGGCAACGTTGGGAATGCTGGTAACAGTCACTTGAAGACATTGACGCTTTGGCGACCTTACCGGGGCTGAGCCTATCGATGAACATCCTGAAGGGCATGGATATCAAACGTCTGCGATTGCAGCGCCTCAATTCCTTGAACAGCAGACCGAGCTCCGGCAAGCGTGGTGAGGGTCGGTACTGAGTAATCGAGCGCAGCACGCCGCAAGTAGCGATCGTCATGGGCCGCTTGACGTCCAATTGGCGTGTTGATCACAAGTTGCACAGCACCAGAGCGAATCAGATCCTCGATATTCGGACGCCCTTCATGGACCTTCAACACTGACTGCACCTGAAGACCAGCCTCACTCAACGTGGCCGCTGTGCCAGCGGTTGCGGTGAGCGAGAAACCCAGATCAAGCAAACGCTTGGCCACAGGAACGAGCGCCAGCTTGTCCCGATCATGGGTCGACAGAAAAACATTGCCCTTGGTGGGCAGGGCCTCCCCGGCGGCCAGCTCTGCCTTGGCGTAAGCCATCCCAAAGTGCGGAGCCCACCCCATCACCTCGCCGGTGGAGCGCATTTCCGGGCCCAGCAGGGAATCGGCACCGGGGAATCGCCGGAAGGGGAGCACAGCTTCTTTCACCGCTTGAAGCGGCGGAGAAGGCTCCTGACTGAGACCGATATCAGCGAGAATCTCGCCAGCCATCAGGCGAGTAGCGACTCGTGCCAATGGGACACCGGTGGCCTTGGCAACGAATGGCACTGTCCTTGAAGCGCGCGGATTGGCTTCGATAATGAACACCCGCTCTTCCCCTGAGGCAGTGCGTTGAACAGCGAACTGAAGATTGATCAGCCCCTGAACTTGAAGGCGTAGGGCAAGGGCCTTGGTCCAGGAGCGAATGGTGGCAAGGGCCTCATCTCCGAGAGAGACCGATGGCAGACAACAGGCGGAATCACCTGAATGAATCCCAGCAGGTTCAATGTGCTCCATCAGCCCACCGATCACCACCACACCATCCCGGTCACAAAGCGCATCCACATCCACCTCAACGGCGTTCTGAAGGTATTGGTCGATGAGCACCGGATGATCCGGTTCCACCTGCACCGCCTCGGTCATGTAGCGATTGAGCTCCAACTCGTCGTGAACGACCTCCATTGCCCGACCACCCAGCACGTAAGAGGGGCGCACGACGACCGGATACCCCACGGTCTCTGCCACCGCGCGTGCCTCGTGTTCGCTGCGGGCAAGCCCGTTGCGTGGTTGGCGGATATCAAGTTCACGCAAAATCGCTTCGAACTGCTCACGATCCTCAGCACGGTCAATCGATTCCGGGGATGTTCCCCAGATCCGTGTGCCCGTGGCCTGACCTGCCGGTGAGTTCAACCAACGCAGCAGGGGCATCGCCAGCTTGAGCGGCGTTTGGCCGCCGAATTGCACAATCACGCCTTCGGGTCGTTCCGCCTCGATCACATTGAGAACATCCTCAAACGTGAGTGGCTCGAAATAAAGACGATCACTGCTGTCGTAGTCGGTGGAGACCGTTTCGGGATTGCTATTGAGCATCACCGTGGCGAAGCCACGATCCTGGGCTGAAAACGATGCATGGCAACAGCAGTAATCGAATTCGATGCCTTGGCCAATGCGATTGGGACCACCGCCCAAGATCATCAGCTTGCGCCTGTTGTCCTCTGACACTTCTGTCGCCGGGGGCTGAACCGTCAGTGTCCCCGTTGCATCCAGGCGAGACCAAGGTCGTTCATAGGTTGAGTAGTGGTAAGGAGTGGTCGAAGCGAATTCGGCCGCACAGGTGTCCACGGTCTTGAACACGGGCCGCACGCCAAGCTTCAGTCGCGCTTCGCGCACATCCAGCTGATCTGAGCCGGTGAACCAGGCGATCTGACGATCGGAATAGCCGAGCTGCTTCAGCCGGAGAAAATCCGCAGCGCTGAGGGCCGACAGCTGCCGGTCGTTGAGCAGTTCGGATTCGGTGTTGATCAGAACTCGCAACTTGGCCAGGAACCAGGGGTCGATGCGGCTGAGCTGATGAATCTGTTCATCCGAGCGTCCCGCCACCATGGCGGTTCGCACAGTAAGGATTCGTTCCGGCGAGGGCGTACGCAGGGAGCGGTCAAGTTCTGTAGCGGTGAGCTCCGGCTCAGCGCGATCACCACCCCAGCCGGCCAGGCCGGTCTCCAGGGATCGCAAAGCTTTCTGGAACGACTCCTCGAAACAGCGTCCGATGGCCATGGCTTCACCCACCGATTTCATGGCCGTGGTGAGCACTGCAGGCGAGCCCCTAAATTTTTCAAAAGCGAAGCGTGGAACCTTGGTGACGACGTAATCAATCGTCGGTTCAAAGCAGGCGGGTGTTTTGCCGGTGATGTCGTTGAGAATCTCGTCGAGGGTGTAGCCAACAGCGAGACGCGCAGCAATTTTGGCAATGGGGAATCCAGTGGCCTTGCTGGCCAGAGCCGACGATCGGCTGACGCGGGGATTCATCTCGATGACCACCACCTCGCCATCGGCGGGGTTGATCGCGAATTGGATGTTGCTGCCTCCAGTGGCCACCCCGATCTCGCGAATAATGGCGATGGATTGATCCCTCAGTCGTTGGTACTCGCGGTCCGTGAGGGTCTGGGCTGGGGCAACGGTGATCGAATCACCGGTGTGAACACCCATGGGATCGAGGTTTTCGATGCTGCAAACAATCACCACGTTGTCGGCGAGATCGCGCATCACCTCCAGTTCAAATTCCTTCCAACCCAGCAGCGACTGTTCGATCAGAATCTGCGAGACGGGACTGGCATCAAGTCCGGTTTTGCAGATTGAGGCATATTCCTCAGGGTTGTAGGCAATGCCACCTCCACTCCCACCCAGAGTGAAGGCGGGGCGGATGATTCTGGGATAAGTGCCGATAGCGGCTCCGACAGCCTCCGCCTCCTCGATCGATGATGCGATTCCCGAAGGACAGACCTTCACTCCGATCCGCTCCATCGCCTGCTTGAACAGCAGGCGATCCTCAGCTTTTCGGATCGCCTGCAGATCGGCACCAATCAGCTCGACCCCGAATCGCTCCAGGGTTCCGTCCTCAGCCAGGTTGACAGCCAGATTGAGGGCGGTCTGGCCTCCCATTGTGGGCAGCAGAGCATCAGGTCGCTCCTGTTCAATCACCCTTGCGACCACTTCAGGGGTCAGCGGTTCCACGTAGGTGCGATCTGCCATATCCGGATCGGTCATGATCGAAGCCGGGTTGGAATTCACCAGCACGACCTCATATCCCTCGGCGCGAAGTGCTTTGCACGCCTGAGTTCCGGAGTAATCGAACTCACAAGCCTGGCCGATCACGATCGGCCCTGAACCCAGCAGAAGAATGCGACGAAGATCATTCCGCCGGGGCATGTGCGTTCTCTCTGCAGCCAAACCTTTTGAGTCTCCCACGCAGCCCCATGTCCACATGCATCTGTTCAGCGGCAGGTGCCCGGCAGTCGCTAGCGTTAGGGGTCAGGAGAACAATCGACAATCATGAGTGAGCTCCAGCGTCTGAAAGGGTTGCTGCCCCCGGAGATGCAGAGCTGGGTGTTCGTCGAGGCAGCCGCTGCCGTTGAGCCGGCTTTGATCACCCTTGAAGAGATCGGCAGGGATGAGGTTGAGATTCAGATTGATCTCGACGCCTGGGACAACCTGGCTCTCGATCACCGAAATCTGCTGTTCTGGCATGAGGTGGGCAGGATTCAGAATGACACCATTCCCCGCGATGGCTGGGAGATGGCGGCTCTAGCGATCGGCCTGGGCGGGGCCATCGGCGAGCTCTGGGTTCAAGACGGTCTGCTCCTGTTCATGGCCCTTGGATTATCCGGATTCGCTGGCTACCGGCTCTATTTGAAGAACAATGCGGAAAAACGGCTGCGCGATGCGATCTCGGCTGATGAACGAGCCATTGATCTTGCCTGTCGCTTTGGCTACAGCGTCCCGAATGCCTACAAAAGCCTGGGCGGCGCACTGAAGGAACTCGTCGAAAAAACCAGAAAGAAGAAAAAACGCAGCTTCTACGAAGACCGACTGGAGGCGTTACGCAAGAGTGCTGGGAAAGCTCGCGCTGAAATGGCGCAACAGCAAGGTTCCCGTCAGTCCGTCACAAGCGAAAATGTCTATGGATAGTGAACAGCTTGCGGAACTCGCGGCCGATGCTTGCGATGACCGTAAGGCGGTGGACATTCAGCTCATCCGCGTTGATGAGGTCTCAAGTCTTGCCGACTGGATGGTGATCGCCGGTGGCCAGAGTGACGTTCAAGTCAGAGCGATTGCACGCTCGGTCGAGGATCGGATTGAGGATGCGGTCCAGAGACTTCCCTTGCGAAAAGAGGGGGTGAACGAGGGACGCTGGGCCTTACTGGATTACGGCGAACTTATCGTGCACGTGCTCCAACCTGGAGAAAGGAGTTACTACGACCTTGAAGCATTTTGGAGTCACGGGGAATGCCGTCCCTACCTAACCTCCAAATCATCTGATGATTAACAGGCGGCCCGGCATGGCCTCGAGCATCCCTTGCCCTGTTCCCCCTGAGCAAAGACCTCAGGAGGAATTTGCTCAATTCAGCCGATCCTGGTTTTTTGCATGGCCCTGTACGGCCCAGATTTCGCTCGACCGGGCTTTGCTGATCAGCTGGCTGCTGATTTCACCAATCACCGTGCTTGTGGCCAGTGGTAGCTGGACCTTGCGCCACGATCCGGTGCGTTTGCTGCTTGCCGGGGCTGTTGCAGCCCTTGTGATGCCGATGCTGTTGTTGATCAGGCAATGGCTGGGCTGGACCTACGTGCATAAACGCCTGCTGTCGGAGAAGGTCGAATATGAGGAATCAGGCTGGTATGACTTTCAGGTCTGGGAAAAACCTGTGTCCTGGCGAGAACGTGATCTCCTGCTTGCTCAGCACGAAGTGAGGCCAATCCTTGGCCGTCTCGGTAGGGCCATGGCCCTCGTGACCGGTCTGATGCTGGGCGGAGCAAGCATCTGTCAGGCTCTCTGAACCTTTGGAACATCAGGGCATGTCGATCCCATCGGGTTACCGCGGTTCGGCGCGCTCCCTGAGTACTCCAGCTCTTGAGGTTCGGCTGCGGCGAGGCTCCTCGATCGAGTCCACCCACCGTGTGCATGCAGTGGTCTGCGACAGCCGCGGCCGGGTGCTAATGAAGGCTGGGCAGCCAGACTTCGAAACGTTCATTCGTTCGGCACTCAAACCCTTTCAGGCCCTGCCGCTGATCAGCAGCGGTGCCTCGGAGACTTATAGCTGTGGGGAACGAGGGATTGCCATCAGCTGTGGATCCCATTCAGGCACCCCAAATCATGCGCGTGAGGCCTTCCGGTTGCTTTGGAACGCAGAACTGGACAGTGATGATCTGCAGTGCCCCATCCCATCAGGCCGGTCGAGTCCTCTTGAGCACAACTGTTCGGGCAAGCACGCTGCTTTTTTAATCACTGCTCGCAAAATGGGATGGCCCGTTGAGACCTACCTCCAGGGAGACCATCCTCTGCAGCAGGAGATTACGCGTCGCGTGGCAGAACTGCTCGGCCTGCCCCCTGATGAACTGGTCGCTGAACGCGATGACTGCGGCGCCCCCACACTGCGCCTTCAGCTCGACCAGATGGCACTGTTATTTGCCCATCTGGGCTCTTCCGCTCATGCGGAGCTCGAACAGATCAGCCGGGCGATGCTGGCGCATCCGGAACTGGTGGCTGGGGAAGGTCGATTCGATACGGAATTGATGCGACGCTCCCATCACCAGGTGATTAGCAAAGGAGGGGCAGAAGGCATTCAATGTCTGAGCCGAACCGGAGAAGGACTTGGCGTGGCCATCAAGGTTGAAGATGGCGCCCGACGTGCCAAGCAGGCTGTAGCCCTGCATCTGCTGCGTCAGCTCGATTGGATGACGCCAAGCGGACTGAAGGAACTGGAGGAACAGCTGCTGATCCTCAACCCTGGCGTTCACCTGGATGTGGAAGGTGAGCTGCGAACCTCCTGAACACCATTGAGTGGTGTCTTCGATCACCAAGTTGTATAGTTCCTGAGTCACCGCGGGGTAGAGCAGTCTGGTAGCTCGTCGGGCTCATAACCCGAAGGTCGGGAGTTCAAATCTCCCCCCCGCCACCAATTAAAAATTCCCCACTTTGTTGGGGCTTTTTTAATGCTTTTCTCGTTTGGTTGATTTCGCTCGAATTGCTTCAAATGCAAGACCTGAGCAAGGTAAGCGATCTCAATGTCTTGTCTTGAAAGCAAGACATCTGTTTCAGATTAACCTCACATTGCTGGCTAGCAACATCGCGAAACCTTGCATCTGGAGGGCAAAGCAGAGATTCAACTTTGAGAGAGAGATCTCCAACGCCAATGAAGCAGGCAGAGTCAAAATGAGCCTCTTCAGCTGATTCAACAACAGCCTGAATCAGCCTTGGAATCCTCTCCATCTGTTCTCGGAGATGGGTCTTACTGCCACCAAGCTCCGATAGCTCTGCTCAGAAACAGGTCTGGGCAAGATCAAGGGCAGACGCAGCATGAAGATTCAAGAGACTGGCCAGAGCCGTCGACCGCGTCAGACACTATCGGTAGGTCGTCGTCATGCCGTGTCCTTGAATCCCTTTGAAGCGATTGTGATCGGGTCGGGGGCCACAGGTGGCATCGCCGCGATGACACTTGCCGAAGCAGGGCTCCGGGTTCTGGTCGTGGAAGCAGGACCCGATCGATCAGCTTCGGAAGCCCTGGGGAGTGAGCCAGGCAATAGTGTCAGGCGGGCCGAAGGGCTGATCAGCGGCCGCCATCGGCGTCAGATCCAGCATCCTGGCTACTGGAAACAAAACCCCTCCCTCTACGCAGACGAGCGTCAGTACCCCTACAGCACACCAGAGGATCAACCCTTTCTTTGGACCCAGGGTCGTCAAGTTGGCGGGCGCAGTCTCACCTGGGGTGGCATCACACTGCGCCTCTCGGACTATGAGTTCAAGGGCGCTGATCATGACGGATACGGCCAAAACTGGCCTATCACTCATGCCGATCTTGATCCTCACTACAGCGCACTCGAGCAGCTGTTTGAAGTCCGAGGTGAACGGGATGGCCTTGAGCAGCTCCCTGATGGTCGAATGGCACCGGCGTTGCCATTCATGCCTGAGGAAGAGCGTTTCCGTGAGCTGCTGACAAGGGAGCGCGGCATCCCCTTCATCCATTCGCGAGGCTTTGAGGCCCACCAACACCAGCAGACCTCTAGCTGGCCGAAATCAAGCAGCAACGGCTCCAGCCTTCAGCGCGCTCTGGCCACGGGTCGAGTGGAGATTCTGTCCAATTCAATGGCGGAATACCTCGACATGGGTCCAGCACAAGAGCGTGCCCGTTCTGTTGTGGTGGTGAACCGCAGCACTGGCGAACGTCAACGACTGGACTGCAATCTTGTGGTGGTCTGCGCTTCAACGATCGCAACGCTGCGTCTGCTGCTGCAGTCAGAGAGCCAGTCCCATTCCAGGGGGTTCAATGATCCCTCCGGCCAACTGGGGAAAGGCTTGATGGACCATGTCTCCTGCTGTCGATTCTTTTCCGTTCCCAGCGCAACAGGACGTGTGGCGACACAACGATCCGACCCATCTAGCTCGCTTTCAGGAGCGGGTAGCTTCTTCCTACCTTTCGGCAATGTCCCAGAGACTTGCTCGGGGCGCCCCTTTCTGCGCGGCTATGGGATTTGGGGGGGCATCAACCGGTTTGATCCACCCTGGTGGCTGAAACGCAATCCAGATCATCGGCTTGGCTTTCTGATCGGCCACGGCGAAGTGCTCTCAGATGCAAGGAATCAGGTGTGCCTCTCGCAACGCTGCGATCCACTGGATGTGCCAATGCCCCACATCAGCTGCCGATGGAGGGCGAATGAGCAAGCGATGGTGGAACACATGCAGAGCACGATTCAGGACTGCATCAACATCGCCGGAGGCGTCACGACATCCCTGGCTGATCAAGTGCACCTACCGCTTGTGAAGCCGCTCGTTGCCAAAGCCCTTTCTGCCCAGGAGGACGCTCCAGCTCCCGGGTATTACATCCACGAAGTCGGAGGGGCGCCCATGGGAACCAGCGAAGACAACAGCGTCGTTGATCGATGGAACCGTCTCTGGCGCTGTCCCAACGTGCTGGTGGTGGATGGGGCCTGCTGGCCCAGCTCCGGATGGCAGAGCCCGACGCTCACCATGATGGCGATCACCCGCAGGGCATGCCTGGCGGCTGTCACGCCTGAGAACGACTGAACAGATCATCGAGATATCGCTCCATGACGGCGCGCTCGGAACAGCCGTTTTGAAACAGGAACTGGGCGAGAGCTGAGCTCATCACCTGGTATTGATCCCAAGCCGGATTGGATCCGATAAAGGCTTTCATGCCCTGATAGAGCACTTCAGGGATTTCAGCTTCAAGACTTACGAAGGGTGATTCAGCATCCG
Organism: Synechococcus sp. GEYO; assembly: GCF_900473955.1. Classification (NCBI taxonomy): domain Bacteria; kingdom Bacillati; phylum Cyanobacteriota; class Cyanophyceae; order Synechococcales; family Synechococcaceae; genus Synechococcus; species Synechococcus sp. GEYO. The sequence continues at coordinate 408,382 of NZ_UCNL01000008.1, forward strand.
ATGCCGTGGTCGGCTGCGTTTCCATGCAGCGCTCCAAATGATTGCGATCCATCCGCGCTTCTGCGTCCCGTTTCCACCAACAGAAAGCCACACAACAGCCCTGATCGTCAAAGCCGGCAACGCATTGCCAGCAAACAACGATCTCAAATAAGACTCACTGCAGCGCAGTGGATCAGCTCCTGAGGCGAGCGCAACCCACCGCACGAGCAATCGAGCAGTGATTCCTGTCAAGTCGCGAAAGGCACCGGAACCCAAAACCACAGATCCAGCCCTCAGGCGGCTGCTTTCGGGAAATCACAGTGGAAAAGCGACCCAGAACTGTGGAAAACCCCAGCCGTTCTCCACAGCGCCGTCAAACATCAGGCACGCTTATGCAAGCAAGTCTCACGAGACTCAAGCAAGACAGAGATGCCTGAGCATGCCATTTCCACTGAATTGCTTCAGATTTGAGACTCAGTGGCCTCTGGCTGTGGTGTTAAGCGACGCAGGGTCGTGGGTCCAAGGGGGTGATCGGCGTGGGGGTAGGGGTGGTGCCCATGGTCATGGCTGTGATGATCATGCTCATGGGAATGGTCGTGATGGTGGCCAGCGCCGACAGGAATCGGGATGCCGTCGGGCTGGCAAACCCCCGTGCATTCGCGTTCGCAGAGGGCGCAAGCTTCTGTAAGGCCCTCCACGTGATGGTGGTGGCTTGACTGGTCAAGCCCCACTTCCTGCTCAAAGCCCAGCACCTGAGCCCTGTATTTGCAAAGAGAGCAGTTCATTGCAGTCTCTCCGCCCATCACCTCCTGAACCCGCTCCAGGAAGGTGTCTAGAACGAAGCTGTGATCTCCCAGATAGGACGCATTCACAAACTCAACGCCTGGATGATCCTCCGCAACCCGTTCTGTGTGTTGACGGATGCGGCTGACTAGCACCCCTGAAAAAAGAAAATAAGGAAACACGATGATGCGCTTGAACCCAAGCTTCACCACATGACGCAAGCCGGGTTCGACCAGTGGAAAGGTGACGCCCGAATAGACGGTTTCACCCCAGCCGAAACCAAAACCCTCCACCAACATCCTGGTGACCTTGGCGACGTTGGAATTGGCGTCAGGGTCGGAGGAGCCACGTCCGACCACCACAAGCATGGTGTCGGAAAGGTCAACACTGGATGTCCTGTTGAGAGCCTCCTGGATGCGTGCGCCTGCCGCGGCGATCATCAACCTGTCAACGCCCAATTCTCGGCCGTAGTCGATCTCCAGCCCGGTTTCAGCGCTATAGGTGTTGAGCACAGAAGGGATGTCGTTCTTGGCGTGTCCAGCGGCAAACAACATCGCCGGAACGGCAAGAACCTTCTCGACCCCCTGCTCTCGCAGTCTTTCCAGGCCATCTCTCAGTATGGGACGTGCGAATTCAAGGAACCCGTATTCCACCGGCAATCCGGTCAGGCGCTCTTTGAGTCCGTTGGCCAGCCCCTCGAACTCGGCAACCGCCAAACGGTTGCGGCTGCCATGACCACAGATCAGAACCCCATGTTTGGTTGCAGCAGGAGCAACGATCTGCTGGGTCACACGTGCGGTGCATCTGTATCAAACCTATTCGCGGCCGTAAAAGAAAGACCATGAACCCGCTGGCGAGTGATGCAAACACCCTTGGTTGCCTGACTCCCGGTCCGGAGTTGTTGAAGCAGCTGATGCGGCAACCGCTTGGATCAACGCCCCTACGGGTTTGCTCAGGCGGGAGCAGCAGTCGCTGCGCAGCCAATGGCTGCTGGACAGTGGATCTGCAACGACATCGGGAAGTCATCTACCACGAGAACTCCCGAGAAATCGAATTCGGCACCGGTCTGACGATGACCGAGCTGCTGCAGGTCTTAAGAGCTTCAAACCGCAGCATTCCCATTGGACTTGCCGGCCTGACCGGAAGCGGCTTCATCCTCACGGGAGGGATGGGTCCCTTGAGCCGCTCTCAAGGCCTCGCTGTCGACTCCATTACTTCCATCGAAGGGATCTGGGGATCAGGTGAGTCCTTTTCCTTTTCGGAAGATCACACAACAGTTGATGGGCGCCGCTGGCGCGGACTGATGGGTGCATCACCGTTCCTGGCTGTGGTCACACGCCTGCGCCTGCAGACCCAACAAATCCAACCATTGCGAGTACGCCATGGCTTGATCAGTCCCTCGTTACTCCCCGAACTGCTGCAAATGGCGGAGCAATGGCCTGAAACATGCAGCCTGCAATGGAGCTGGGGAGACAGGTTGGAGATCTACGCAGTGGACTGCAGCTCCAAGGAGACAACACCCGAAACGCTGAAGGGACTTAATCCGATCCTGGGAACAGATCAGCACGCTGCCGTTCAGCACTGCGCGGATCAACTGGAGCAGCCAACCTTTGGCAAACTCGCCTCTGAAACCGGTTCGTCCATTGCGGCTCACAGCGAGGTGACCGGTCGTCTGGGTCCAGCCCTGGGGCGTAAGGCTGGCCCATTGATTGAGCTACTGAGCGCGCGACTCAATGAAAGACCGCATCGTGAATGTCGCATCAGCGCTCAGCAACTCGGCGGGGCAACAGCGCAAATCGACCGTGAGCGCACTTCATTCATTCACCGAGATTCGGTCTGGAAACCATGGATCACAGCAAGCTGGAATCCTGGAGATCTTTCAGGGCGGGAGCGCAGCCTGCAATGGATGGATCAGGTCAGTGACGACCTCCGCCAGGCCTTCCCGGGATTGCATCTCGCACAATTGCATGACCATTTGCCCAACCATCACCAGGAACTAGTCGATGCCTTCGGCGAGTGGTTGCCGGAACTGCGCCAACTCAAGAGCGAACTGGATCCGAAGGGACGATTGCCGCCGCTCTGAACTACGGTCCCTGCACCCAACAGATGATTGATGGCCTCAGGATCCGCACCTCGGCAGTTGAATCTCGGCTTTGGCAACCCAAGCAAGGAACTGTTGTCCGGACTTGTGGTGGCCTTCGCCATGATTCCGGAGGCGATTGCGTTCTCCGGCATCGCGGGTGTGGATCCGCAGGTCGGGCTGTTCGGAGCGTTTCTGCTGTCGATCACGATCGCTTTCGTCGGTGGTCGCTCGGCAATGATCACCTCCGCCACCGGCTCCACGGCACTGCTGATGACCGGTCTGGTCGCAACGGGGGAAGCGCGCGGCGAAGGGTTGGGGCTGACCTACCTCTTGGTTGCCGGGGTTGTGACAGGCATCCTGCAGATTCTCTGGGGTTGGCTGCGCCTGGCTTACCAGATGCGTTTCGTGCCTCTTGGCGTGCTGAGCGGATTTGTGAACGCGCTGGCGCTGCTGATCTTCCAGGCACAGTTTCCTCAACTGGGCATCAATCTTCACTTCGGCGAATCAGACGCGGCGGGCCACGCCCATGACCTGCTCCCCCATGGCAGCCAGATTCCGATCGTCTGGGGACTGGTCCTGCTTGGTCTGGTGATCATCTATGGATTGCCGCGCCTCACACGACTGGTGCCATCACAGCTGGTGGCCATCATTGTGCTGACCGTGATCTCGATCGGTTTCAGCCTGGAGATCCCCACCGTCAGCAGCCTCGGGGACTTGCCAACCGGACTGCCGCTGCCGAGCTGGCCCTTCGGTTCGCCTGCCGACATGAAAGTTCCGTTCAGCCTCGAGACCTTGGGCATCGTTCTACCAACGGCCCTGGCCATCTCACTTGTTGGCCTGATGGAAACCTTCCTGACCCAAGACATCCTCGACGACCGCACCGACAGCAACTCCAACAAGAACGTCGAAGCACGAGGTCAGGGCATCGCCAACATCGTGTCTTCACTGTTTGGTGGCATGGCGGGCTGCGCCCTCGTTGGTCAGTCGGTGATGAATATCGACAACGGCGGACGCACCCGGCTCTCCACTCTCTTTTCTGGGGTCAGCCTGCTGGCCATGATTCTCCTGGGCCGGCCATGGCTCGAACAAATCCCCATGGCGGCACTGGTGGCTGTGATGATCAGCATCGCCGTGAGCACAGCTGACATCGCTGGACTGCGTCGCCTTCGGGCAATCCCGAAGAGCGACACTGCGGTGATGCTGATGACCTTCGCCGTCACCATGCTCACCACCCCACATAATCTTGCGCTTGGAGTGATTGCAGGGGTTGCGCTGGCAGGCATCCTGTTCAGCCGCAAGGTAGCCAAGGTGATTCGTGTTGATGCTGTTGATGTGAATGAGGAGATGCGCCGCTACGTCGTCACCGGGCAGCTGTTTTTCGTCAGCAAGATCTATTTTCTTCAGGGATTTGACGTTCATGATCATCCCAGTCAAATCACGATTGATCTTTCAGCAGCTCATATCTGGGATCAAAGCGGTGTCAGCGCACTCAACCAGGTCATCCGCAAGCTTCAGCAAGGTGGGTCAAAGGTCGAAGTTCAAGGATTAAACGAAGAAAGTCTCAATCTTTTCGAGCGAATCGGTTCTCAGCCTGAAGAGGGCCATGGCTGAAGGGGGTAATTGACAAGGCTGAGATCCAAACAGATGAATCAACAGGTTCACTTGCCGCTGTAAAGAAGCCCCAAGCAGGACGTGAAGTCATTGCGCATTCCTTGCAATCGCTGTTCGATCTGCTGCTCGTTGGAATGCTCCTGGAGATAGCGCTCGGTCACGTCATTCCCGATGCTCATCACGAGGCAAAGAGTCTGGAGATCGTCGGAATCAACGGCACGCTGCTTGGCTACCTCAAGCACCACGTTGAGCAAGGCCATCTTGTTGTTGTATGCCTGTCGGTCACCGAGCTGCCAGCTCAAAGCAGGAGAACCGACCACGGACAGTACAAACGCCATGGCAAAAAAGGATCCCGGTCGGAACCGAGATATCTTTCGGCTCTTGATCAACATGCTGAAGACAGTAGAGATTCCCTCCAAGGTCAGCAGACATCCTTATCAAAACTCTCGGAGTTCTGACAAAATTACCCTTCAAGGATCACTCTTATGACGAAGCGTCGCTCACTGATCTCCCTTCTCTCCGCATGCCTGGCAATTTCAGCCTGCGCAACCCTTGGAGATGGCGATGCATCAAGGGTGGATTTGATTCGCAAAAGGGGAGAACTGCGATGCGGCGTCAGCGGAAAGATCCCAGGTTTCAGCTTCCTCCAGAGAGATGGCAGCTATGCGGGCCTTGATGTGGATCTATGCAAGGCCTTCGCGGCAGCGATCATCGATGACCCCAGCAAGGTGCAATACAGACCTCTCACAGCACCGGAACGATTCACAGCACTGAAAACTGGAGAGATCGATCTTCTTTCACGCAACACAACGTTCAACCTCAGTCGAGATGCTTCAGGTGGAAATGGCGTGAGTTTCGCGCCAGTCGTTTTCCACGATGGGCAGGGGTTATTGGTGCAACGAAACAGCGGAATCCGCAGTCTTAAAGATCTCAAAGGTCAGTCGATCTGTGTTGGCTCAGGTACCACGACCGAACAGAATCTGAATGATGCGTTTCAGTCACTCGGGCTGCCATATAAGCCGATCAAATATCAGGATCTCAACCAAGTGGTTGCTGGTTATCTCCAGGGACGTTGCCAAGCAATGACCTCAGACCGATCCCAACTGGCATCAGCACGCTCAGGGTTTGAGCGACCTGAGCAGCACGTCATTCTTGGCGATATTCTCAGCAAGGAACCTCTGGCTCCCCTGTCTTCAGGTGGTGATCAACAACTCTCAGACGCCATGCGCTGGGTGGTTTATGCAGTGATTACAGCAGAGGAGATGGGAATCACCCAGGCCAATGTCGACAAAAAGCTTCAAGAGGCGCAGAACAATCCTGATCTAACGAAGTTGCGACGGTTTCTTGGTGTTGAGGGTGATCTAGGCGACAAGCTGGGCCTCAGCAATGATTTCGTGGTGAACGTGATCAGGGCCACCGGCAACTACGGAGAGATCTACAACCGACACCTGGGACCAGACAGCGCCGTTCCAATCCCACGCGGACTCAATCAGTTGCATCGCGATGGAGGTGTCATCACCGCGCCACCATTCCAATGAAACCGTTCCCATGAAACGGAAACGCTTCCCATGGCTTGAGATCGTTCTGTTGATCGTGGTTCTCACGCTTGTGGGAATTCTGGTCAACAACCTTGCGGTGAATCTGATCCGCACAGGCTTAGGGCTGAGTTTCGAATGGCTCTGGCAGCCTGCAGGATTCGCACTCAGCGAACACGCACTTCCCTATCAACCAGGAGACAGCACAGCCTGGGCTTTGCTGGTGAGCTGGCTCAACAGCCTCCGGGTGATCGCAAGCAGCATCGTGCTGGCCACGGTGCTGGGTGTTGGGGCCGGAGCTGCAAGACGAAGTCTCAATCCCCTGCTCCGGCAGCTGGCGGCCTTGTACGTGGGCTTGATCCGCCAAATTCCATTGCTGCTGCAGCTGCTCTTCTGGTATTTCGTGGCTTTTCTTGGCCTGCCATCCGAACCGATGGCTCCCGTTGGAGCGCTGATCAGCCTCTCCAATCAGGGCGTCGCCATTCTCGGTCTGAACCTGAGCGTGGAGTTTTCTGCGGTTTTGGTGGGCTTAAGCGTCTTCACTGGTGCGGCGATCGCGGAGGTGGTTCGCGGCGGGCTCGACTCCGTCCCTAAGGGACAGTGGGAAGCATTCCGCAGCCTGGGAATCAGCGAACTCCTGGGCCTGAAAAAGGTTGTGTTGCCACAGTCTTTGCCGGCCATTCTTCCTGCCCTGAGCAGTCAGTATTTAAATCTGGCCAAAAACAGCACGCTGGCAATCGCCGTTGGCTTCGCAGATCTCTACGCCGTGAGTGATACAGCGATCACTCAGACAGGAAGAGCCATCGAAGGATTCCTGATCCTTCTGCTGAGCTTTCTTGCACTGAATCTTCTGATCAATGGAGGCATGCAGGTGCTGAATCGAATCGTGGTTCGTCCTGCACAGCGCACCTAGCATCAATTAATCAGTTCTTAGCCCATGAATTCCCGTCGTATCGCTGCGGTGCTGCTGGTCATCGCCGCAATCGCTGCGATCCTGCTTCCCTTTGCTTCCGCAACTCTTCTCACCATTGGAATTGGTGGAATCGCATTTGCCGCAGGCATCGGTCAGTTTCTACGACTCGGCGATGAGAGCAACAGTCAGGGAAAACTGTTTCGCGTTCTCTCAGGACTGCTGTACATCGGTGGCTCAATCTTCATCCTGATTGATCCCATCGACAGTGAAGTCAGCCTCACCTTGTTTGCAGGAATCCTGCTGTTGGTCGAAGGTGTCATGGAGCTTGCCTCTGGAGCCAGTGCATCAGGTCCAGCCGGTGGCTTGAGCCTTGTTGATGGCATACTCACCTCCTTAATTGGCGTTCTGCTGGTGTTGGAATGGCCGTCCGACAGCCTCTGGGCACTGGGAACTCTTTTCGGAGTCGCGTTGTTCACTTCAGCTCTAAAGCTTTTCAGCTCACCAGCAGAGCAGCCCGGGAATTGATGACCGGGTCACGGACTGCCTATCGGAAACGACTCCTCCAGGCCAAACGTCATCCACTGCAGACACTGCTCAGCGTTGTGATCCTGACCCTGATCGCTTGGGTCGTCTGGTCCACAGCGAGATGGCTGGTTTTTGGTGCTAACTGGTCTGTGGTCTCGGAAAATCTGCCGCTTTTCGCCGTTGGGGCCTATCCGGAGAACGAGCGCTGGAGACCTTGTCTTTGGCTTGGATTGTTGTGCCTGATGACGGCAGCAACTTTGCTGCAGCCTCTCGTGTCAGCACGCTGGCGACTCAGTGGATTAGCTCTGTCATGGTGCTGGCTCGCCATGCTCCCGTTCGGCCTGCTGCTGCTCGCAGGCGGAGCTGGATTGCCGACCGTGAGCTCCAGAGATTGGGGTGGTTTAACGCTCACGGTCCTGCTCACCGGCTTCAGCGGTCTTCTGGCTTTGCCACTGGGGGTCCTGCTGGCCCTTGGGCGCAGAAGCAAGCTGACACTGCCACGCCATCTCTGTCGCTTTTACATCGATGGAATGCGCGCCGTACCGTTAATTGCCGTGCTGTTTTTCGGACAGCTGCTTCTTCCTCTGTTTCTGCCTGTCGACATCGAAATCAATCGTGTGCTCAGAGCCGTCGTGGCCTTCGCGCTGTTTGCGGCCGCCTATGTCGCCGAGGATGTCCGCGGAGGTTTACAAGCCATTCCAGGTACTCAGCTCGAAGCAGCGGCAGCTCTGGGGCTGGGTCCATGGCAGATCCAACAGCTCGTGGTTTTGCCTCAAGCTCTGCGCGTGGCTGTGCCGGCACTCACGAATCAAGCCATTGGCCTGCTCCAGAACACCAGCTTGATGGCCATCCTTGGACTGGTGGAACTGCTCGGGATCAGCCGCAGCCTGCTGGCCAACCCTGCCTATATCGGCCGACACCTCGAGACCTACATCTGGCTTGCAGGGCTGTACTGGCTGGTGTGCACCGCCATGGCCCTCATGGCTCGCCAGCTTGAACGTCAGGGCCCTTCTGCCTCCACTTCAGCCATTCCTTCATGACCATTGCCGTCAGAGCCGAATCCATCACCAAGACCTTCAACGGTTCACAAAAAGCGCTCGATCAGGTGAACCTCAGCGTCAACCACGGCGAAGTGCTGGTAGTCATGGGACCCTCCGGTTCCGGCAAGAGCACGCTGATTCGCACATTCAACGGGCTTGAGGCCATCGATGCCGGGCAACTGGAGATCGTCGGCATCCCTCTGGATACCGATCAGGATGAACGGCAGATCCGACGGATTCGCCGTCGTGTCGGGATGGTGTTCCAACAATTCAACCTGTTCCCACATCTATCGATCCTCGACAACATCACGCTGGCACCGATCCGTGTGAGGAAGATCAGCAAAGCCAATGCAGAAGAACGGGCTCGCGGCCTTTTGGCACAAATGGGGATTGCCGACCAGGCCATGAAATATCCCTCTGAATTGAGCGGAGGTCAGCAACAACGGGTGGCCATCGCCAGAGCACTGGCCATGGATCCCGAGCTGATGTTGTTTGACGAGCCCACCAGTGCCCTGGATCCAGAACGGGTTAAGGAAGTGCTGGATGCCATGCGCAGACTTGCTGCCGATGGCATGACGATGATTGTTGTGACCCATGAGCTCGGATTCGCGCGTGAAGTCGCCGACCGGGTCTTGTTCATGGATGCAGGTCGGGTCGTGGAACTGACGGACTCATCCACATTCTTCACCCAGGCAAAGGAGGAACGCAGCCGACGTTTTCTCAATCAAATGGCGCACTGATCAGGATCTGGTCCGAAGGAACCTGTTGTTTTGACAAGGACTTGGCCATGGTGAGGATGTGTTGGAGAGATCGCATATCAATGCTGATCGTGGAGAACAGAACGAAGGATGCAGCCAGAGTTGATCTGGAGCTCTGCAGGCCATGCAAACGAACGATCCAGTTATCGGCTCACCCAGACCCGTAACGCGTTATGGACCAACGCGAACGGGTTCAGAAACTGTGCGAAGACCACGCCGAAGATCTCCGCGACCTTGCCATCGAAGTGGGGGCTCATCATCAGTGGGATCTAACCCTGCCCGTCGCGGTGATCGATGCCCGTTCCGATAGACGACGATTCCACGTCACTGCGGTGGGAACGATCGGCAATGTTGTCCGGGTCTCCACGACCATTGACCATCCACTGATGCAACAGCTGTTCGAACTGATCCAGACCAGGAGTGATCAGTCCGCATTGGAGCTCATGCTCAGCAATGCCGAGTATGGAGAGGAGTTTGCAGGACTCTTCGAGATCTATCGCGAAGAACGCAGCGGTGGAGCACCTCTATGGAGCGCGTCGGATGCGGCATCCTTCGTTGTCAAATCCAAGGAAGCCTTCGACAACCGAGAACTTGCCGTAGTGGCCTTGCTGCCAAGCGATCCACATGACGTGGTGACGTTTGGCATCCCACTTCACTACTACGGGATCGAGACAAGCTGATCCACACGGTTATGGAGACGCAGCAGCGCATCCTCTGCCGCCGAGAGCTCCCGTTCGGTCACCAACCAACGCTCATTACCAAAAGGGAGGCTGGCCACCTGATCAGACAGCTCCAGCTGCAGCTGCTGGCATCGCTCAGCCAGGGTCGCGCTGAGCTGAAGAAAATGCCGTTGTATCAAGCAGGAGGGTGCTGTGAAGCTCATCATTACCCCTTAGCACGGACGGATGAAAGTCTGGCACAAGGGGCTTGGTTTCTACTGTTGATGTGTTGATTCATGCCCCGTGCTGAACCTCCTCTGGGAGATGGCTCCCTGCCTGCTCGGGGGAGCACTGATTGGACGATGGCGACCCCAGTGGATCGCACCACTGGCCCTTCCGTTGGTGCGATTTGGCGTTCCTTTGAGCCTGATGGGGCTACTGCTGCATGGCGGCATCAATGGGTCGCTGTTTGGGATGGCGCTGCTCGCGGTTGCAGCCATCGCACTCATGCTGGTGATCCTGCACTTGTTGAGTTCTGGCAACGCTGCTCTGAGCCAGCCGGATCTGCAGATGGGCAGCTGCATCGGCAACACGGCTTACTTCGGGATTCCAGCCACCCTGGCCCTGCTTCCACCGGAGGCGCTAGCGGTGAGCATTGGCTACGACCTGGGCGCAACCCTTTTGACCTGGAGCCTGGGACCTCTCTGGCTCAGCCGAAGAGGGCAAGCGGGAACCACCCGTGGGCGCTGGCGAGATCTGCTTGGACATCTCAGCGCCAGTCCAGCCACTAGGGGATTGCTTGGGGCACTGATCGTGAAGGCAACCCCGTGGCATGAACCAATCCGTGATGCTCTTTGGCTGCCATCACGAGCTGTGATCGTGCTAGCGCTGGTTGTAGTGGGTATGCGGCTGGGGGATATCGCAGCACGAAAGCTGAAGGGTCTAGACGTCGATCTGACTGCTCCGCTGATCTGCAAACTTGTTTTGTTTCCGACCCTCATGCTGCTGATCAGCCTGGCCTTACCCCTGTCTGGCTATGCACGTCAGGCGTTGGTTCTGCAGGCAGCTGCCCCAACCGCAATTTCCGTTTTGCTGATCGCTGAATCCGAACAATTGAACTCAGCCAGACCAGCACAACTGATCTTGATCAGCACACTTGTCGCGCTGATCAGTGTTCCGATCTGGGGTCTGCTGATCAGTCCACTGAACGGAACACCCTGAACGTGAGATTGAGCCTTGCTTGCCTCACGCGCTTTCTCACCGGCAAGCCATGCATCCAGAGCCTCTGACAATCAGGATCCATCAGCAGCAGATCGCCGTCAGCCAGTGAGACATCGCAACGGGCTCCACTGACTCGATGGCGGAATTGCAAATCCCTGCTTGATCCCAGCGACAGCGAAGCGATCGGAAACGAGGCATCAATCTCTGGTTCGTCATCAGCGTGCCAGCCCATCCGGTCCTGACCATCGCGATAGAAATTGAAAAGACAGCCATTGAAAGGCGCTGAGCTTCTGGACGAGACGAGATCCAGTAGTGGACGGAACCAGTCCGGCCAGCCCTCTCCACGGTGAACTGCACCGCTGTACCGATAGGCAACCTGATGATCGGCCAGAAAAGCCGTCAGTCTTGGCACGCGATGCCATCGTCCATAAACGCGGACCTGCGGCTGATCCCAGTTGATCTCCTGAACGCAGCGATCCATCCAGATCTGGCGGTCGTCAGGCGATAGCCAGGCTGGCTGATGGGTCCAGTTCATCACTTCAACGGCCTCATTTGCGGCCATCCGCTGCTCACCCTCACGGCCGAGCACTCTGGCGCTCACGCAGCCTTGATGGAGCGTGAAGACGGATAACAGGGTGAGCGAAGTTGCCGGGCACAGCCCATAGATTGCATAGATGGGAGCACGGATCACGCTGGAAACGTTCCTGAAGCGAGCTAAACAGCGCTTCGGTGATCAGTTCGACTACTCCGATATCCAATGGCGGAGCTTCAAGAGCCCTGTGAAAATCCGTTGTTGCAAACACCCTGTTCAGGAAATCACCATCACGCCTGAACGACACCTCCAGACCACTGGGGGCTGCAAACATTGTCTGCGTGAGCGCCGGGTTGAAGCGCTCGAGCGTGAACTGAATAGATCATCCGCCCAGCCGGCGGCTGAGGTACCTCGCACCGCCGCCAAGGCGATCGCAGCCGAGTGAAAACGGGATTCAACCGTGCAGCTTCTCAAACCAGAAGCCGGCGAGTTGCCAACTCGACAGCAGGAAAATGCCCAGAAACAACCAGTTGAGCCAGGCAGGACGATCCTTCTTTTCGAACATGCAGGCTGAAATGAGTGATGTCATTGTCACCCAGAAGCGAGTCCAATCAATCCAGTTCCAGCGAGCAACTGTGAGTGATCAGGCATTGTCAACCTGAAGAGATCTCTTGAGATCATGCATGCCCTCAAGCTGCTGATGAACGGCTTTGAGCTGTCTTTGAATGTGATCGCTCTGGGGAAGACCACTGAGTGAAGCCAGTGCAAGCTCCAAGTGATGCTTGGCATCAATCAACAGACGACAGTCCAAGCTGCCAGGTTCATAACTCATCCGCAAAAATCAGCTCTGACCATTCAGCGACAGAGCTCGAGCAATGGCTGTGTGAATCACAACACTCTGATGTGTTGCTCGTGACTCCAGCAATCGAACGCAGACTGCCTGCGTCAGCCAGCCACCGCTTCGACTTCGACAACTCTCACAGGGTCCATGAATTGGTTGGTGAGGTAACGCAGCGTGCGGTTCCTGATCAGCTCAACTTCCAAGGCATTCCAGGCGCCACCGACCAGGCAACCCACGAGTGGAATCGTTTTGGTGATCAAGGCTCTCTTCGTCACCCTGCGACCAAACACCCTTGTCATCACTGCATTAATCAGGCGCAGGCTGCGCTGGTTGATCAATCTGAGCACAACGTCTCGCGTGGTGGTCTTCACAGCCTTGAGACCAAACTCCACAGCCAACTGACTGATCACAGTCGAGCCGAACACAGGAATGAGCAATTCATATCGAGCTGCTTCGCTGTCGAGAAAACCGGGAATCAAGAGTTCGGCGGCACAGGCCGCAGCGAAAAGCTGTGCACGGGTGGTAACGGAAAGATCAGCCAGCGCACCAGCCACACTGAGCAGCGGATTCGCCGCCAAGCCCATGGCAGCGCCGGCTGTGATCACACGCAGACGCACGTCGCTGAAGGCTTGCTCCGCAAGCTCATAGGCCGTCGCATCCGGGAAGCGCCTGCGAAGCAGCATCACTTCCTGACGGACTTTATCGACGTCAAAACTGATCACCCAGTCGAGATAGTCGGCAACCGAACCGAGCGGCAACGCAATCTCCCGATTGATGCCTTCAAGTTATCGGGAGTGGTGCCTAACTTCAGGCTCAACACACATAAAGCAGGCTGAAAGGATGAGCGCAAAACGCCCAACAACAGACTGAAACCGACAGCACTGATCGCATGAATTCCGGCTTCGGCGATGAACGCCTGATCTTCCCTGCAACCCAGCGCAACCGCATCCCGATTGGAGATGTGCTGTCGCAACAGCTCCCATCCAAAGGATTGATTCTTGAAATCGCCAGTGGGTCCGGCGAGCACGGCGTCACCTTCCAGAAACGCTTTCCAGAGCTCACCTGGCAATGCAGTGATCCCGATCCTGAGCATTGCCGAAGCATCGACTCTTGGATTCGTCACGAACAGCTGACCCTGAAGATGCCGGCTGCGCTGCAACTGGACGTGAGAGACAAAGGCTGGCTGAAACAACTGACAGAGCCTGCACAGGCCGTGGTTGCGATCAACCTGCTCCATATTTCTGACTGGAACTGCACAACCGCCCTGTTCACGCAATCAGCGGCAGTGCTCCCAAGCGGTGGAACACTCTGCGTGTATGGGCCCTTCAGCGTTGATGGCCATCACATCAGTGAAAGCAATCGAAGCTTCGATGCCTCCTTACGCGGAAGGAATCCTGACTGGGGAGTACGGGACCAGACGAGCGTTCTGAAACAAGCCTGCACGGCGGGCTTGACGCTTCAGAACATCACCTTGATGCCTGCTAAGAACCGCATGATCACCTGGGTCCGCTGAGACCATCAGTGCCCGCGCAGACACCCAGAAGCGACTGACGGAAACGATCACAGCACCAAAACCACGCAAAACCGGCTCAAAGCAACTCTGAAGCAACTTCACGGTGACTCAGTGGTGACTACACAGTCACTTCAGGCTATGGTGCTTCTGACGTGAAGACCGAGCGGATGGCGCCCCTACGGGAAAACCAGGTGAAGCTCACGGTTTCCGTTCCACCGAGCCTGCACGTGCTGCTTCGCAGCTGGGCTCAGTGCGAGGGTCGAGAGCTGACCAGCGTGGTCTTGCAGTGTGTTGAGCTGTCAGTACGCCAACTCAAAAGCAACGGTTCGATCCCTGCCGGTGCAGTCCGGAACTACGAAGTGGCCTGCGAAGAACGTCTGGCCGCCGGCAGCGCAACGCCATGAATATCGTTCAGATCGAGGATGCCCTCATAGCCCCCTGCATGGATGCCGTGATCGCCGTCACGGAGCGCTACCAGTTCCTGGAAATCCACCGTGGCGCGCGCGTTTTTACCGCATACAGAGAGATCGACCATGTGATGTACCTGGGGTTCCAAGACGATCTGAACGAACAGTCCCTCAAACAGCTCAGAGAGCGAGGCTTCCAATTGCTGGAGGCGAGGGAAGGAACACGTCGCGAGCACAGGCTGCTCCTTTTGACGTTGAAGGAGATCGGCTATTCCCACAGCTACGGGGAGGGCTATTACGAGGCATCGAGATCTCTCGCTCGCCACTTGCGCAATCTCGGGTGGCCGCTAGGGGCACTCGCACAGCTGCTCAAGAGCCCGCGCATCAACAGAGAAGATTCAACCGGCTGACAAGCACGATTCTGATTCTGATCAGCAGGGCATGACCTGTTGCAAGGACTGGAGCCCAGCCCATTGCTGGAGCGCATTCCAGGAGCGCAGACGTTGCTCGATCCAGGAATGGCCATCGGCATTGAGATGAATGCCATCCGGCTCCAGCCACTGCAACCAGTCAGGCTCAGCCTGCATGGCCCGGTGAAGGCTGAGATAAGGAACATCCACCTCAAGACAGGCTTCCTCGATCTGGGCTTCATGCAGAGAAATATCGCTGTTGCTGTACCAAAGACAATCGGCGAACGGCATGGCGTGTTCATCAACAGGCGTCAACCCGAGAACAAAAACGGAGCCATGGGGCTGAATGGCCCGCAGCAGCTGTTCAAAGCCGAAGCGAAAGGCCTGCGCATCAAGAGGTTGTCGGCCGTCAGAGCGACCAACCCGAGCCGTGTCATTGAGCCCCACCGATAACAAAAGGGCCTCGGGCCTCTTCCGGCGCAATTCCCCTCGGCAAGACCACTCGCGTTCCCATCGAGCTGACACGGCCTCGAGACCGTCACCGCGAACACCGAGCCCGTAGATCAGCGGCGCATCCGGGAGCTGCATCCAATGGCAGCGAAGACGTTCACACCATCCACCTCGCTCACGATCTCCCCAGCCCACCACGCCGCTGTCTCCAATCACGATCAGTTGACGGGGAGCCCGCATGAATCCACTGCTGTTCGGCTGAACAGGGTCAGCTTTGCAGCCAGTGCTGCCGTGACTGATCACTAAGCCATTCACCGATCAGGGTCAGCACCGCATAGGTGGTGATCAACAACAACACCGCCGCCCAGTGAAAGGAACTGAGCGACTCCAACAGTTGCCAGCCCAGACCGCTTCCACCGATCAGACCGACCACCACCGTTTCACGCAGAATCACATCACTGCGATAAGCCCCATAGGCGAGATAGGAAGGGCTCCTGGGACTGAGTAATCCATACAGCCAGCCCATCTGCGAGGACGCACCGCTGCTGGTCAGAGCAACTTGAGCGGAGTCATCCTGCTGCTGCAAACCCTCCTGCAGCAATCGCCCCATCACCCCGCTGTTATGGAGCCCCAGCGCCAGTGCACCAATCGCCAGAGTTGGCTGGTTGCTGAGCAACAACAGAAGCACAGCAAGAGGTGGGGGTATCACCCGCACCAGGACCCAAAAGCCACTGATGCAGCGTTGCCAGAGAGGCGCTGGGGTCAGCAGAAGCAGCAATGGCGGCAAGCCAATGGCGATTCCAGCCGCCAGCACAGTCAGGATCAAGGTGTCCCACAGCATCGAGATCCAAGGGAGCTCCTCTGCCGCCAAGCGAAGACTGCTGAAATCAGGCCAGTGCAAAGGAAGCCAGATCAGGGAGCCTGTATCGGGAAACAGGTGAGCCAACCAGACACCGCCAAGACCTGCTGACATCACAACCGCGACGGCAAACCCCATGACCTGGCGCTGTCCGAAGTGAGCTTGTTCACCCCAGCTCCTCCAACAGCGGAGTCCCTGCTCCAGAGCAATCGTGACCAGCGTCAACAACCACAGTCCCGTCCACAGTTCATGGAACTGCAGAGATTTCAGACTCAGTTCCAGATCCATCCCCAGACCGCCAAGCCCGAAGACCCCAAGCAAGGTGGCACTACGCAACGCACACTCCAGTCGGTAGCCCCCATAACTGACCAGCACCGAGCCCATGGCAGGCGACAACGCCGTCATGCAGGCAACCATGGGAGAAGAGCCGGTCTGGAGCATGGCCTGAAGCCGGGAAGGATCGAGGCTTTGCAGCTGATCGCGCCAGACCCGGGCGATCAGGCATGAATAGGGGATCGAGATCGCCATCACCGCAACCCAGCGATGCAGACCAAGCACCTGCAGCAGCAGCAATCCCCAAATCAGCTCATGGACGGAGCGGGGCAGAGCCATCAGGCGCCGCAGCACGATCGCTGGCCAGACAGGAAGAGACCAGGTGAGCCAGAGACGCTCCGAACTCAGACACCCCAACAACACGCCGAGCACAAGACTGCAGCTCCATCCAGTGAGTGCCGTGGCGATCGTCACCTGCAGACCCATCAGCAAGGCCTTCAACAGAGCCGGATCCATGGAAGGACTGACGGCGCCGACCAGAAAGGAGCCCAAAATCTCCGCCCCACCGCCATGGGCTCCATTCAGCACCACAATCAGAACTGGGAGCAGAGCAAAAGCCGGCAACAGCACAAGGACGGGAGCAGTAAGCCGCATTGGAGCAATCACGGCGCATACAGATCGCGCAGATCATGGGCTGAGACAGTCGATGCAGGCGTATCGATCACAAGCCGTCCTGCGCGAAGGCCAAGCACCCGATCAAAACGATCGATCAGCTCTGGGCGATGCAAGGACACCACCACAGCCTGCGCTCCACTGCGCAGAGTGCCATCGGATTCAGGGATGAGAAGTCTCTCCAAGACTTCGGTCGCGATGGCGGGATCAAGACTGGCAAGGGGTTCATCCGCCAGCATCAGATCAGGTTGTTGTCGAAACAGTCGAGCCAGGGCCACGCGCTGCCGCTGACCTCCTGATAACTGCCCCACAGGACGATCAAGCCCCGTATCAGCCAGCAGCGATTCCTCCAGACCTGCCTGGCGCAGACAGGATCGACTGGCCTCCGCATCAATCCGAAACAACAGGTTGGCCAAAGCCCATGGCAGGCGACGGCGGCCAAGAGCGCCGGCATTGACGTTTTGCCCAATGCTGAGCTCTTCGATCAGACGCAGGTCCTGCCAGAGGGTGCCGATCCGTGCGCGCTGTCGCCGGCTGAGCGACGCAAGTGCCTCACCCTGAAAGCGCACGTGCCCTGCTGCTGGGAGCAGGCTGCCGTTGAACACACCAATCAGAGAACTCTTGCCAGCACCGCTGCGTCCGAGCAGGGCGATGCGCTCACCGTTCTGGAGCGTGAGACTTACAGCGTTCAGCCGATCCCCGTGGGGACCGGCAACACGCACCTCATCGAGCTCCAACAACGCTGTCACCTGATCTTGCCCAGCTCCCGGCCCACCTTTTCGATCGGCTTGTACTGACTCGCCTCTGCCGGAATGAAGCGCTTGGCCGTAAACAGCTCAAGAATGGTCACCTGACGCGGCGTGGTGGGCTCAAGGCCGAGGATCGCTTTCTGAAGGCGCGTGGTGAAACCCTTCCCGAACCGCTGATCGAGCTTCGGGCGAACAACCCAGTGGTAATCAACGTATTCAGGCGTTCGCCAGATCGCACTTACCTTATCGGTGTTCACGCGCCCGTTGTTCACCGCTGATGTCCAGACCTGCTCATTGAGCGCACCCGCTTCATAGGCACCGCTCTGCACCACGGCGATCGTGGCGTCATGGCTGCCACTGAATCCGGCTCGACCACCACTGAACTGACTCGGAGTCACTCCGGCTTTGGCAAGAAAATGTTGTGGCATCAAACGGCCGGAGGTCGAGCTCTCTGAACCGAAAGAAAACCGCTTGCCTCGCAGACTGGTGAGACCGTTTATCGCGCTGATCGGTTGCAGCCCGGAGCTTGTGTTGGCAATGAAGACACTGCGGAAGCGGGCATCAATGTCGCGCTGAGCAAGCACCTGAGCCCCTGGCGTCTGCAGGCGGGCCTGCACACCGGTGAGGCCACCAAACCAGACGAGATCCAGTCCACCAGTGCGAAAAGCGCTAACAGCCGCTGGGTAGTTGCTGACCGGTACATAGCGCACCTTCACATTGAGGCGATCACTCAATTCGTCTGCCAACTGGCCATAGAGACGATTCAGTCGCTCAGGATTCTGATCAGGAATGGCCCCCACCTTGAGTGTGGGCTGGGCAAGAACAGGCAAGACCGTTGCCCCTTGGCAGAGCAATACGGCCAGCAGGGCAACGGCCTGGCGTTCTCGTGAAGGCATGTCGCTAAAAACCTTATGAGTGAGGAGAGTATTTCCCGATCTCAGCCGGCTGGAAGCAAGCGGGCGAGGCGAGACAACCCATCAGCGATCGTCTCACGCGAGACAGCACAGGACAGACGCACACAGCGGTCGTCTCCAAAGGCGCCACCAGGGACGATGGCCAACCCCTCCTCCTCCAGAGCCTTCTTACAGAAACTCACCGAATCACCGCAGCCGTCGGGGAGCTGGGGAAAGGCGTAAAAGGCTCCATTGGGAGGAACGAGCGTGATGCCTGGGAGGGCCTGGAGCCCCTGAACGAGAATGGTCCGGCGCTCGTTGTAGCTCTCCGCCATTTGTCTCACACAGTCCCTGGAGCCCTCGATGGCGGCGATGGCTCCTCGCTGCGCAAAGCTGCACACATTGCTGGTGCTCTGGCTCTGAAGAGCGGAGGCTGCCTTGATCACTGAGGCGGGGCCACTGAGATAGCCAAGGCGCCATCCGGTCATCGCCCAGCCCTTGGCGAAGCCATTCACCATGAAACATCGATCTCTCAGATCAGGGGCCAGAGCAGCGAAGCTGTGGTGCTCAACGCCGTCATCCAGCAGATATTCATAGATCTCATCGGTCATGACCAGCAGACGCGGATGACGCCGCACAAGCTCGGCCAATTGCTGCAACTCATCAAGACTGAGAACACGGCCGGTGGGGTTGCCCGGTGAATTGATCACCAGCAAACGGGTGGCCGGAGTGATTGCTGCCTCGAGGGCCTGCAGATCCAGGCAGAAACCGTCGAGCGCTGACGATGGAACTGAAATCGGCTTTGCACCGGCCAGGCGGGCCATCTCGGGATAACTGAGCCAGTAGGGCGCAGGAATCAACACCTCATCGCCTGGGTTGAGCAACACCTGGAACAGGTTGAAGATGGCCTGCTTGCCCCCGTTAGTCACCAGCACCTCGTCTGCCGCCGTGGGGAGACCGTTTTCGTTGGTGATCTTGCTGGCGATCGCCCGCCTCAGGGCAGGGTCTCCAGCCGCAGGTCCATAACGCGTGACCCCGTCACGCAGCGCCTGGATTGAAGCCTCAACGATGAATGAGGGTGTGCCGAAATCGGGCTCCCCGGCACTGAGGCTGCAGATATCGCGACCCTCCTGCTGCAAGGCCTTAGCCCTTGCACTGATCGCCAAGGTGAGAGAAGGCTGGAGGGCTTCAGCCCGGCTTGAAAGGGATGGCGGGCGTGACATCAGAGCGGCACCCCTCCAGTGGATGCGCAGGTAGAAGCTTGATCATCCTGCCTGATGTGGTGTCAAAAACAACAGAGAAGACGTGTTGTGCACGACAACCCAGAAACGACTCACACAGCCAGGCTCCAGACCAAGGATCATGTCGGAATGACTGGTGAACACATTGCTCTGAGCTGGGTGCTCGCCTCACGCAGGCCCGAGCAGCTGGCGAGGTTCTATGCGGATCTTCTGGGCACCAACCCCAAACCTGGCGTGGCAGCGCATCACTGGATTGTTCCTCTGCCAGGACAGGGAAGCCTGCAGATCTACACACCCTCACACAAGCGTCCATGGCCTGCCTCAGGCTCGGCGCTGGCGCCATGCCTGCAACGACGGGCAAAGGCTGACCCCCTGCTGGAGCTCCAGGCTTGGCATCAGCACGTGATTCAACTCGGAGGCAGAAGCACAGAAGAACCGAGGCTGGAATCTTTCGGAGCGGAATGCTGGCTGGAGGATCCAGAGGGCCAAAGTTTTTTGCTGCTTGTGCTTCGGCCTGAATCATCAGAACAGACGATTTGATGACAAAACCAGCGCTGAAACCGATGAATCTCGGCGAGCAGAGCCCTCAGCTGGTGGTTGGACGTGGCAATCCGAATGCCCGCCTGATGCTGATCGGCGAAGCACCCGGAGCGGAGGAGGATGCCCGTGGTGTGCCGTTCGTGGGTCGCTCAGGACAGCTGCTCAGTGAACTCATGGTCGAAGCAGGCCTGGATGAACAAAACGAGCTCTACATCTGCAATGTGATCAAGTGCAGGCCGCCCAACAACCGCAAGCCGACAGCGAAGGAGATCGACATCTCCCGACCCTGGCTGAGGCAACAGATCGATCTGATTGATCCCACACTCGTCTTGCTCTCAGGCGCCACAGCCCTGCAGGCGCTACTTGGCGTCCGAAGCGGCATCAGCAAGCTGAGGGGCCAGTGGCAGAGCCATGACGGCCGCGACTTCATGCCGGTGTTTCATCCCTCCTACCTGTTGCGCTTCCGCTCTCGCGAGGCTGGAACACCCCTGGACCTGACCCTGCAGGATCTGCGAGAAGCCAAACGCCGACTGCAGCTGCTCGAGCTGAGCTGAGCTGAGCTGAGCCATTGAGATGCACCAGGGTCCATGTCCACGTTGAGCGCTAAATGTGGTTCGACTGGGACATCAGCAAGTCATTGCGCTGACGTCTATGCCAAGGTTTGGCTCAGAACCCGTCCGATCCATGACCGGCACCTTGACCAGTGCTCCTGTAAGCAGCAGTGAAGTTGCCATCAATCCCCGTTACGACACGGTGATTCGCAGGCGCAGTACGCGCACGGTCATGGTCGGCGAAGTCCCCATCGGCAGTGAGCACCCGGTGGCCGTTCAATCGATGATCAACGAGGACACCCTCGACATCGAAGGATCCGTGGCCGGGATCCTTCGACTCGTTGATGTCGGCTGCGAGATCGTGCGGGTGACCACGCCCACCCTGGCCCACGCCAAAGCCATGGGCAAGATCCGTGCGGCTTTGCGCGCCCAGGGATGCAATGTTCCTCTTGTGGCGGATGTTCACCACAACGGCATTCGGATTGCTCTGGAAGTGGTCAAGCACGTGGACAAGGTGCGGATCAATCCCGGTCTGTTCGTCTTCGACAAACCAGATCCCAACCGACAGGACTTCAGTCAGGAGGAATTCGATGCCATCGGCGAGCGCATCAAGGACAAATTTTCGCCACTGGTCGAAGCACTGAAGAAGGAGAACAAAGCTCTCCGGATTGGGGTGAATCACGGCTCTCTGGCGGAGCGCATGTTGTTCACCTACGGCGATACCCCCGAGGGAATGGTGGCGTCGGCCATGGAATTTGTGCGGATCTGCGACGACCTCGATTTCCACAACATCGTGATTTCGATGAAGGCTTCCAGGGCCCCTGTGATGCTCGCTGCCTATCGAATGATGGCCGACACACTCGACAATGCAGGGTTCAATTTCCCCCTGCACCTTGGAGTGACCGAGGCCGGTGATGGCGATTACGGCCGCATCAAGAGCACCGCAGGAATCGCAACCCTGCTGTCCGAGGGTCTCGGAGACACGATCCGTGTCTCGCTGACAGAGTCTCCTGAAAAGGAAATCCCCGTCTGCTACTCGATTCTGCAGGCCATTGGCTTACGCAAGACCATGGTCGAATACGTGGCCTGCCCGAGCTGCGGTCGCACTTTGTTTAATCTCGAGGAAGTGCTGAATCAGGTGAGAAATGCAACCTCTCACCTCTCCGGGCTAGACATCGCCGTGATGGGATGCATCGTGAATGGTCCGGGAGAGATGGCAGACGCTGACTACGGTTATGTCGGTAAAGGTCCGGGCACCATCGCGCTCTATCGAGGTCGCGAAGAGATCCGCAAAGTACCGGAAGCTGATGGTGTTCAGGCGTTGATTCAGCTGATCAAAGACGACGGACGCTGGGTCGATCCTGAGTGAACTCGTTAATCTGAAAAGACGGCCCCGAAGGACATCAATGACCACCAAAAGTCCTCGACCGGCTGATGCACAGCACAAGGGTCTGTTGCTGATGCTCGGGGCAGGTGGCTTGACCGCAGCCATCGCTATTGCGTCACCAGGTCTTGGCCTCCCCAGCACCAATTCCTCATCGATTACCAACAGCCCCAAAGAGGTCATCGACCAGGTCTGGCAGATCGTTTACAGAGATTTTCTCGACTCTTCAGGAAAATATTCCCCTGAAACCTGGACCAGCCTGAGACGAGATCTGCTGGCAAAGAGCTATGCGGGCACCAGTGAGTCTTATGAAGCAATCAGAGGCATGCTCGCCAGCCTCGATGATCCCTACACGCGCTTTTTGGACCCCAAAGAGTTCAAGGAGATGCAGATCGACACCTCCGGAGAGCTCACGGGGGTTGGCATTCAAATCACTTTGGACAAAGACACCAAAGAGATTCTTGTGGTGTCCCCGATTGAAGGCACCCCTGCTTCCAGGGCCGGTGTGCAACCCAAGGACGTCATCGTCTCGATCGACGGCAACCCCACCAAGGGCATGACCACGGAAGATGCTGTGAAGCTGATCCGAGGTCAGGAAGGCAGCCAGGTCACTCTTGGGCTGCGCCGAAATGGGGAAGTGGTCACGGTGCCTCTCAAGAGAGCACGTATCGCCATCAATGCGGTTGAAAGTCGGCTCAATACAGCAGCAGATGGCAAAAAAGTCGGCTATATCCGCCTCAAGCAATTCAATGCCAATGCCGCCCGGGAGATGCGGGCTGCCATCCGTGAGCTCGAAAAAGATGGGGCTCAGGGCTATGTGCTCGATCTGCGCAGTAATCCGGGGGGACTACTCGAAGCCAGCATCGACATTGCACGGCAATGGTTGGATGAAGGCACCATCGTCAGCACCAAAACCCGAGATGGCATTCAGGATGTGCGCCGCGCCACTGGTAACGCGCTGACCAACAGTCCGGTGGTGGTGCTGGTGAATGAAGGTTCAGCCAGTGCCAGCGAAATTCTCTCCGGGGCACTCCAAGACAACAAACGAGCCGTTCTGGTTGGTCAGAAGACCTTTGGCAAGGGATTGGTCCAGTCCGTCCGTGGCCTCTCCGATGGATCCGGGTTGACGGTCACCATTGCCAAATACCTCACCCCCAAAGGCACCGATATTCACAAGAACGGCATCCGCCCGGATGTGGACGTGAAGCTGAGCGATCAGGAGATCGAATCGCTGACCGTGGAACAGCTCGGAACTGGCAAAGACAGTCAGTACCGGGCTGCCGAAACCACCTTGATCAAAGCGCTGCGATCACCACAACGCGGTCAGGCTTATCAACCAGGATCCGCAAACCTGCGCTCCGCTTTTCAGCGATAGGGAAACAATCCAAATCCCTCGCGTTCACGCGGCTATCCGTGCGAACCGGGTTCCGATTGACGGGGACCGTTGCCATTGATGGGATGGATACAGGGCTGTTCTGAATCCTGCGCACCATGGTTCTGCAGCCTCCAGCTGCGTTGATCGCTCCATCGACAGTGGCGAGTTGGATGCATTGCCCCCATCGTGGTTCCCATCCCCAGATCTGGCCCTGGCGATCAAGCAGATCAACAGCCTACGCGCGGCTTAGCTGTCGTTCTCGCATCAAGCATGTGGCTGTGGCCAGTGATGCGAGCTGGAGAGATGAGGTGCGACCTGGCGCTGTTGCAGTGGGGTAACGGGTCACGGGCATGACGGGACGTCTCCTTCCCGCAGGAAAAGCTCCGATGGGAAGCCCCCCCCATCGGAACAGCGGCCATGGGAACAGCCCCCATCGGCATGGAGCCATTGCCACCGAACTGACCGAGGGCAGCCAGTGCTAGTTGCATCAGTAATGAATTCATGATTCATCCCAATGGATCGGGGTGAAACAACGTTTTGACGGCATTCAGACGAGAACCTCAGCTCCGCAATAGCGATCGAACAACTGCAGAACATCACGTGGAGGGAGCTTGGCGGTGTATCTGGCTTCCAGTTCAGCCAACTGCTGCTGACGGGGATACACACGAATCGAACGCACCTCCGCCGGATGACTCCGCGCAAGGGCTGAGTACATGGCGCAATGGTGCTTCCGATCTGAGATAGGGCCGCAATGCAGCGCTGCATGCGATGGGTTGCCTCGTGGGCAAGGGTGTCCCAGTCCTGGGCTGGGGAGCTGTGCGAGCGACAAACCACAAGGGTGTCGCTGCTTGGGTGATACAAACCCTGGAGCCCTCCTTGAGAGCAATCCCTCTGAACCACGCGCAAACCAGCCTGCGTGAGCTTGTTGCGTAGAAGATCAATGGCTTCCCAGGACACCTCCTACGCCGGAATGGCTGCAAAGACTGACAAGCAAACGGCTAGAAGCCAACACCACCAACATCGAAGCAAAGCTTGGCTCAAATGCCCTGAACAGCGTGAAACTGTTCCAGGTTCTTATGCAGAAACAAAAAAACCATCACTGGAGGGTGATGGTTGAAGGGATGTGACTGAAAGGAGATAGGCAAGCTTGGACGTTTTAGGCCACAGGCTGCATCAATCCACCTCCAGGTGAGGAATCATCGTCGTCATTATTTTGCGAATCGTCCTGCCATAGGGCATAGACACCCAGTGCCGCAGCCCCAATCAGGCTTGAAAACAGACCCATGGAACCCACGCTGCTAATTGGATCGATGAATTCGCCCACGTGGTCAATTTTGCTCTCGTCAGTGTAACGAAGAATTGCGCAATGTGTAGGAACTCTCTCATCTTTGCCCGTTCGCAAGGATCAGTGCGAAGGGTTAAACGCTGAGAACGGCCTCGTTACGGGCGGTTTGCTGTTTTTCGCGCTCATCGGCTGTGAGTCCTTCGGCATCAGGAATCTGAGCGGCCATCTGCTCAAGCCAGCTCTTGATTTCCTCAAGCTGCTTCTCCATCGGCAACACTCCCAGGCCTCTGGCCATCACCTTGGCCGTCGCACCAGCCCCGGGCTGATAGACAAGCCGACCATGTAAATGCTGCGGCAACCCCTGGCGTAACAGGCGAAAAGCCGGCTCCTCCATCGGTGTCTCCAACGCGATGTTCGGCTTCTCAGGACGGATGCGTGAAAAACCGCAACGTTTGGCCAAAAGCTTCAGATCCATGAGTTGGAGCAGCGACTGAACCGGTCCGGGCAGAGCGCCGTAGCGATCGGCCCAAATTGCTGCAAGTTCAACCAAAGACTCGCTGCTGACACACTCTGCTGCCGATCGATAGGCCGCCATCTTCTCGTCGGCATCGGTGATCCAGTCAGCAGGAATGAACGCAGTGACCTGCAGATCCACCTGGGTATCGTCGACCGCAGGAATGTCCTGGCCCTGGATCTCGGCCAGGGATTCCTGAAGCATCTCCATGTAGAGATCAAATCCGATGGCTTCCATCTGCCCGCTCTGCTGCACTCCCAATAGGTTTCCAACCCCGCGGATCTCCATATCCCGCATCGCCAGCTGATAACCACTGCCCAGCTGTGCAAATTCCTGAATCGCCCTCAGTCGCTGCCGTGCCGCTTCACTGAGAGAGGCATTACCGGGATAAAACAACCAGGCATGGGCCTGGATGCCACTACGACCGACACGTCCTCGCAACTGATAAAGCTGCGCCAGTCCGAATCGATGGGCATCCTCAATCAGAATTGTATTGACTCTGGGGATGTCGAGTCCGCTTTCCACGATCGTGGTGCAGAGCATCACATCCGCTTCACCGCCGTTGAAAGCCACCATGGCGCTCTCCAGCTCGCCCTCAGCCATTTGACCGTGCGCCACCAGTAGTCGCAGGCCAGGAAGCATCTGACGCAGCTGACTAGCCACATCTTCAATACCCTCGACCCTCGGGACCACGTAAAAGACTTGGCCTCCGCGATCAAGCTCCTGACGAATGGCACTGCGAACCGCCTCTTCATCAAGAGCGGCCAGATGGGTCTTGATCGGTCGGCGCAAGGGAGGGGGCGTGGTGATCAAGCTCATCTCACGCACTCCTGAAAGGCTCATATAGAGCGTGCGCGGAATCGGCGTCGCCGAAAGAGTGAGCACGTCGACGTCCTTACGCAGCGCTTTGATCTTTTCCTTTTGGTTGACACCGAAGCGCTGTTCTTCATCCACCACCAGCAGTCCGAGCTTGTCGAACACCGTGCTCTTGCTCAGCAGCTGATGCGTTCCCACAACGGCGTCGATGGTGCCTTTCTTAAGACCTTCAAGGATCGACTTCCGCTCGCTGGTGGTTCGGAAGCGATTGAGCAGAGCCACCTTGATGGGATAGGGCGCAAAACGCTCTGAAAGCGTTCTCCAATGCTGCTGGGCAAGCACTGTTGTGGGAGCCAACATCGCCACCTGTTTACCGGCCGTAATCGCCTTGAAGATGGCCCGAATCGCTACCTCGGTTTTGCCGAAGCCCACATCGCCGCAAACCAGGCGATCCATTGGTTGCGACTTCTCCATATCCCGCTTCACGTCGACTGTGGCCTTGAGCTGATCCGGGGTTGGTTCATAGGGGAATGACTCCTCCAGCTCGTTCTGCCAAGGGCCGTCAACCGGAAACGCGAATCCAGGGGCCTGATGTCGCTCGGCGTAAAGCTTCACCAGGTCGAGCGCCACCTTGCGCAAGGCCTTTCCGGCACGTTCCTTGGCCTTGACCCAGGCCGATCCGCCCATCTTGCTGAGTTGGGGTGGAGCATCACTGTTGGCGCGATAACGACCGAGGCTGCCCAGCTGATCGGCCGCCACCCGCAGGATGCCATCGGCGTACTGCACCACCAGGTAGTCACGCACCTCACCGCTGATCGCCAACTTTTCCAGCTTCTGGAAACGGCCGATGCCGTGATTGCGATGCACCACGAAATCCCCAGGCTGCATTTTGTTGGGATCCACCGTGCGACTGGCTGCCTTGCGGCGGCGGCGCACATAGCCCGTGCTGGTCAGGGTTTGCTGCCCAAAAAACTCGCGGTCAGTGATGAGAGCGATCCGCCAGGCGGGAAGCTGCAGCCCCTCGAGGTCAGCAGTGCCGCGTGTCTTCAAAGCAACAGGTGTTCCCTGTTCAATCAGACGCTCGATGGCAGGCGCATCAGCAGCATTGGGAACGAAACGACTGATGCAGTCATGCTCTTCGAGCAACGCAACAGCTCGACTGGGCTGGGCAGACAGCAGCCAAACGGCCTGTTTCTCCTTGCCGTAGCTCTTGATCAGTTCACCAAGCTTTCCGAACTGATTGGGATAGGCCGGCACAGGACGACTGTTGAGATCAAAAGCGTTGGGATGGTCATCACTTTCCTGCAACTCAGCCAGATCAAACCCTGGGAAAGCTTCAGCCAGCCCCATCGCCTCCTCGATGTCGCGATGCAGGATCGGCAACGGCAATGCCAGTTCGTCGTGATGCTCGCTGGCATGGTCCAGCCACTGGTCCCCATGGGAGCGGCCATGACGTCGCTCATCAATGGCCACAAAGCTGTTGGCCGGGAGATAGTCGAGAAGTGAGGCAGGCTGCTTCCAGGCCAGTCCAAGTAGGCGGCGCATGCCCTCGGGAGTCCCCCCTTCCAGCAATTCAGACAGTGATTCCTCACTGAGAAACTGATCGAGACCATCGGGCATGGCATCGCGCAGCTGTTCAGCGATCAAAGGACTGAAGCCTGTCGGGGTCAGCCTCAGACTTTCGATCGGGTCAAGAGAACGCTGGCTGGCGGGATCAAATTCACGCAGCTTGTCGAGCTCATCACCAAAGAACTCCAGACGCACCGGCAGTTCACTGCTGACTGGGAAAACATCAATGATGTCGCCACGTCGGCTCCAGGTACCTTCCTGGTCGATGGTGGAAACCCGTTCATAACCAAGCTGGGCCAGGCTGGTGGCTAGATCCTCAAGGTCGACGCTGTCGCCTTTACGAAGGGTTCGGCATCGATCAGATAAAGCCTGCGGCGGTGGCAAATGCGGTTGAAGACAGCGCTCCGTGGCCACAATCGCCAGATCGCAGCTCTGTTGATCGAGCTGCAATTCACTGAGCACCTGTAACTGCCCCCAAGTGATTTCACTGGTGGGGTCAAACGGTTCATAGGGCGAACCTTCACTGGTGGGATAGAGCTGGGCACTGCGCCAGCCCATCAGGTCCAGAAGAGCCGTCCAGCGCCCCGCCTCCTCAAGGGTCGGCACGACCACAAGCAGAGGCCGATCCTGTTGGCGCGCCAGCGCACTGGCCACAAGAGCCCTGGCCCCCCGACCACCTCCGCGGAGCAGGAGCCGGTCGGGGCGATCGATGCGTTCGCCGAGCTCACTGGTCAGCGCTGAGCACTGCAGCAGGCGCACCAGGGAGCTGAGGGGCATGGCAGGACCACTGACGGCAACGCATGATTGTCGCAATTCACAGTTCGCCACTGCGTGTATCAGCACGCGCTCTTCGGCCATGCCTCGATTCCGCTGCCCTGATTGCTGTTGTGGTCCTGCGGTCGTCCTACACCCTCCGAAAGGGGCCCTGCCCGTGTGCTTCCGTTGCGGCACCGTGATGGAACGGCAGCCACTGGTGAAGCCCATTCCACTGGCTGTCTTTCTGACCGTGAGCTCAGCCCTTGTGGGACTCTCCATACCAGCGCTTCTGGGCCCTCCACCTCCTTCCAGACCTCCGACATCGGAGAACCTCGCTTAAGTCATCCCTTCACATCCAAACGAATCCAGACCCAGCGCCACCATGAACAAGCCGAGCATGAACCGATCGAGCCGCCTAGAGCGCAAATTTGAAGGGCTGATCTGGAAGTTCCGACTGGTCACACTGATTCCCGTGGTGATGAGTCTGCTGGGGAGCATCAGCTGTTTTGTTATCGGCACCTACGCAGAGATAAGCGTTCTCAGAAAAGTCTTTCGAGGTGACTTCACCCACGACAACAGCACGCTGCTGATTGGGAAGGTGGTGGGAGGCATCGACTACTACCTCATCGGCATCGCCCTGCTGATTTTTGGCTATGGCATCTACGAGCTGGTGATTTCCGACATCGACCCGCGACAGAACGATGAATCGTCTTCAAGACGCAATCTGCTGAACATCCAAGATCTCGATGGTCTGAAACAGAAGCTCACCAAGGTGATCATCGTTGCCCTGATCGTGACGGCGTTCAAGGTAATGGTGAGCTTTGAGGTGACCTCAATCACCGAGCTGATTCAGTACTGCGCAGGTGTGCTGATGTTGGCGTTCAGCTCCTACCTAATCGGGCGCACTGGCAAGCACTGATCACCTTCCCATTCCTCCCCCTTGAAGATGAATCTGTTCATCCACAGGAGTGATGTGAGCCAGCCATGACTCAGCGGACCTTGAAAAGGTTCCTGCTTGATGGCATCGATGACCAACACCACGCATCCGGCGGCAATTCAACGACGACTTGAACGTCAACGACAGCATTAACGCCGCCGATCGATCTCTGAGCAGATCCTGCAGCGCAATGACACTGTGCTGATGCACCTCGGGCTGGCACATCTCGGTGCCGACCGTCTGCTGCACAACGGTTCCGGTGAACGCGACGATCTGGTGCAGGAAGGCAGCTATGGGCTGATCCGAGCTGTTGAGCGTTTTGAGGCCAGTCGCGGCCACCGCATCAGCAGCTATGCGATGCCGAGGATCACCGGCCAGATCAGGCATTACAGAAGAGACCGGCTGCAAACGATGCGAATCCCCTGGCGACTAAGTGATCTGCATGCCCGGGGAATGAAAGCGCAGGAGCGGCGATTGCATGCCGGGCAGCCGCTACTCAGCAATAAAGATCTCGCTCAACAACTCGGAGTCAGCACTGATCGCTGGCGAGAGGCCTGCATCTAGTCACTCCATCATCAGCGCAGCAACAGCGATGGTTCTTCTGAACCAGAGGCCTGGATCGATGGTCTGCAAGATCACCGATGCCAGCCGGCTGATCCACAGCACGAATGGCTGATCCAAATGTTGAACAGCTTGGAGCCGAACCATTGCCGTTGGCTCTGTGCGTTCTGGATCGACGGACTCTCCTGACAGAGATTGCACGCCGCGAATGCATCGACCGGCTCATGCTGCGGACTGCACTGCGAGGAATGCTCAACACCCTGCGTGCCGAAGCCGGTCGAGATTTCACCCCGACAAGCCCAGAAGCCAAGCGAAAACGATCGCCAGGCCTGCCGCCCATGCGGTCTGCAGACCATTAACCAGCTCATTGCTCAGCCAGGGCAAGCGGTCCTGGCCAAGAGCTCCCAGCAAACTTTCCAGCAGTGTGGCGATAAAACCCACCACCAACACAACAGCAAAGGCAGCTCCGGATTGAAGCAATCCGAGCAGAGCCATCACAACCGTCATTAGCAGACTGCCAACGGCACTGGCCAGGGTTCCTTCCACACTCACCGCACCCTCGGTCCCAGCGGGCACCGGCCGCAGGGTGGTGATCAGCAAGGTGGTCCGGCCCCAGCGCTTGCCGATCTCACTGCCGAAGGTGTCGGCCAGTTTGGCCGTAAAACTCGCGGAGAAGCCAATCAGCAACAACATCGGCGAACCGATGCGAGCGGCGATCAGCAAAGCCAGCACAAGACCGGTGAAGGCCGAGCCCCAGACATTTTCTGGACCGCGACGACCGCCTCGCCCCTCGGCAAGACCAAGCTCCTGCTTCCTGGCAAAGCCCAGCTTGGTAACCAGCGAACCAAGCACGAGATAGGCCACAACGGCCAACCAGCCGCGCCAAGCCAGCGAACCCCAGAGCACCGTGCCAAGGATGCCTGAATGACACCAACCGGCCTGGGTGAGCAACGGAAAGCGCTGCGCAAAACAGATCAAAAGCGCATTAACCAGGAGCGCGGTGAGCCACAGCGCAGCGGTTTGAGACGGGAGCTCAAAAGGCGTGAAAAACATCAGGCTGTGTTGCACTGCCCTAAGCATCAACGCTGAAGGGCGCTTCGGCACGGATAATCAGCTTGACGATTTCCCCGCTCAGGCATGGTGCTGAACAGAAAGGGTTTCTTCCTTGAGCTGGGAGAGCAGGAACCGCAGGCGGCAGAGACCAAGTCTGAACCCAAGCCGGAGAAAGTCGAGAACGCTGCTGAGCCATCCCAGCCAGAAGCAGCCCCAGCTCCAGTCGAAGAGGCTGTCCCTGCCCCTGCTGTTGATCCAGCTCCTGCTCCTGTGGCCGTAGTTGCTGAAAGCCAAGCTGCAAGCAATCCCGATACCACTGCAAAGAGCAGTGAAGACGCTCCGAAAGCCAAGCCATCTCTGACCACTGCAGAGGCCCTCGCCGCAGAGCTAGCCGCCGCAGAAGCCGCCAAACCGGAGATTCAGTTGACCACCTTTGCCCCAGATGCTCTCCAACCTGGCAACTCGATTCGTCCCGGCAAGCGTCGTCCAGGCAACAACCTGGCAGGCTTCCGCAGCATGGCCAGCGAGCTGTTCAAGAGCTAAACGATCTGGGGCAGGCCTAATCAGGCACAATCCTGATCTGATCCATTGATGCGTCATTCCATTGATGCTTCAGTGGAGGATCACACGCGTGACGCACCTTCTGCCCTGAGCAACATGCAACTTGCTCAGAATCTGGTCTGAGAGAGCGCTGCAAAGCCCCTTCTCTGTGCAGATCACGCTGATGCAGAGCATGGGAGTGACAGGGAGACCTTGCATGGATGCCTGTAAGCGCCGGAGCCTCAGCACCTGAGCGTGCGCCAGTTACTGAGGCTGCTGATCCCAGCCACAGCAGCGGTGGAACTGCGCAGGATGGTGTCACCCAGAGACACAAAGATCCAGCCTGCTGCTTGTGCTGCAGCCAGTTCCTGCTCGCTCCACCCCCCCTCGGGTCCGATCGACAGCCAGATGGATCGATCCACTGAGGCCTGAGTCGCAAGCCATTAAGACAATCGAGGACTCTCCAGCTCGCGAGCCACCGCAATCAAGCGCAGGTCGTGCGGCCCCGGTGTGTTCCACCACTCTGCGGAGGGACACAGTTCAGGCAGTTCAGGAGCCCAGAGCCGCTCGCACTGTTCAACGGCTTCCTGCAGGATCGAGCCCCAACGCTCCGGACGATGCTCAGCCTGAGGAACGGAGTATTGACAAGCCAGCGGCTGCAACCGATCCACACCCAACTCACAAGCCATCCGCATCACGTCATCCATTCCTCGACGGATCAACGCAATGGCAAGACCCAGTTTCGGCCTTGGGGAGATCACAGTCTGACTAGGCGCCTCGATCCCTGAGCACAACTCAAGTTGATGACCGTTCAAAAGACGAGCCACCCACAGGTTGCCCCGGCCATCGATGACATCCACCTGAGCACCTTGCTTCAGCCGCAGAACCTTGCGCAGGTAGCGCGATTCATGATCCTCAAGCACAAAGCGACGATGGTCATCCGCAGACTGCAACCTGCGGGAGGCGATCAGCAGGCGACGTCGTTCCGCCACGTCAACGCTCAACCTATGCCGGGGAACACACTGTCGGGATGGTCTTCCACCGGCCAGTCGTCATTCACCCCACCGATCAACAGTTCTTCGAGCTGCACCACATCAGAATCAAGTTGACGCAGGGCATTGATCAGAACATCGAGGGCAATCCCATCACTGGTGCCCAGATCAATCCAGCAACGGGCCCAGTCCTGCTGGTACTCCATCTGGCCCATGTTGTGCATCAGAGCCGGCATCACCCCCGTTGCCTCCTCGGTTTCGTAGCTCATCCAGCTGAGCTCATCGCCTTCTTCGTGAACCTGCAGGCTCTCTGCATTGAACCCGCCAAGACGTCCCAGCACATACCAACTGTCAAAGATGCCATCCACATAATTCCGTTCTCCCTGACTGGGAATCTCGCTGAATCGCAACCAGACCCAGCAATTGAAGGGATCAACCTCTCGGAAGCGAACGCGCATGACCCACCGCTGACCCCGTCATCATCGCCGGCGACGGAGCCATCGACCATGCTGGGGAGCCAAGGCAGCCCAGACCGGGGCATTCGATCGGAATGCTGGAACTCACAAATATCAACTACAAACCTGCAACGGCAGAACACTTGGTCTTGAACAGCATCCAGCTGAAGGCCGATCCGGGGCGCCCACTGCTGATATCCGGCGACAGCGGCAGTGGAAAGACCAGCCTGCTGGAGGTGATCAGTGGAATGGCCGGTGCTGACACCGGCAGCATCAGCTGGAAGGGGCAGCCACTCAATCAGCGCCAACGACGCTGGCTTTGCGGAGTGGTGTTTCAATTTCCGGAGCGACACTTTCTGGGCTTGAGCGTCAACCAGGAACTGAAGCTGGGCCACAGGCGGCTAAGCAGCGAAGAGATGATTGCGGCGCTGCGAAAGGTCGGACTCAGCAGCGTGGATGGGCGTCAGGCTCCGGAGCGACTCAGCGGCGGACAGCAGCGGCGTCTGGCTTTGGCGGTGCAGCTGCTACGCAAGCCGGATGTGCTGCTGCTCGATGAGCCCACAGCAGGACTCGATTGGTCAGTGCGTGCCGAAGTGCTCGAACTGCTTGACCGGCTGAGCCAGGAGCGTTTGCTGATCGTGGTGACCCACGAGCCGGAACTATTCCAGGGCTGGAGCTGTGAGCACCTGCGCCTGCGCAATGGCCGACTGCATGCTCTGTCACCATGACGCCTGGATTGTTGTAGAGCCATGGCTGATCGGCTGGTCCGTGCCACCGCAGCAGGTGGGGGAATAAGGCTTGTGGCGGTGACCACCGGCGAAACCACTCGTACCGCCCAATCACGTCACGGACTCTCGTACCTCACCACCGTGATGCTCGGCAGAGCCATGGGTGCGGGTCTACTGCTGGCCAGCTCCATGAAAGTTCGGCATGGTCGCGTCAACCTGCGACTGGGATCAGATGGCCCTCTCAAGGGCTTGACAGTGGATGCCGGCCGTGACGGAAGCGTGCGTGGTTTTGTCGGCAACCCTTCGCTTGAACTGGACCCGATCAGCGATTCAGCAGGACAAGCCAGTTTCGACTTCACCTCAGCTGCAGGAACGGGGTATCTGCATGTGGTGAGGGACGACGGCAAAGGCGAACCCTTCAGCAGCACAGTAGAGCTGGTGAGCGGAGGCATCGGGGAGGATGTCGCTTCCTATCTGCTCCATTCCGAACAGACACCCTCTGCGGTGTTCGTGGGCGAAACGATCAACAGCGAAGGATTGCAGAGCAGCGGAGGCTTGCTGGTTCAGGTGCTGCCGAAGGCCGCAGAAGAGCCAGCTCTGGTGGCTCTACTCGAGGAGAGGTGCCGCGAGATTGAGCATTTCAGCCAGAAGCTGCACCGCTGCGGTGACCATCCGGAACAGCTGCTTAGGGAGGTTTTCCCAGATCTTGATCCTCAGCCCATCCCAAGCAGCGAACCGACGCAGCCGGTGCAGTTCCATTGTCCCTGCAGCCGTAGAAGAAGCTTGGGCGCACTCGTGTTGCTAGGCAGAGAAGAATTGCAGTCCATGCTGGAAGACGACAAGGGCGCAGAGCTCACCTGTCATTTCTGCAGCGAGGTTTATCGATTCAATGAATCAGAGCTGCAAAGCCTGCTTGAGGGAATGATCGAATCAGGCGAATAACAGAGCTCCGGCAAGCAACAACAGCAGGGTGGGCAGCGCCTGCCATTGCTCCACACCCAGTGGCAGACCCGCCTGAACAGTGACAGCACTGAGCAATGCACCCAGAGCCAGGCCAACAACCAGAAGCAGGAGGGTCCAGCCAAGGGAGCCCAAGGGCCGACGGCCTCGCTTGACCTGACTGATGAACACCGCAATGGTTGACAGGGGCAGAAGCAGGTCGACCGTTTGGGGAGCCAGCAGCAAAAGCAGTAAGGCCAAAGCTCCTGCGATGGAGCGCACCACAAGACCCTGACCTTGAACCAATTGCAGATCGGGCATAAAACCGGCACCACTCAGTGACGGCGCCGGCAATGACATGCCGCGTAAACGGGTGAGCAAAGCGGCAGGACCATTGCCACTACTGGGCACTCCTGCAGACACCTGTTGGCGTTCCACTTGTGAAGCAGAGGCGGCGGCCGAACTGAGACGGCCAGACTGTCGATCTCGTAGACGCTCCATCAGGACTGCGTCGTAAGCAGCCTCAACACGAGCGCGGGCAACTGCATCATCACCGCAAGAGGCGACGACCCGATCTCTTGCTTTTTGAACGTCGTCAAATCCGGCGCCAGGAGTGACGCCGAGCATGGAATAAGGATCTTTTGGATCCGAATCCGAGCCTGGTTCCAGCCCTGCAGCCATTGATATACAGAAATCTCCTTAGAGATTATCGAGAGACTCGCTCAAGCGAGCACAAACCTTGAATTCGGAAGCGACTCAGAACAGAGGTGGACCGTGGCGAAATCCTTGCTGGCGCTCGAAACGGTGCCGAAAACGGGGCACATCAGCATTGAGCAAGACCTGACGGTGCTTGATCAGGGGCATTTGGGGAGGCTGGTGATATCCCTCCAGCACCTCAACGTGATCGCGATGATCACGAAAACAGACGTAATCAGTACCGCCGTCATCACAAGGACGGAGCAGCCAGAGGGTGTTCACAGCAGACCGCTTCAGAGGCAACATTCTGGCGATTAATTTGCTTGCCCGTGACTGAAAATCGGTCGTGAGTGAATCTCAACATTTCAACAAGGATTGGGATTGAAGCCAACAACGGCTCCAATCAGATCTGAAGACAACTCTGAACTAGCTTGCGAACAGCTTCGAGCAGACCAACGCAGATTTTGCAGAGAACAGGGTTGGAGGAGCCGGCGACCAAGACCTACACATTGATTAAGGCAGTTCTTCAATATTGATCAAGAGTTTTTTGAATAGGATTTTTGCAATTTTCATCCTCCAGAAAAACCATTGACTTCAGAGGTGCATTTCAAAGCAACACGCCTCCAACTCAGGCTCGTACAGATGAAATCGGGATTAAATCGTTGACGAGCCAATGCATGTCATGGATCAA
The DNA here is from genome assembly GCF_900473955.1 of Synechococcus sp. GEYO. NCBI lineage: Bacteria > Bacillati > Cyanobacteriota > Cyanophyceae > Synechococcales > Synechococcaceae > Synechococcus > Synechococcus sp. GEYO. The sequence continues at coordinate 444,711 of NZ_UCNL01000008.1, forward strand.
TAAACATAGACAAGGTTTATTGATGCTGAATGGTGAAATCAAGCTCGCTCGCAAAGCCATTCGCTTGATTCCTGTTGGCTCAACGAATGAAGAAGGCGACGAGTGATCGGCTGAACAGCTTTCCAGATTTAAAAAACAACAAAAAAGCTCTTCCTGCTTGAGAGGGCTTTTCCTCAGCTGGTCAATCAGCGAGTTCTGTGATCAGAGACTGATCGGCTCAACTCCACTTACGACAGGAGCCACAGCATTGAGCTCAAGATCGGGATGTTCTTCATGAAGCTGATTGAGATTCCAGTCGTTTTTGAATAACAGAACCGGTCGATTCCATGCATCCCTCACGGTTTTGCAATTAAAAATCCGACCGACTTTCTCCAGGGAAGACCAGCCACCAGTGACCCAACGAGCCACTTGATAGCCCAGAGGCTCCAAGCGAGTTTCGACACCGTATTCGTTCTGAAGACGATGCTGTACAACCTCAAGTTGCAGCTGACCGACGGCAGCAAGGATTGGATCCCTTTTACTTTCGTCATTGTCATAGAGGATCTGCACAGCTCCCTCTTCACGCAATTCATTGACCCCCTTACGGAAATTCTTGAATGCTGAGGGGTTGGGATTACGCAGCCAGCTGAAGATCTCTGGACTGAAACAGGGAATTCCCTCGTACTCCACCTTGGTTCCGGTGTAGAGCGTGTCGCCGATTGAGAACATCCCGGGATTGTTCAGTCCAATCACGTCACCTGGGAACGCATCCTCCACAACCGCACGATCTTGTCCAAACAGTTTCTGTGGGCGTGACAAGCGAATGGCCTTGCCCGTGCGGGCATGACGGACTGTCATGTCTTTTTCAAAACGCCCGCTGCAGACACGGACAAAAGCGACCCGGTCTCTGTGACGAGGATCCATGTTGGCCTGCAGTTTGAACACGAAACCACTGAAGTCAGGCCGCAACGGATCGACTGGACCGTCTTGCCCCTGACGCGCCACAGGCTTCTGAGCCATCTCCAGAAACGCATTCAGGAAGGGACGCACGCCGAAATTGGTCATCGCCGAACCAAAAAACACCGGCGTCAGCTCGCCGGCATGCACCAGCTCGAGATCAAGTTCAGCCCCTGCCGCTTCGAGCAGCTCCATCTCCTCAACCGCCTGCTCCAGCAGCTCGGGTTCCACAAGGTCTTTGAGATCAGGGTCATCCAAAGAGAGATGACGTTCTTCCGATTGGCGTCCACGTTCAGCACGACTGAACAGAATTACTTCGTGGGAACGACGATCAATCACTCCACGGAACTGCTCGCCACTGCCGATCGGCCAGTTCACGGCCCAAGGGGTGAGTTCCAGCTCCGATTCAATTTCATCGAGGAGTGCCAGAGGTTCCCGACCCGGTCGGTCCATCTTGTTGATGAAAGTGAAGATAGGAATTTCCCGCATGCGGCAAACCTCAAACAGCTTGCGGGTCTGCGGCTCAAGTCCCTTGGCCGCATCTTCAAGCATCACGGCGTTATCCGCTGCTGCCAAGGTCCGGTAGGTGTCTTCCGAGAAATCCTGGTGGCCGGGCGTATCCAGCAGATTGATGGTGTTACCCGTGTAATCGAACTGAAGAACAGTGGAGGTGATCGAAATACCTCGTTGCTTCTCAAGCTCCATCCAATCGGACGTGACCTTGCGCTGCTCACCACGGGCTTTCACCGCACCAGCCTGCTGAATCGCTCCCCCGTACAGCAGCAATTTCTCGGTCAGCGTGGTTTTACCCGCATCAGGGTGAGAAATAATCGCAAAATTGCGCCGTCGCGCCACCGCATCCAGCAGCTCACGTCCGTCCTGAAGTGCTGAATCGGTGCTCATGGTGTGCGTTGACCAGATCCAGCCTGACAGCCCGTGATCCAGCCACTCACCTCCAGGTAGCGATCTTCAACGGCAACCACCTGCAGATGCTGCAGACCAGCATGCAGCAACTGCGCTTTGACCTCCTCCAACGAGAAGGACGCATGCAGCGATGCCCTGTAATCCCGTTGCAGCACCAACGGAGCGTCAGCGACATGGCACTGACAAAGTCGATCAATGCTTGCCTCGCTGTCTGGGCGGCGAAGGTCGCGATGCAGCACCAGGCAGTGAGGCGCTGCCAGTGGGATCAATGACGACCAAAGCTGATGAGGGTCGTGGAGGTGATGCAGCAAGCTATTGCTGACAATCAGATCCGCTGGTTGATCCGCCTGGTGAATCGGCAGCAGAGCCTGCTCATAGCGAAGGCGCTCGCGCGACAGACCGGCTGCACGACGGCGATCATCCGCCACAGCAATCATCCGGTCAGCCGCATCGAGTCCGAGCACTGAACACTTCGGCCATCTCTGGGCGAGACGAGCCGTGATATTTCCTGGTCCGCATCCGAGATCCAGCAAACGTGCTTGAGGCTTGAACGATGCGCCAGATGAGTGAAGCAACGTGGCAATTCGCTCGACCATCGCCTGGTCCGTTCCACTGAAATCTGCTGCTGCGTAGGCATCCACCTGCAGCGGGTCGTTCATCACTTCAGGTTCTGGAATGCGCAGAATCATTGACTTGATTCAGAGGAATGCAGCTCCAAGGTCTGTGTGGGGAAGGGGATCTCGATGCGATGCTGCGAGAGCACCTCAAGGATCCTGCGATTGAGGCGGTGCAAACTGTTTTCAAAGTCGTCATGCATGGCGTGGCATGAACGGATCTCCAATTCATGGTCGTAGCTGAACGCTGAAATGCGCACGAGCCGACAGGCCTCGAAATCAAGCTGAGAATCTTCTGCCACCACTGATCGCATCAGCTCCGGAATACGTTCCAACTGTTGAGGAGTTGTGCTGTAGGCAACACCCACCACAAGCTCACTGAGTGAAACGCGTTCCAGCAACTCCTCAAGGGCCACCAGCAGCGTTTCACGCACTTTCAAAAATGCTGTCCAACCGTGAAGTTCAACCATCACAAACACAATCAGTTGATTCGTGCCGTCTTCCAATGATTCGAGACTCACCACAGGTTCATACAGTTCCACCTCCAACTGCAGCGTTTCAGGTGCGGCAACCATGCGCCTGGCCTGACGCATCAGCTCATCCAGCTGAAACGGTGAGAGAGGGTCACGAATCGGCAAGCGCAACTCAAGCCCTTGCACCGGCTGACGCTCCCAGCTGACACCGCGTCTTGAATAATTCACGATCGTGGCTTCATCCGCAACGGAATTGGGGATCGTGACGCGGCTTTCCAGCGTTTGCAGTTCCATTGAACGCAGACCGATCTTGGTCACGAAGCCGAGATTGCCTCCGACTTCGCAGAATTCACCAACCCGCAGAGGACGATCGGTTTGGATCGACAAACCAGCAAACAGATTGCCGAGCAGCTTGGAAGCTCCGAGACCGATAGCGAGACCTGGTACGGCTGAAAAGGCCAGCACGGTGCTGGAAGGGAGACCCAGCAGGAGCAGCAGCCGATAAATCAGCACGACCGAAACCAATGCGCCGACGACGCGACTGATTGGCATCACCAGACTGGTGATCCTGCGCAATCGAATCGGAGACTCACCACCACGAACCCGTGCGAGGAACTCGGAACTGCTTCGACCAACCGCTTCGAATAAAAAGAAGACGAGAACACTGGCCGAGAAATACCAGATCACATAAAAGGAATAGATGGCCACCACGAGTGGAAATCCCGTGAAATTGAGAAAGTTATCGATCAGCTGTTCAGTGGCATAAGTGAGAGGCAGCGCGGGCAGAACAATCAAAACCCGCTTCCAGGCCAAAGAATCGAGTTGAAAAATCAAGCGATCATTCTCGACTCGATGAGTGCCAGATTTGTAAGTGTTGAACAACATCCGCAGCAAGCGCAGATAGATGAACCCGTACACACCGATCAAGAGTGCTGCGCAAAAAACCTGAAAAAGCGTCTGATCACCGATTGGCCATTCGAACAAGCCACGCCAGCTCTTTGGAAGAGCCAGATACCAATCTGGTGGTACCAGATAGCCGGGAGTGTGGATGAAATCTGAGTAGAAACGTGGGGTGGCGAAAGGTTGTTGAATCTCTGGGATAGTTCTGATCTCGTCATACATCGAGCGGATCGATGACACGGTTGACGCAGAGAAATAAAAACTTTCATTTTCCGGATCATCATCAAGATCCGAGGTGAGCGTGACTGCCGTTCCAGGAATGCGCCATGAATTTGTCGGCGTTGAACGTCGGTCATTGAGCTCTTTCATCCCCTCCACATCGGGGACTTCAATCAACTGCCGGCTGTGAGTGAACACATAATCGAGCACATGCTTGAGCTGAATCGCTGCCTCATCGGCCATGTCATCGCGAACGCTCTTGGGAATTGAGCTGGAATCCAGTGCCTTAACAGCCAGAGCGAACAACAAATTTGTGTCGTCAATCTGTTCCTGACGTGACTGTTCCTTGGCGGAAGATCTCTGACCAAGACGATCGGCCCTTAGACCAACATCCGCCATCACGGAATAAAAGTTCAGCAAGGTGGTTCGAGGGCTGTCGCCCACCACCTGATCAAGTACGACATCACTCCAGGTTTCGGAAGACTTCAGCAGCAGCGGATAAAACGGCTGATCTTCAATCGGAATTAAACCCTTAGAGGTCATGGGTTGCTGCTGAAAAGCCTCAGTGGCTTTCACATTCAGCAGAGGTGGGGCAATGCTCAAGGCCAATGCCACCAGACCAACCAGCAGAAATCTCAGCGCACGCGTGAACGGTCGGGTCAATACTCGCGTGAACAATCGCCCCACCAGGCGCTGAGCACAAACCATCTACCTGCTGACGATGACTGATCGAAATGGTGGCAGTCTCTGCACCCTCTTGACCAGCGACACTGCGGATAGTGCCACCAACCGGTTGCCACCCCCATTGCTGGCGTTAGTGTGCCGGAACTGACCCGCCCGACAACGTGACCCTGTCTCCAAGCCGCAGTGACACCCAGGACATCACTGAAACTCTGTCCAGCAACGGCAACTTCCCCGCCACAGCTCCTGCCGCCAACCCCGTTTTCTATCGGACATACAGCCGACGCAGCAGTTCCGGAAGAGAGAGTTGGAGCGAAGTTGGATCGCGAAATCTCGGCGGTTTACAGAAGCTCGGCCAGCTAACCGATGAAGAAGTGTCGCTGTTGGCCCGGATGCAGGCCAATCAAAAAGCTTTGCCTTCTGGTCGTTGGCTCTGGATCGGCGGCACCCCCTGGATCGAACGCCAAGAAAATTTTTCCGGTTCTTACAACTGCACCTCCACCAACTTGGTGGATTGGGAAGCCTTCGGTCTGATGATGGACCTGGCGATGATGGGCTGCGGTACAGGCGCCATCATCGAACCGCACCTGATCGACCGCCTGCCGGTGGTCACCAATCCGATTGAAGTGGTCAAGGTCACCGACATCGGCGTCACTCCAGCCGGCGAGCGCCAAGACTCCACCAGCCACACCATCGATGGTGACACCGTCTCGATCCGTGTTGGCGACACCCGTCGGGGCTGGGTCGACAGCTATCAATTGCTGCTCAACCTCAGCAGTGATGAGCGTTTTGCAGGACGCACCATCAAAGTTGATGTTGATCTTTCCGACGTTCGACCTGTTGGCGAAACCCTCAAGGGCTTCGGGGGCATGGCCAATCCGGTCAAACTCAAGGATCTCTACGGACGTGTCGCCCGTCTTCTGGGCAAAGCCGTTGGGCGCAGGCTGACCTCGGTTGAATGCTGCCTGCTGATTGATGAGGCTGCCGTCACCATCGTGGCCGGCAACATCCGTCGCAGCGCGGGCATGCGTCAGTTCGCGTACAACGACACCAGCGCGGCCGGCGCTAAAGACAACCTCTGGCAGCAGGATGCAGATGGCAACTGGCGTATTGATCCCGAGCGTGATGCCCTGCGCATGGCTAATCACACCAGGGTTTATCACACCCGCCCCAGCCGTGAAGTGCTGTTAGAAGCGGTGACCCGCCAGTTCCACAGCGGTGAGGGAGCGATCCAGTTCGCGCCTGAAGCGATTGCTCGCTCCAATGCTGATCTTCTCTCTACACCTGAACTGCGTCGTGAATTCATCGACATTTATTGCGATCAAGGCAAAGAAGAGGCTGGTCGCTGGCTGAATCTGAATCACGGCCCAATTGCAGATGACGAACTCGAGCATCGACTCGGACGCTACGGGCTCAATCCCTGTGGGGAGATTCTCGGTGCCGACTTCCACTGCAACCTGGCAGAAGTTCATCTCAACCAGATCGACCCCAGCGATGACGAGGGTCAACGCGACGCCTTCAGAGCTGGTGCCTTGTCAGTGGCTTGCCTACTGAACCATCAATTCGAAGTGGAACGCTATCGCCAAAGCCGCGCCTGGGATCCGATCGTTGGCGTGAGTTTCACGGGCCTGTTCGATTTCTTTGTGCACGCCTTCGGAACGCCCTGGCTGAAATGGTGGGAAGCCGGTCGCCCAGACACCGAGGAGGGCCAGGACTTCAAACGCCAGGAAGCGGAGTACCTCAGTCGCTGGAAGACAACCGTGAATGAAGCGGTTTGGGAATACTGCGACCGTCATGGACTGCGTCGTCCTAACCGCTGCACAACAGTGCAACCCGCCGGCACCAAAAGCCTGCTCACCGGTGCTGCCCCTGGCTGGCACCCCCCCAAGGCTCAGCGCTTCATCCGCCGCATCACCTTCGGCAAGAACGACCCGGTGGCCATGGCTTGCATGGACTACGGCTACACCGTGGTGCCATCTCAGTCCGACAAAGATGAGCAAGGTCGACTGCTGGATGATCCGTTCGATCCCCGTTGCACCGAATGGCTGGTGGAAATTCCCACCGAAGTGAGTTGGGCGAATCTGCCCGGCGCGGATGCAGTAGACATCAACGCCTTCTCGGCCATGGCCCAGTTCGATTTCTACATGCAGGTTCAGACCCACTACACCGCTCACAACACCTCGGCAACAATCGAGTTCCGTGAGCATGAAATCGAAGCTCTCACCGATGCACTGCACGGCACCATCGAACGTGGAGAGGGCTACATCTCAGCGGCCTTGCTGGCCCGTTTCGACGCCAACGCCACATTCCCCCGCCTGCCATTCGAACCAATCGATGCCGCAACGTACGAACGGATGCAAACCGAGGTCATCCAACGACGCGTGAGCTCTGATTTCTTCGAGGCGCTGCAGCGATATGACATGGGTGAGATCAGCGAAGCCGGCCCCGCCGGTTGCGATTCAGACAAGTGCCTCTTGCCTCTGGCCAAGCCCAACAACTGAAGCAAAGAAAGGAGTCATCCGGAGGTGACTCCTTTAAACTGCCTGGGCGGATGTCGCTGATGTCACGCAGTGAGGAGAGGTGGTCGAGTGGTTTATGGCTCTGGTCTTGAAAACCAGCGTGGGCGCAAGTTCACCGTCGGTTCGAATCCGACCCTCTCCGTTTCAGAAGCCCAGTCTCTGACTGGGTTTTTTAGTGTCTAGGCTCAGCCCTGCGGGGGTGGTTTCGGCAGAGGGCACTGGTTTTTTCGCGAAGGATCTGGCATAAAAGCGAAAGATTTATGCCATGGATTTATGCCATCCCGCGCTGACGCTTTCGAGCAGCAGCTGGCCCTGATCAACCAGGGTCTGAAAGCTCAGCGTGCGGGTGTCTCGATCAACCGCCGAGGCCAGGGCTTGGCCTTGCTGTCCACGCTTCCATCGAAAACGCCAGGCAAACCTCCGCAACAGCAGCGGGTGCCTCTGTCTCTCAAAGCCGATTCGCATGGATTGGCCAGGGCTCTACGCCACCGAACGATGCGAGGCGTTTTGGGCCACCGCACCCCTGGCCCAGCACGACACAAGCAAGCAAGACGATCTTGTGCTCAACGCCGACCATTGCCTCGACGCCTGCCGTTATCTGCTGATGGCCACCGCAGACCAGCGCTACTCCGGCACCCCTGGCCAAACCAACTTCAAGGTGTGGTGAATTCCCCCGGTTAGGGGATGCGTGTCAAGCCAAGGGGATGCCTAAATGAATAGAGATTCAGGTCGCACCTTTGGTTAATAGCAAGCCCATTGCTCTCGGATTGTGCACATCTTTGGCACTTTCTTCTATTCATTTTGCAGTGCCACAAGGCGCTGCTGCTCAGCAACGCGAATTTAGATTTCCACCCGCCACTCCGGTAACTTGTAGCGCGCCAGAGTTGGCGAAATTTATAAGCAGGGAGGAGATATGACTTACAGAAAGTATCCAAGTGGTTCTACAGCGTGGCGCGATGCCTACCGAGCATGGGTTACAAGACAAACGTCTTGGCACGCTGGCTGCAAGGCTCTTTTCTCACGCATGCCAAAGATTAAACCGCTGGGCTCTGGCTGGATATATGTCGGACCATATAGTCGCAATAGATGCAGAGATTCATGGACAAGGCTTGTAAGAAAAACGGGAGATCGTATTAGCGTCGAATCCAGTAGCACAGGTCGCCAGAGTGGTCCTTCGCAAAAGCCTTACGCTACAAGTCACTCCCTCAAATGCAGCAAACAAGAAATATGGAATGACAAAATGGGATGGGCTCCAATCAAGCCAAATACCCGCCCTGATGAAGCTATTAGATTGTTCTGCTGACGAGAACAGATAGCTTAACCATCATAGATTTGTAGTACAAATTGAGCGCGAATTAGACTGAAGTTGATAACACCCAGGGCTGGCACGGTGGCTTCTTTCAACGCTGACATTCTTCTCGACGTCAACACCAGCAAATCCGAGAAGAAAGTCAAGCAGCTGGAGCGCAACATCCAGAAGGTGGAGGGCACCAGCACTGCTGAGTCCATAAATCCATTTCTCTGATTCAACCCATGACCGAACCCACCCCTCAGACCACCGAACCCAAAACCAAGCGTCAGCCTTACGCCCCCATCCCCAAACGACAAATGCGGACCATCGATCACTGCACTCGCTCAAGCGATTTGGTGATTCCGTCCGTTAAAAAGCGAGCTGACGAGGCCGGCGGCAAATAAAAAGGGAGAGGTCTCCACCTCTCCCCAACCCTCATCAATGCCACCCGTCACGATCGGGTGACCCGTAGACGGTAAAAATTGACGCCTGCTCAACGTGGGCGGCAATTCGTTTTCCGCATTTCTGCCATTAAGAAGGGCCCCGGCGGGGACCCTGTGGCCTTGAGGCCGCTCCCGGAAGCCTCTGGCCTTGGGCCATTTCTAGCTTCTGTGTATCCCAGGGAACATAAGTCGATCTACCTGTCTTCAGCAGCCCTGCCGAGCGCAGGGCTTTTTCATTGCCCTGGAGCCTGGGCGTCACCGGCTTCCGCATTAGCTGAGCGGATCTAAGGGGCAAATAAAAAGAGAGAGGTCTCCACCTCTCCCCAACGTCATAGACATTTAGTTCTTGCTTTCAGTGATCCGAGGTTTCCACCTCGCATTCCTCCAGATCTTGATCAGGAGCAGGACAATTACTACCCAAGGCAGCCCGAACCAGAGGAAGGCAACTAACCAATAGAGAGCTGTGGTTGCCCACATTGGAAAAACCCATGGGGGAAGCCAGTAGCTCAGATCCCAGACCCACGCCCTGAGCCCTTCTTGGAAACCTCCATAAACAAGAGCCCATAAGCCCATGCCTGGCGGGATCAACAACGCGATCAGCAGTGTGGAAAGAATTCTCCAGGTCTTGTTCCAGACCCTTCCGCCTGTTCTGTTCATACGCGAAGGATGGCAACGTCTTCAGCAGTCCTGAATCACATGGGTGACAAGGTCTGCATTGACCCAGAGCATCACCACTAAAAAACCCCACTCGTGAGAGCCGGGCATTGCGTTGAAACGTCGTGGCTCAGAAGCTCTGGGCACCAGGACCAGCATTGCCGCTGATGCTGTCGGGCGGCATGGTCTGACAGCCAATGCTGCCTGTCATGAAGGTCGCAGCACCAGGACCAGAGTCGCCGCCGAGTTCAAGAACAGGGTTGAGTGATTCCCCGAAGCTGTCCATCCCAGCGGCTGGTTCGAAGCGTTCGATTACAAACCTGTTATCGCTTCTGAGGTCAGTTGTTTGTAATTCGCCCCTGATATCGCCGAGCTTCATATCGCCATCGACGAGCCAGTTCAGAACACCATCGTTTTCACCGACATAAGCATTGCTCTGGCTGACGGTCTTTGCTGCCAGGTAACTCGAACCAGGACCACCATTAGCTGCAGTCCAGTCGACGTTCTCCCTCATGCTGAACACCGCATCGTTGGCGTCGTAATCACCAACGTGTATGTCTTCAAAGGTGCTGGCACCACCGTTTGTCCAGATTTTCGTTGGACGACCTTCACCAGTCAGCTCATCTGCTTGAAACTCACCTTTGAGACCGCCAATTTCTGGTTCAGGTGGCTCTCCAATCTCAACGGACTTCACTTCGCGAGGTTCAAAGCTGCCAAAGCTCTCTTTGAATCTGGAGGTGCCAAAGGGTGTGTGAAAGCTCTCCTTTTCGGGTTGAGCGGAGAAGCTGAAGTGCATCGCGCCGTAAGCAGGCATGGGTCTAAAAGCGGTGGAGGGTTGTTCCCTCTCGATGGACACACCATCACCGGATTCAACAGCTGACTTGATGACCCATCTCAACCAGTGCTGTGAGGTTGGTCACACTCCTCTCAGATCGAAGGAAGGATGTGCATCACCAGGTCGGCATTGACCCAGCGGATCACGCCTGAATCCACATCGGCGATATGGCACAAGTTGTGGGTCTTTGGATCAAGGACAGCGCCGCAGTGGATCACCTCTCCCATCCACCAATCTTTGTCTGGTTTTCGGGCCTAACTATCGGAATCCTGCATGGAGTGTGGACCGGCTGAGGCATTGCGATGACAGGCGCAATGTTGCATTGGTTGGCAACTCAATACCGCCAGGCTCTGGACATGGAAGTATTTCATTGTCGGATGGCTTGGAGTCGATCTAACCCTGCTTTGGCTCCTCGCAGCGGATCTCTTCAATGGAGTTGGGGTGAGCCTTGATAAAGGGAACCACCTCCATAGCCAGAACACGGGCTTCGAAAGCGTCACCTGCGTAATAGCAGCTTTCAATCCTTCGACTACTGGTCTCGCGATGTCTGACTGTATAGCGCTTGTGGCTTTTCATGGATCGAGCCATGGAGTTACCCAAAGTCTCCAGCGACACTGAACCTCTATCAACAAACCATTGGTTTTATTTTGGGATCAAATGCATAAACCAAGATATTCAATGATTGTCGCAATTAATACCTATGCTGCTTTCAGCAAGACCTCATTCAATTAACTGAATGTCAATCAAAGAAAACACAGCCCTGCTCGAAAATAATTGTAGTTACTGGCAGCTGACTGATGAAGAGCGTGCACTTGTCAATGCTTCAGCACCAGATCAAGACAAGTGGTCCTTCAATATGGAACGTCGTGATGACGGCATGTGGCAGTTCTCTATGCCCGAGTACAAGACACACAACGAATTGCTCGTGGGCGGCACTGAGCAGATCATGGACGATATCTATCGATCAATATCTGAAGTGAAGCCTGATCGCTTTTCCACGATGGAAGTCACTGTCAGTCGCGTGCCATTAGAAGAACAAACAACCACCTTCACCAAGCTAAGAGAAGACTCTAAAAACCCAGGATCCACTTACTGGTTAGACGAAGTCACTGGAAAGCAAGCTTGGCTCTGCCCATGGCTCAAGCTGTGCTGGGACCCAGCACCTGAGCTGATGTATATCCACTGCGAACTCACATCATGAGTTAGGCAAACAGCAACAACTAACTGACAAAAGGAACTTTCCTTGAACTGTCTGGCCAACAAACAATCGTGATCTCATCTTCACTAGATCTCGAGGGCTTCCAATCAGTGCACCCGAATAACAGTTTTTTTTAAAAAATAAAGTCACATTCTTCAACTAGCAGTGCCGGAAATCAGCCGCATAGCAGAAGCGATTAATACGGACAACCTAGTTCCGTTTGGAAGCTGAATTGCAAATCCATGTTGCAGCAACAGACTTCTCTTGGCTAACGATTTGCCAGAAAAAGACCATCAAGGAAGACAGAATCAGCCGACCTTATTTGATTAAAACCAAAAGGTTATAACCGTCCAATCAATTGACATACCAATTATTAGCTGTACTAGGCAATCTCTTGGCAACTTTGGCTTTCTCGGCAGCAGTCATCTCTGACCAAAGCTTATAGGTGCAATCCAAAGCACCACGGTCCTTCAGAGCTTCCTGATAACAAGCGGATAGCTCGGCGAACTCTTTGGCACGCACAACGGGAACAGTCATGCGGTTTGCCCAGTAATCGCTCATGCTCAAAGAAACGAGTCTCACCAGCAGTTCTAGCAAGTAGAGCAGAATTGGTGAAAAGACAACTCCGTAGAGATGGATGACTCGCCCCATCCACAAGCCCCAGTCACCCGTCCCTGACCTGCAAGTGCTATTTCACAATCACCGCCGCCATAGAGATACCTATCCAGGAACATGAATAAGTTGCACAGGACAAGTGATTCACCCCTCAGACATCCAACAGAGCTGTGCGGACAGGGCATTCGTGCCAGCGGCAGGAGAGCTTGTCTTGCAGGAGGACACTGATGACACGGATGTCTGAATCGATGTCGTCCCATGGTCAGTGAGCTGCTGCTGCAGCTGGCACTCGCTGCAATTGCGGTTGTGGCCAATGGCCTTTCAGCCTTTGCCGGTGGCGGTGCAGGCCTGGTGCAGCTACCAGGCCTCATCCTGCTGGGGCTTCCCTTCGCTTCGGCTCTCGCCACCCACAAACTGGCCAGCGTGGCCCTCGGCGTTGGTGCCGCCGGTCGCCACTGGCGGGCGAGCAGCCTTGATCCCCACATCAGCCTGTTAGTTCTGCTCGCAGGTGTGCCGGGAGTGTGGATCGGCGCCAGCAGCGTGATGGCTTTACCGGATCGCATCGCCACAGCAGCACTTGGGCTGCTCACCCTGTCCCTCGGGCTGTACTCCACCCGCAAGCCTGAACTGGGACAGACCGACAGGCTGGTGAACCACAACCGACAGCAAAAGCTCATCGGCACTGCTGTGATTTTCGTCATCGGAGTGCTCAACGGCTCACTCACCTCTGGCTCGGGCCTGTTCGTCACACTGTGGCTGGTTCGCTGGTTCGGCCTGAGTTATCCAAGAGCCGTTGCCCACACACTGATCCTGGTGGGTCTGGCCTGGAATGGCACCGGTGCTCTTGTGCTCGGGTTCAGTGGTGAGATCCGCTGGGACTGGGTACCGGCCTTGATCGCAGGATCTCTGATCGGGGGATATCTCGGTGCTCACCTCTCACTCAAAAAAGGAAGCCGAGTTGTCAAGCTTGCTTTCGAATGCCTCGCTCTACTGATGGGCTTGTCTCTCCTGATCCGGAGCCTGTGAGCTGATCACTCACAGATCAAGACAAGATTGGCTGCTGCCCTGAGTGCGACGTATGACAGAGCCTTAGCCCTCCGCCAACAAAACCAAAACAGCTGGATTGCCCGCATCGTCTTTCTGGTGCGAATACCGAAATTCGTCGTCGCCTCCGAGATGGAATCGTGAATTGCTGCAATCTCTCCCCCTCCCCGGCACCTTGATGCCGTAGTCCTCAACGAGACGCATACAAGCGCTGATGATTTGCTCCGTCGTGGCCTTCCATGGATGGGTGCCTTGCAGATCCTCTGCTCCGAGCAAAACTCCTTCTAAAACCGCGGAGATGGGATCAGTCGTCATGAGTTCAGGATGGCTGCCACGGAGCCTTACCAAAAGGCTGGGCAATGCATCCAGCCAATCTGCTGCAACTCTTGGTAGAGAGACACTGCATCCTCATAAGCCATATGGATGCGTGACTTGATCAGAGCTGGCTGGCTATGAGGCATGGGTCTGCCGTTTTCCACGACGACCTGCACATCTCCATCAAGTGTTTTTGATTGCTGATGGAACCTCATCGCCCAATGGGTCTTGGGGTCTTCCAGCCAGGCGTCAGACATCGTCACTTGCTGAGGTCTTGCTCTTATCGATAGAGACCCGTACCCCCTGATGCCCAGCCAAGTACAAATAAATACAAGGAGTCATCCTCACCCGATCGTTGGGAAGAGGACAGTCAGTAAGCAGCTGAGCCATCGAAGCTGTCTTAGGGGAGTGAGCCTCCAAGAAGTTGATCCTGGGCACTTTCGAGGATTTTCATCAACTCATGCAGCAAAGCTGCTTCTTCGGCATCAGGAGTGTTGCCGCAACCAACCCTGCAAAGAGCAGACCTCAGCCTGGAGAAGTCAGAAGCAGGAATGTTGATTTGAATCTGGTCCTTCGCCATAGAAAGAATCACAGTTGTTCTGAACCAAGCTGCATCACCGGAGGATTCGTCTCAAAAGTGATCGACCAGGTCGAAACACCAAGACCTAACTCCAGGCAGGACGATCCAGCCTGGTACTGGCCAAACCGCCTGAGCTCGAGTCCAAGTCACCTCTAACAGGGCAAGAGCTCCTGCACTTTCTGTAGCTAACGCCTGAAAACAAATTCCAGTTCATTTGTTACTTCATCAGGTTCCGCGATCAAATGCCACGCAGCACCACCAACACAGTTATTGGTCGAATTTTGAGAACGCTGATTGAAAAGCCGCAGCGTCATCTCGCTTAGCAGCGCTTAAACGCAATGCTCGTAACACTTCAGGGCGTTTCGCATAGGGAGAAAAGTCGAGCAGACCGTCGACGATCTGCTCATGGCTGCCATGTTCGACAAGAACATTGATCGCACGATCCATATCAGCAACAAGCTCGTCAGTGGTCCATAGACAGTTCTGACGGATGAAAAAACAAAGCTCACCAAGAACCACCTCCGCAGACAGGTCAAGCTGTTCTGCTAGCTCGCTGACCTTGTCGTCGTCCTCGTCAAACGGCTGATCGAAGCCAACAGTGGCAAGCAATCCGTAGTCCACAAACATCTCGCGCCAGCTGGAATTGGATTCAAGACCAAACTCGATAAGAGCCCACACCCTCACATGAGCTTCTTTGAGATCGGTGGGGGCGACGGTCATCCGACTGACCTGCAATCATCATTCATCCAGATTGGCCATGGTTTTAATTCTTCGCTGTAGAGATTAAAACCGGCTCGATCAACCCACGCCAAACACATCGCTCAGCAGGGGACAGGAGCCAAGATCACCCATCACTGCAACAGACTCAATGAAGTTGAAAAGTTGTTGTTGTTGTGCGATGTATTGAAGCAAGGTATCTGCCAACAATTCATTCACCGACATCAATTCAGTCGAATTCATTCACATTTTAGAATTGTTTGTTCGTTCAATGACGTCAACCATTCAGGTGGCAACGGCGCAGAGAACAGTCAAAGAGTGCTATCAAATCACTCTGCATGCATCGACTCAGAATCATGCGTTCCCAGTCAAGTTGGCTATGGACACCGAAAGGCTGGGTCTTTGAACCGAACTGGTGGGGACTATGAGCCAGTGAAAGTTGTTCTCTCGCCAGTGTTTTTGAGCTGATGGTCTCGAGCTGATATCCCGGCAGAACGCGATCATCCTGTCTTGGGTCAAAAGCAACGTGCATTGGATCAAGAGCATCGTCGCGCTGAGTGATTCTGTTCATCACAATCAAGAACACTTGCTTCGCCCAAGACGTTGGCCGGCACCACATCAGCTGAACAGCAGCTACTCCTGATTCACCCCATTGGCGTTGGCTTGTCTTCACGGTTCTGGGATCGATTCGGAGCTTGCTGGCAGAGCGGAAACAACACAGCAGAGCTACTGACGCCCGATCTGCTCGGTTGCGGAACTGCACCATGCCCAGCACGGCCACTCACGCCTGAAGAGTGGGCTGAGCCGCTCATCCATCTGCTTCGCGAGCGAAACAACGGACCTGCTGTCTTGGTCTCCCAAGGAGCTTCTTTGCCAATAGCACTCGCGGTGGCAGCCAAGGCGCCAGAGATGGTGAGCGCTTTAGTGGCGATCAGCCCTCCAGCCTGGCTGGTTCTCAAGCAGGAATTCCCCCAGAGGAGAGCACGTTGGCTCTGGCGATTGCTATTTGGTGGACTGATTGGCAACTTGTTTTACCGATATGCGCGGCGGCGCAAATTTCTAGACGCCTTCTCTAGAAAAAATTTGTTCGCACAACCTGAAGCCGTCGATCAGGAATGGCTTGAGATGCTCAATCAGGGATCACGCGCGATGGACACCCGCTGGGCCGTGTATTCATTCCTGGCAGGATTCTGGCGACGTGACTGGGAACCGCTGCTGACCGGATTGAAGATCCCGGTGCAAATCATCTTTGGAACCAAGGCCACCGGCATTGGTTCATCCAAGAACTGGGATGATCTCAACGAGCGGCTCAGTACCTACAAAGAACAATTGCCCAACGCTTCGATCAGCACCATCCCTGGCAGAAACGTTCTTCCTTATGAATCCACAGAGGAGTGCGTCAACAGCGTTAGGGAATGGCTGGCAGCGCTCTAATCAGGCCCGCCAAGTGCCAACGAGAACAATGGTCAGCTGCAGCGAAAGCTCCGAGGCTCTTAAGAGGTGACTGGAGCCTGCAGACAGGTGATCTGCAGGATCAATCGCAGTTGACCTCACGAAAAGCCGTCATCTGTTAAAAAGCACTGCTCAAGGCCGCGTTCAGATGCCCGTTGATGTCACGGCGATTCTGGTTTCATCCACCTTCATGGGAGCAGGGCTGGCGTTGGCCAAATTCTTCCCCGAATCCTCCCTGCTAGCGGCATTCTTTTTAGGTGGCCTAGCTCTGGTCAATATTGGGCTTTCGCTCGCTGGCTAAACCACAGGCACCATTGTTTTTGAACCAGACACCAATCGCTAGCTTTTCAGAAGTCAGATTCACGGCTAATGGCATCGGGTCAGGAGTTGTGGCGATCCCTGGAACCACTGCAGAACAGGTCTCCTGAGTTTCTGGATGCTGTGGCTTCGTATCTCCCAACAGTTGAAACGCTCAGCTGCGAACACAAGCACAAGCTGTCTGTTTTCAAATCAGCAGAGCTTGTGAATGCTCTTTTGCAGATCCGAGAGAAGCGAGAAAGCGAAGATTGCTTTGGGCCTGAATTGGCGAAGGCATCGTTCGTACTGGTTCGAGCGGCCATCCGCGATCGAATCATGCATCTTGGCTCTGAGGGAACCGTGGATCTCAGAGCCCCAGAGATTCGAGCCGTGATCAATGAAGGCTGCAGGTTGTTTCATGCGGGCAAAAAACACCCGGAGAGATACCAACTGGCTTTGGCATTATCAGCGGCACAGTGCATCGCGCTTTCCCCATGGCTTGATGGAAGCCTGATGCGTTACAGCAAGGGCTGCGGTCTTCAACTACCTGAAGCCTTGATTCATGCCGTTCGCGACAACTTCATTACCCCTTATCGCCAAAGCGAACACGTTGAGTGCTGACAAGTGGCTGGGCAGACAAGGCCGCAAGGCCTCCTGCAAGCGTGCAAAGAGGTGTTCGCTTTGATACCTTGAAGAGTGACATGAGAGGCAAGTCGAGCAGCCGGCTCATGTGCGTTGGGGAGAGGGAGACGTCACACTCCCTCTTTCCGCAAAGTCAACGAAGAGGGGGAGAACAGGGCATCCAGCCGGTGTTCTGCAGGTTCTTCCATAACTCAACACCGAGGGAATGAAGCATCCGCTGCTGGCGGACTGGTTGACCCAGAACAGGTGACCAACGAAACGTGCTCAGCACAACGAACTGAGGCTGCTCTGTCGAAGCGTCTGGCTTGAGGTGAATGAACAGACCTTCCTGAGAATTCACAAGCCATGCCCCAGCTTGGGGCAGCTGGTCGAACTGAGAGGCGTCAGGATGATCGTTGGACATCATTGAATCTGACGAGAGTCAAAAACTCCGCAGCTGATCATTGCAGCGGAAGTGGCGGAACTTGGGAATCCTCCATCGGAATGGGGGCCTCCACCGGCACTTGCTTGATTCCCTCTTTGACCGCCGTTGCCGTGATGAAGCCACCGATGACCACAACTGCCAGACAGCTCAGACCAGACAAAACACCAATCACAACGATCACTCTGGTCGTCAAGTCAACAGACAAGTTCTGGACAGGGTTTGACGGCATGGGCTGCAGTTCCACTGTTTCTGTTCTGGCCCTTCATCAACACTGACGCAAGCCGGTCTGGCGCTTGATTGGCGCCGAAGCAATCCAACGCAGTCACTCCAGTACCAACACGAGCCTGCTCAGCCAAGGAGCAGATAGAGATCGCACAATCATTGTTTCTTGCTAGCAACCGTTATCACGACATAACAGCAAGCACACGTTCTTGAGGAATGGAAGGACTCCTAAATGACGAACGGCCAGGTCAAAGCATCCTGAATCAAGCAATCAAAGAAGTCTTTAACCAATATTTAGAGCCCAGCAGGCACAAGCTCCAAATTAACGTTGTCCCAAAGGATGAGAGAAAAGCACGAAGGGATTTGATGCAAATAAAGAGGCTGAACGTCGTCAAGCAGATGAAGGTTTGCATGGTGACAATCCCGGAGCCGATAGTTAGGAATTCTTTCGGAAAGATGATGGATGTGGTGATAAGCAATATCTGCAGTGAACCAATTCAAAATTGCTGGCATCTGAAGAAAAGAAGATCCCTCGATAGCACCTTTAAAATAACTCCAATCCTTCTCATCACTGGCATAAGAGCCTGGGAAATTATGCTGAACAAAGAACACTGCAATCATCAACGCGGCACTCGTACTCATGACACATACGTAGAGGAGCCAGAAATGCCAGTGACCGATCGAACGACCAATGAAGAACCAGCAAGCAAAAAGCATTGCGGTGTTTGCGATGGTGTCGTAGACCTCACCTCGCGTGTAGAAAAAACTTGATTGATGCTTATCAATGATCAAACGTATATTGGGAATTTTTCCTTTAGAGATCGCAAAAGCAACCTTTCTTAGGCTTACAAAAAAGCATTCAAAGAAACCAAGAATAAGGGCAATCCTCGGCTTAAGAATGAGGTAATAAAAGCCTCCAGGGAACAACAACAATGGGTGACGCAAAAACCGATAAAAAGCCTTTTCGTCTGATTTCTTCGCTTCATATTGCACCCGCGTCGTCAAAGCCGAAGGGCCTCTATAACGATCCCAGTTGCCATTGTATTTATGGTGAAAAGCATGGCCTCTCGACCACGGATGGTGAGGGATCCCGTGAATGATGCTGAGCAAAAAAGCAACAAAACGATTCACTCGCTTAGAGCCAAACAAGCTTTGATGACCACAGTCATGCATCAAGGAAAAACTTCGGCTCATCAAAAGAATGATGAGCACAAAGAAAAATGGGGCCATCACCACCGATGTCAAATCAAACGATGTTGTGACTGCAGATAATCCGAATGCACATAGAGCCAAGGGAACAACAGTATTAACAATCTGCCAGGTAGCGATGCGATCATCACTAGCCATATAAGACTTGAGATCAAAGTCGACTCGTCGAACAGGTCTCTTTTTTGGGGCGCAGGTCGCAGAACTATTCAAATGATTGATGCATTTTGGCGTTCTGTCTCGAAAGAAACTCCAGAGTAAGTTATCGAAAATCCCTCACCGGGGTTGAATCATTTTGACTAGACAAGGACATTGAAGGGATCGATGGGGTCGTGAGTGGACAGATTCCAGTGAGGGCAGGCCCGTCCGCCTAAGCGGCAGCAGCGCAGCTGCGAAGTGGCTCCAGCGGTTCTGGGGTGAGGTTCAGCCAGAAACATTCGAGCCGCCAAGGGCGAGCGGCCGCAAAACTCAAAGCACAACCATGATTGGGTCGCTGTCGACCGATCACGAACCCACCAAAGCCCCGTAACCAGGCAGATCGCGACGACCAGGCCATGCTGGCAGGACAGCGACCACCGTGCTGACGCAGCCCTGGTGTGAGCCCTGAGAGTTGCTCAAGCGTCAGAAAACGAAGGTGAACAGAAGGAACTGAACGACATTCAGACACAGGAATGCAGGAATGAGCACCCCGAGTCCTTGAGTGATGCACCACCCCAACAGCTTCGATGTGACAACTGCCCGCAGTAACGACACTCACCAGAGCAACCATCGCCTTGACCCAAAGCGAAAGCGAAGCAGAGCCAGGCTCCAGCTGAATCTTCCACCTCTCTACTACTTTGAGACCTAGTCAAGAGTCGCAATGCAGATAGGTTGGCGGCAGAAATCGGGACTCGATGAACTCACTCGATCTTGAAGTCGTCAATGTGCTCTTCTTCCAACAGATGATCGAAGCTGTTGAAGGGGAGCAATGGGATGAAGCAGCAATGGCTCTCTACAAGTTGTACGCCATTGAAGAGGGTGAGCGTTTTGATGATCTCACGAATGAGCCTGAAGAACTGAATGATTCTTTGGAGGCTGCTGTAGCTTAAAAACAGCACAACTTGACGACTCAAGCGTCAAACCGTTTAAAACGTAGCAACTGGCAAATCTCGTCTTGCCGATTCCGGCCAATCTTGAAAAAACTATTCAATCAAAAACTCATCTCTGATTGATCTCGCATCTTGGATACGCTGCTCACGTGCGAGTTGTCGAAGTCGCGAATCAAGCCAATCACGCAAGCGCACAGTTTTGTGAGAAATCTTCAGAAGATGATCTGATAGCTGGTTGTCTTCGTTGGGGATCATCAACAACGGAAAATTTATGTGTTTAGCTTAAAGACGAGCATTCGTCAGTGCGTGACCACTCCAGCAGATTGAAGTGATCTCCTCCAACGATTGACAGAAAATATGTCAGGGAAGCATGGAAGACGAGTGACTCACTGATCAGGTATCACGCTGATGGAGTTGATGGAGCTTTTCAACAATTGTTTTCTGCAGTCGATCTTTTTTTGAAGAGAGCCAAGTACTGACATGAGCTTTCTCTTCAGAAGTGAGATTCATTTTTTGCACATAATCCTTAGTAGCATCCCAGACAAGCGCTCCAAACTCCTTGGAATGCTTCAGCCTTTCAGCCACTCCTCCATGAAGATCATCCTCATCGAGAAGGGGGGGGGGGGGGGGGGGGGGGAGATTCCACAATCGCCGTGACATCAACAATTTGGGGATCCGAATTCTCTGACATTTGGGCATGATCACATTCAGCAAATGCATAGCAAGCTCTCTAGCTGAATGCACATCAGAATCACAACAAGCTATTCAGCGTAAAAAAACAGCAAAGAAGCAATGCAAACATCATGGGCAAAGGATCAACTCATTGGCTATTCACGCTGCAGGACCATATTCGGAAAGCTCAGCAGCAGTGGGACTCATCGCCTTCGCCAGTACAAGCAAGTCAGTTGCCAGACCATGCTCACCTTCACGCAAAAGAAGACGCCTCAGGCAAATGACATCGCCGTAGTCAGCAGCGGCTGTGCCGTTGATCAGACCACGGGCGGTGCCGCGTGCTACAGCCAGTTGAAGCGTCATGCTCATAGTTCCAGGCTGCTCCAGACTCAGGAGTGAGTCGCTGTAACCACCTACAAAGCTCCTTAATTCATGATTTTTCCATAAAGCAGCTCCAGACGAGATCAGCCAACAGCTTGGTCTCAGAGCACAACCAGTTGCCCCGCCTCAATCGTCCGCCAACAAGACAAGACTGGTTCTGGATCCAGCATGGGGCCTCAAGACAATCAGAGGCTGATCTTTAAGGACACCACCGAAGTTAAAAGGACATCTGCAGAGAAGCTGGAACAGACAACAACACAGCCCAGGCAAGTCAGAGAGCAAGACCTGATCGAGGGTTCTCCAAGTGATTTTCTTCCAGATCACAACAGCTTTCAAACCACAGCAGCAGTGGAACATTGGCGAGAATTAGAAAATGAAAAATGAAATCAAAGTCGTCACAAGCTTCTTGGTTCTCAACTCGATGATCATTTCATGCGTCGTGCTTCTCTATATGAAGGGAGGAATGAGGTTCGAGAAGGTTCTTAGCTACCTGTTCAGCTAACACAGTTTTCAGAGACAAACGCGTTCAATATTGATCAAGCAAATTGTGATAAGTACTGAGGAAAGCAATAGATCGCTCAACCAAAAATCAATCAAATATTAATAGACGAATCCATTTTAGGCTTCAATTGATGGGATCGAATTGATCAATTTGATCAAAGTACTGATCTACCAACTCAACAGCAGTCAATCCATCAGGGAATACTTCTTGCCAATGGTCTTTCAGGTATTCAAATCTTTTTACAGCCGCCTCCAAGGCAGTAAAATCACTGTCAAGATGTTCTTCACCTTTGACCCAGACATGAATAAAATATTGGTTACTCTCTAAAACCATAGAATCTAATAATTTCTCTTAAAGAAATAGGTGTTGCCATTGAAAACAAACCTGTGAAAGTCAAACTGAATCAACTCATGCCAAAGCTTCGCTGAATCATTCTGCTTCAACAACTGCTTAGGAAGACATCCCTTAGCCAAAGCGCACCAGTCTTGCACAAACTGCTGCAAGACATCATCTTCATTACCCTCGTACTCACCGAAGAATGAATCTGCAAACTCGTTTTCCGATTTAATACCATAATCTGCAAGCATCAAAAGAAACTTATCAATTTCGGTTTCCTTCAGCACAAAGGAAGTCCTCTGACAGATCAGATCAACGAGTGCTTGGACAAGCAAACTCTTTGATTCATACCAATTTGACAAATTAGCCATCACACCATTGAACAATTTTCAGATCTTCTTTGCCTTCCTTCAGCAGATCAACGGGAAAGTCGTTAAACCAAGCGACAAATTCGCGAGAATAGCATTCTCCGTGAGGTGTTTTCGTATAAGTACCACTTGAAAAATCCAACCCATCTTTTGTGATAGAAAAGGCTTCCGCATGGTGAACATAAATTGCGTGATCATACCTTTCAAGGCACTTTGCCGTCTCACTTTCATTCAAGCCACAGTGTTCAATCCAGCTTTCAATATTGTCATCAGGAATCAGGCGGAGCTGGTATTTGCCGACCATCCTGCTCGAAACAAATAATAATCCTGAGTGTTGAGCATCATTCCAATAAAAACCACTTTCATACCTTGAATAATCTTTCGCATGCTCAATCAGATCATCCTTAATGGAATAGAATTTTTCTTCCCATCCTCGATTGTCTTGTGGCTGGCTGCTTTGCATGGACTTACGTTAGGCGATCACCAATCAAAAACAAGCGAAATCTCACGACTCTAGGCAGGAAAAACTCATGGTCTCCTTGCTAGATCAGGAAAAAGGAGTAGCTACCAACTACTCCCGAGGTCCGTCATCACCCAAACGAGGGTGACCCCAAAAATTTAAAAGTCGGGAAGGTCATATTGCGTGAGAATGAGTATGCGGTTTACCCACCCTCAATGAAATCGCATATCGACATCAATATCGGCTTGAGTACCGGTTCGTAACCCTTCACTGGTGTGCAATCAGATCGCTAAGCCGCATTGGTCAAATCTCGACTTCGTCAAGCTCGTCGAAAACAACACATCGATGAGGATTATCTGCAGCGAAGCGGATCGACATCTGTTGGATATTCTGCGTTTCGTCTGGCAATCCTCGGTATGAGATCCCCCTAGTGATGGAACCTAATGTCGTTGAATCGGGTGTTTTCTGAAGCTCTGTGCAGTGTTCTGAGAGCTTTTGAACAGCTTCTTCCTCAGAAGCTGCGTTGACTTTCCAGAGCACATCGACTTCAACAGGTGTGGTGATCAGATACGTAGGACTCATGCAGTTTCGCCTGACCTATGAATTGTGCGTTACTGCTATTGCATTGTCAGGTGACAGATGCCTCGCAACCACGGAGATCCCGCACCATGGGCCCGAAAGTCATTGATCCCAATTGAACGTCTTTCGAATTATTCCTGGAATCTGGCGATCGCCCCATTCGCCGCCGATATGGGCTCTGATCTGAGACGAAAGAAGTGACGAAGCCCGACGAGCGTCCTAGCGTAACCAGTACCTTCGTACTGTCATGCTGTGTCGGTCGATCACGTCGCCGCGACCAAAGCTCCTGATGAGGCGAAGCCAGGGTTCTTGGATGTGAAACCTGGCATGAAGGTCATCGTGAGGAATGACGAGCGACCTGGCGAAACCCAAGACCAGGACTGGTGGATGGCAGAAGTGATCCACTGCGGCGGCGCTGCTCGTGACCCAAGCATCCACAACCTTTTTCAGGTGGCCGATGTGGATTCAGGGGTGATTCGTTGGATCAACGCAGACCTGGTGACTCACATCCTTGCTGACCGTTGAAGGACAGGTCGTTCTCCAGAGGCAGAAGAAGTCCCACCCTGGTCCCAGCATCACTTCCCAATCGTGACCAGCGCTTCTTTGTTCTTCCACAGGCAGGACATACGGATGCCTACTGAGAAATTCGAACGTCCCCTTACGTAACACATACCACAAGAAAAAAGGAAACCTGTGATGAAATTGAGGCACAACATGCGCGTGACCGCAGGCTGACCATCACCCATCAGCGGCCTGGTCTCCAAACCGTCCCGTAGTGTGAGTTAACTGGTTTCAGCGGGAATCAGCCGCTGAAGGAAACGGGGAAAGAACGGTGCGAATCCGTC
Source organism: Synechococcus sp. GEYO (assembly GCF_900473955.1). Classification (NCBI taxonomy): domain Bacteria; kingdom Bacillati; phylum Cyanobacteriota; class Cyanophyceae; order Synechococcales; family Synechococcaceae; genus Synechococcus; species Synechococcus sp. GEYO. The sequence goes on from NZ_UCNL01000008.1 coordinate 469,143, forward strand.
GCTGTCCCGCAGCTGTGAAACGTCGGCTTTCCGCCCGCGTCAGTCAGAACGCCCGCCAGGATTCCTCACGACGCGGATCGTATGAACTACTTGTCAAAGTCCAGCCCCATGCTGCGGGCTGGTGTGATCTCCACTGCGGGATTGCTAGCCGCTTCTCTGCTCAGCCCTGCCCATGCCCATCACCCCTTCGGGATGGGAGACAGCACAAACCTCACCGCTCTGCAGGGCTTGTTGAGTGGCATCGGCCACCCGCTACTGGGACCTGACCATCTGCTGTTTCTACTGGCTATCGCTTTAATCGGCCTACCGCGCCCCCGCACCTGGGTGCTGCCCTTGCTGGCGGCTGGTCTGAGCGGCAGTGTTCTGTCTCAATTCATTCTCCTGCCGGATGCAGTGGCTCCCTGGGCCGAGGCACTGGTATCTCTCACTCTTGCTGCAGAAGGCTTGATGGCTCTTATCGCCATACCTACATCTCTTTTATTCCCGTTGGTGGCCCTGCACGGTTTTCTGCTCGGGAGCACGATTGTGGGTGCCGAACCCACGCCTCTGGCGACCTATTTCCTGGGCTTGCTGATCGCTCAGGGAGCCTTGCTCCTGGTGGTCACCAGCTGGTCCAAGGCCCTGCTGAAGCTCATCGGCGCTCAGGGGCAACGGCTTAGTGCTGGTATCTGGATTGGCATTGGTATGGCTTTTGCCTGGGTGGCCCTGATCGACTGATCAAGAGTGCCAAATGCCTTAATGCCACAGAGTCCGAATGACTCAAGGCTGTGACACCAACTGTGCGGGATTACCCCGAGAAGACCTGAAAAATCACACCGAGACAGTGTTCACCAATTTTGTGGGCACCATTTCCACCCGCCTGACTTCTGCATGGTCTCTCTGGCTCCTGTTCTGGCTGGAGTGAAGAGGACAAGAAGGTTGAGGACACTCGGCTAACACCTCTAGGTGGCCTCACCACTTTTCTCTTTGCCTTCAGTGACTCGGTTTACTGCCAGACAAATAGTTATTTAGGACGAGATTAGGTTCAGACGATGCGACTTGAATAACAGGGGCCCCATACCTGCCCCATACATCACTTCCCAATGGTGACCAGTGCTTCCTTGTTCTTCCACCACACCCAGTCGCGGATGGGTGGCGTGTTGCGCAGCTCTTCACGCGTCAATCCAAGTTTGAGCTTCTGTGAGGCTCCGAGCAGCACATCCAGCATCTCCTCTCCATCGCTACACCGAGCCAAGGCCTGATTTGTTTTCTTGGCACCATCAAGTGCCCTGACCAACAAAGCCACTCGACGGAAAGGGGAAAGAGAACGGGGATCCATATCCAGAGCTCTTTGGCGACCCACCGTAATCACATTCGCTGACAGCTCTGGTTCACACAGTCAGAATCAAGTGATCAAAGCGCTCGAAATGGCGTCCACTCGAGGCCATCACTGGGTTATCGGTGACGTGCATGGATGTCACGAGGCCCTGCATCGTCTGATTTCAGTGCTTCCAGCTGAAGATCACCTGGTGTTTTGTGGGGATGTGATCAATCGCGGGACTGGAATCGCCGCATGCATCAATCAGGTATGGGGATTAGTGGCCAGCGGTCGAGCCACCTGGTTGCGAGGAAACCACGAGCAAAGTTTGGTGGAAGGCCTTCAGGCCATTTCCGCTGAGGAAAGAGATGATCTGCTCGCGATCGAGACCTACCGACAACTGGGTGACTCGCTGACGAGGGAATGGCAACAACGCCTGAGCACGCTTCCTTTGATGTATTCCGGAGATGGATGGGTGGCCACCCATGCCGGCTTTGATGAACAGGGTCAACCAGACCTCAATGTGCGCGAACCCTTCTGGGAGGGCTACGACGGTCGCTATGGAACCGTGGTGGTGGGCCATACGCCCCGACCGGCCGTGGAACATCGCGGCCAGATCGTGATGATTGACACCGGCGCGGTCTACGGCGGTCTGCTCACCGCGTTCTGCCCAGAAACTGAAGCGGTGGTGCAGGTGATCGGAGAGCCCACTGACAGGCCAACGCCCGCAGACCGCTATGAGCTCTTCGCAGAAGTGCCTTGCTGAGGGTTTACCGCAGCAACCGAGCGGAATTACTCGCTGAGCTTCTGGCGCAGGAACTCAGGCTTGAGCCTCCTGGCCCTTTTGAACAAATCGAGGTGGTGGTCAACACCTGGCCAACCAGCCGTTGGCTCGGTGAACAGCTGGCCAGAGTGAATGGGATCAGTGCACTGGTGCGCTTTCCATTCCCTGGTAGTCGCCTGCGGCAGCTCGTCCAGACCGTGCTCAGCGATGCGCCTGCCATCGAAGATCCATGGAGAGCGGAGCGTCTGGTCTGGCAGGTCCTGGACGTTCTGCCGAACCTGCTTGAAGAAGAGTGTGCGTCGAACCTCAGGGAGTGGTGGGAGCTCCATGGCGGTCGAGAGCGACAACTGAATCGTGACCAGTGGCAACTGGCCCGCAGCCTGGCCGATGCAATCGACGATTATGCGCTCTACAGGCCAGAGGAGCTCGCTGACTGGCTGGCAGGAGGCGCGGGCGATCAACTTCCGGAGGGATTGCGGTGGCAACCTTGTCTGGCCCGTGCTCTGGCAGAGCGGTTGCCATGCAGGCCTTTCGGATTGCAGGTGCAACAGGTGATTGAACGACTCCGCAACGGGGAAGAGCCTGCTCTACCCCTACCGCCACGCCTACGCCTCTTCGGCGTCAGCAATCTGGCCCCGGTCCAGATCAATTTGTTGCAGGCCCTGGCCGGACGCATCAGCGTTGATCTGTTTTTACTCACACCCTGTCCAGACCTTTGGCAGCGGTCGCAGCGACGACGCAGGCAACTGGGTGAAGACTGGATCAACTCCCCCGATGGCTCCTGGCTAATTGAAGCTCCCCGTCTGGAAGGAATCCTGGGCCGCATGGGTGCCGAATTTCAGTTGCTGCTCGAGGGAAGCGGCGAGTGTCTGCTGGGCAGCTGGGAACAGGGCGACCTGTTCGCTGATCCCACTGTGATGAGAACGGCAGAAGACTCCCAGGCGTCTCTACTGGAACAGCTGCAACGGCAGCTCGCGAGCAGCGAATCGGACCAAGCAACCCTGTCACTCAGGCAAGGTGATCATTCGCTGTTGTTCATGGGCTGCGCAGGTCCATGGAGGGAAGTGCAGCTTGTGCGTGATCGCATCCTCAGCTGGATGGCCGCTGATCCAAGCCTGCAGCCCAGGGATGTTCTGGTGATGACACCCGATGTGGAGCGCTATGCACCGCTGCTGGCTTCTGTGTTTTCCGATCGGGATGCCACTGGTGTGGACCTGCCCTGGCGATTAACCGATCGAAGTCAACAGAACTGTCCTGGACTTCAGCAGGCTTTCATGAGCCTGTTGCGCTTGAGCGCGGATCGGCTCACCGCAAGCGGACTAGAGGCACTGCTTGTCAATCCTGCACTGCAAAGCCTGAAACAGCTGACATCGCAGGACGCGATGGCAATCAGCGAAGCACTGCAGCGCAGTGGCTTCCGCTGGGGGTTGGATGCAGCTGAACGCAACGGAGATGACACCAATAGCTTGCGCTGGTGCCTGGATCGCTGGCTGCTGGGTCTGGCATTACCGGAAGAACCAGGACTGGCAGTTGATTCCTGCGCACCCGCGCTGACTGATCTGAGCCTGCAGCAACTCGAGATGTGGTGGCCGCTGCTGGATCAACTGGCGGGGTGGATCGCCCAGTTGCGTTGCAGTGCTCCCTGCCCTGAATGGGTGGATCGGTTGCGCAGGTTGCTTCAGGAGCTTTTCAATGATGGTGGCAACTGGGACTGGGAGCTGCAGGCCATTCATCAGTGCCTTGAGACCTGGCAGCTCCAAGCCAATGACTGCGCTCTGGAACTGGATATTGCAGTTGTGATCAGCGTGCTGGAGGAAGCGCTCTCCACGGAAAGCGGCCGCTTCGGCCACCGCAGCGGTGCCCTCACGATCAGCGCTCTGGAGCCGATGCGAGCAATCCCACACCGTGTGATCGTCCTGATGGGTCTTGATGCCTCCTCCTTTCCAAGACATCAGGAACGTGCAGGCTTTCACCTGCTCGAACTACAACGTCGACTCGGCGACCCCAGCAGTACAGACCAGGATCGCTATGTGTTGCTTGAAGCACTGCTCTCAGCTCGGCAGCATCTGCTGATCAGCTGGAGTAACCGTGATGAGCGACAAGGTGACCCACTGCCGCCATGCCCACCGGTTCAACAGTGGCTGAGTCTGCTGGCAGAGCAGTTGGAGACTGAGCAAATGGACCGGCTGCTGATTCAGCCTCCCGCCAATCCTCTGGATGTCGCTAATTTCATTGTCACTCCACAAAGAGACGCGATCAGTTGCGACCGCCGGCTCTTAAACGCACGACGCAATCTCGATGCACAGATCGGGGAAGATCATGCACATCGTGATCTAGGCCTGGCCTTACCGCTTGTTTGGCAGCCTCCAACAACCGATGCAGCCTTACCAATCAACGCGGAAGCAATCGAACGACTTGAACGCTGGCTGCAGGCCCCGCAAAAGGAATGGTTGAAACGTCAAGGCATCGATGCGGGTGAATGGTGTGATCCTGTCAACAATCTTTCTCCCCTATCGCTACCGGAGTTGGACTGTCATCAGTTGCTCAACCAGCGATTGTCTGAACAGCTCGATCTGCTGGCGCACGATCCCGAAGCCCGTTGGGACGTTCAGGAGACGGAAGACTGGATTGCCCGTAGTTGCGGGCAAGGCTTCATGCCTCCTGGCGCGGCAGCTGAACTGGAGAACAATCGGCTGGAGAGACGCTGGCAAAACCTCCAAAAAACTGTTCTGAGCCTGGGACCTCTTCGGCTGCAGCAGCAACCGGCGTCCCAGCATTCAGCCTTGTTGATGGCAGGCGAGACAGCTGTTCAAATCAGCACGTCAAGGCTGAGGTCACGCTCTCTGTTGCAGAGCTGGCTGAAGCACCTGCTAGCCCAACTGGATGATGCTGCCTGCCACACCGCTGTGGTGTGCCGACAAGACAGCAGTGCAAAAGCCGATCAATTCCACATCGCCATGCGTTGGAGAGCGCTGAAACCCCAGGAGGCTGATCACGAAATCAGAGCTCTGCAAAGCCTGGCACAGCAGGGATCAGAGTTGTGCTGGCCGGTCCCACCGGACAGCGGCCTGGCCAGAGCAATGGCGTGGTCGAAGGGGGAAGAAGCGGCGGACAAGGCCTTTATGAATCGCTGGCAGGGAGGCTTCAGCGGCTGGGCCGAACGGGATCGGCCCGAGCAGAAAGTCTGCTTTGGCAGCCACTGCGATGCCGAGTTGCTGTTAAGCCTGGAAGGCTTTGAAGCCGCTTTTCAGGCGTTGTATCAACCGTTGCTCGAGGCGCGGTGCTTATGACGATGGCAACAGCTAGCAGCACGCGACGATTCGAAGCCAATACCTACCCCTTGACGCCTGGCATTCGACTCCTGGAGGCGAGTGCTGGAACAGGAAAGACTTTCGCACTGGCCCACCTCGTACTGCGGCTGGTCACGGAACAAGGATTGAGCCTCGATCAACTACTGGTGGTGACCTTCACGGAAGCCGCGGCTGATGAATTGCGCGACCGGATCGGACGCCGACTTGACGCGACGCTGCAGGGACTACTCCAAAAGGAACGAAGCAGCAGCCTGTTGCCTGAAACCGACGCAGTTCTGCAGAACTGGCTTGAGCAGCACGGACAGCATTCCCAGCAACGCAGACTGCTGGCCAGCCGACTGCTCGAGGCCCTCGAAGCCCTGGAGCGAGCCGACATCACCACGATCCATGGCTTCTGCCGCCGCAGCCTTCGCCGGCAAGCGCTTCAGAACGGTCAGGCCATTGATCTTGCCCTTGATGATGATCCACAGACCCTGGCCATCCAGGTCGCTCATGACCTCTGGCGAGAAGAGGTCCTCGAGCTTGAACCAGGGCACGTTGCAGGACTGCTGCAAGCAGGTCTGTCGCCCGAAGCATTCGCTTCAGCACTTCAAAGACTGGATGGTGACTGTGCGGTGCACATCGCTGAGGATGCAGAGCCGATCGCGCCCGAGCAAACGCTTGGCGAGGTGTTTGAGGGTTGGCTGCAGAGCCGCTGGAAGCACTTCCTTGCTGAATGGAATAGCGGTGGAGCGGCTCTGGAACAAGCCCTTCGAAGCTGCGCAGCCGAATGGCGCAGCCTCGGTTGCACCGACACCAAACCCTTTAGTGCCCGCCCTAGGAAAGACCGAAGCCAGGAGCTCGACACCTGGATTGACCACATCAGCAAGACCTGTGGACCTTCGATGCACTACGTCGAAGTACGCAATCAGATGCTCCTCGGTGGTTATTTCCATCCAGGCAGCTTTCAGAAAACGGCGCGGTCCTGCGCTGAAGCCGACCCCAGCCTTGCTTCAGCCGCACTGCAGACCGCCATCGCCGACCTCTGGGACGGACCAGCCGAACAGACCTGGCGCTATCTGCTGATCAAAGGGCTGAATCAGCTCATCGAGCGGCGCAGACAACGCGGAGTGGTTGGATTTTCAGGGCTGCTGGATGCACTCGACCCCGCGCAGTCAGATGAAGCGGAAGCTTGGCTCACTCCTCTGCGGGCGCGCTACCGGGCGGTGCTGATCGATGAATTTCAAGACACCGACCCGCTTCAGTGGAGACTTCTGAAAACCGCGTTCTCGACGCCGAACCACCTGCTGCTGATGGTCGGGGACCCCAAACAGGCGATCTATCGCTTCCGCGGCGGAGATCTGAACACCTACAAAGTGGCACGGCGGCAAGCGGACTGTGTTGATGACCTACTCGACAACCGCCGCACAACACCCCTGCTGATGCAGGCCATGAATCAGCTGATGGCTCCAGGATTGCTGCTCTCCGAACTCTCGGTACCTGAGGTGATACCAAGATCTTCCGCACAACCCCTGCCACTGCTTGGGGGGAGTGCATCACTCCAGATCCACGACATCAATCCCGATGACGACGAGGGGGGTAGTAGCCGTACATCTCTGGAGGAGCAGATTCCCCGCGTTGCCACCGGCCTGATCCTGCACACCCTCAGACAAGATCCAGACCTGAATCCCTCCGAACTGTGCATCCTGGTCAGCAGGCATCGCCAAGCCGAAGCCATCCGCGCAGAGCTGGCGGCTGCTGGACTGCCAAGCCGCCTTGTCAGTCAAGGGGATGTCTTCAGTAGCCAGGGAGCCTCGGATCTGCAGACCTTCCTTGACGCACTCGCACGTCCTGCCCATGCCGGTGGATTACGGCAACTGGCCGTGTCCTCACTCCTGCAGTGGAGAAGCGATGAGCTGGCAGCCGCCGATGGCAACGGTCAGCTGGATCAACTGGCCTCACAGCTCCAGCAGCTCGCCGTGGATCTTCCGAAACTAGGGCTGATGGGTTGCCTGGCACGCCTGATGGATGGGCAGACCGTGGCCGATCTATCCAGCCGCGGCCGCTTACTCGGTGATCTCCAGCAATGTGCACGACTCGTGCAGGACACGATGCACCGCCAGGGCTTGGATGCCCCAAGTGGTGCCGATTGGTTGCGACGCCAACGCCTTGACCCTCCCGACACGATCCCAGAGCAGCGCCAGCCCTTCAGCGATCTAGCCGAGAGTGCGGTTGCGGTTGTGACTGTTCATCGCAGCAAAGGTCTGCAGTATCCGGTCGTAATCTGTCCCTATTTGTGGGAAGCGCCCTCACCTGCAAAAGGTCCGCTGTGGCGTGTGCCGGCAGGGGACGAGTCCGGCAGCTGGCGCGTAGCGCTGAATCCACATTGGGGACTGGGGCATACGGCCAGCCAATGCGACGAACTGGAAAGTCGAGCTGAAGCGGAACGTCTCGCCTACGTCGCGATGACACGGGCCGAACGCCATCTGGTTTTGTTTCAGGCCAGGGCAGCGCGGCAGGAGGGCAATCCACTCGCACCATGGCTAGAGCAACTCGCTGACCCACCGGGTCCCTTGATCAGCCTGCATCGAGCCGAAGTCAACGCCGTATCCGACCGATGGCACCCCCGCATGGTTGAACGGAACTTGCAATGTGGTGCCGTACCAGATCATGGTTTTGACCGCAGCTGGGGGCGCAGCAGCTACTCGGCCTGGATCTCAAGCCATGGCAATGCGAAAGCCTCCAGCCCAGACCCGCGCAACCTTGAGGAAGGGCGCGATGTGGATGCCCAGACCGGTGCAGATACCGAAAGCCTCTCATTCAGCGATCAAAGCGAACCGGTGGATCCCAAAGACAGCCCGTTGGGAGCATTCCCCAGGGGTGCAGCAGCCGGTGATTGCTTGCACCGCATCCTGGAGCAGGTTCCATTTGATCAAGACATCAAACAGGACAACAACCGCGCTCTGGTGGAGCGAGAACTGACGCGATCCGGCCTGGAGACCGCCTTGGACGACGCAGTCCTCGAGGGTCTAGAGACACTGATGCAGGCCCCCTTCGGAGGACCACTCGGCAATCTGCAACTGAAGTCGTTGCACAGTCGACGGCGTTTGCATGAACTCAGCTTTGATCTACCTGTCGCTCATCAGGGCAGAGCGGTCCAGCCCAAACAACTGGCGCGGGCCTTTCGCGTTGAACCCGATCGCCGATTCGGTGAACGCTACGCCGATTCACTGGAAGATCTGGAATTTCTCAGCCGAGGCTTTCTCACTGGCTCCATCGATCTGGTCTTCACTGATAGCGACGATCCCACCACTGCTCGTTGGTGGGTTGCGGACTGGAAAAGCAACTGGATCGGCGAAAGAGACGTGGATGGGCGTCCGTTGCACTGCGGACCACGGCACTATTCCCAGAGCGCCATGGAGGAGCAGATGTATCAACATCACTATCCTCTGCAAGCCCATCTCTACCTTGTCGCCCTACATCGATTCCTGCAGTGGCGACTCGACGGCTACCAGCCTGAGCGACATCTCGGCGGCTATGCCTACGTCTTCCTTCGTGGTGTTTCCAAATCTGGCGGCAGTGGCGTGATTCTTGAAGCAGCACCTCTGCAACGCCTCCGTGCGCTCGACTGTGTCTTGAGAGGTGAGGATTGATGGATCCCCGCGATCAGACAGCGACCTCATCGGCTCTGAGTCGAGGAATGATATCGATGCTGCTGCGTCGCTACCCACCTCCGGCGGAGTTCGGCAACAACGAGCTCAGTGCTCTTAAAGATCTTGTGAAGGCGATGACCCAGGCTCTCAGCCAGGGTGAGATGAGTATCGATCTGGGCACCAGCAACCAGCAACCCAGTGAGCTGGAGGCCGATGGCTGGCCCGAGACGCATCGACGGGTGATTGAAGCCAGCGGCTGGTTGCAGAAAGAGCCTGTGCTGATGGTGATGGAAGGGGATCAGCTGCTCTGGCGACGTTGGCATCAGGGCATGGAGACGCTTGAGCAGACACTGATCCAACGCAGCGCACTGTCCCCCGTTGGCAAGCCAGACGGACGTCGCCGCAGAGATGACACCAAGAGATTCACGTCGGAGCAGACGTTCAACCCGGAGCAGCTTGCGGCGGTCAATGCGGTCAGCAATCACAGGGTGGTGCTGCTCAGCGGAGGGCCCGGCACCGGCAAAACCAGCACCGTGCGCGCCATGCTGATCCGAGCCATGGCGGATCGCGGAGACCTGCGCATTCATCTGGCAGCTCCGACAGGAAAAGCGGCACGGCGACTGCAGGACGCAATCCGCGGCGATCAACGAACAGCTGAATTGCCCTGCACCACATTGCATCGGTTGCTGCAGGCCAGACCAGGCGGCTTCAGCCGTCATCGCCGCAACCCACTCGCCCTGGATCTGCTGGTGGTCGACGAAGCCTCAATGGTCGACCTAACCCTGGCGCAGGCACTGATGGATGCTCTACCAGCCACGGCACAACTGCTGCTTGTTGGTGATGCCAACCAGCTACCACCGATCGGAGTCGGCGCGGTCTGGCAACACCTACAAAAAGCAGATCTGCAGCAGCGATTCGGCACTGCTGCTGTGCGTCTAAATCAGGTCTACAGAAACCGAGGAGACCTGGCTCGCTTGAGCTCGCTGTTGTGCCATCAGGGGGCAGAAGCCTTCTGGACCGACCTCGCGGATCTCGATGACGCGGCCAACGTGCATCAACTGCTTTCTGAGTCTTCTCGGTTTCCAGCGACGGTGACCGATGCCGTCCATCAGCAGCTGGAGAGCCTGAGGTTGGCGGCCATCAGCCTGGAGGTCAGTCCTGATGGATCTCCCGATCCCGAAGGAGCCCATGCCCTTCTAGAGCGCCTCGATGCCTTGATCGTGCTTTGCCCGCGGCGTCGAGGGTTATGGGGAGTGGACAGTCTTCACCGGCATTTGGTGTCGGGCAGTGATGCTCGTGATTGGCCCGAGGGGTTGCCTGTTCTCTGCAGCGACAATCAAATGGAACTGGGTCTTGCCAACGGCGACCTTGGGCTCTGCATCGGCAGCGGCGAACAACGCAGACTGCTGTTCCGATGCAGTGATGAATCAGGCCACGGTGTTTATCGACTACTGCATCCAGCCAGAGTCCGCCGAATCGAGCCTGCTCTGGCTCTCACGATTCACAAAGCTCAGGGCAGCGAGGCTGATCAAGTGGTACTGCTATGGCCACCTTGCGATGACACAAGCAACACAGCGCTTCTCTACACGGCTATCACAAGAGCTCGTCATCAACTGACTGTGGTGCGACTGGCATCCTCAAAGAGCAGCGGCAAGCTGGGGGCGATCGATCGTCAGGGGTCGGTGTGACAACAAGAGTGGATCGTCCCTGGGGCTGGTACGAAGAGCTGGCCGAGGGAGCTGGCTACAAAGTGAAGCGACTACTTGTGAAGGAGAATGCGCGGCTCAGCCTGCAACGCCACCAACATCGCAGCGAACATTGGGTGATTGCCGCTGGAAGTGGGTCCGTCTATTGCGATGGCACCTGGATGGACGCTGCGGTTGGCAATACCTTTGAAATTCCTGTAAGAGCCATTCATCGGGCCTTCGGAGGTCCCGGAGATCTTCTGATCATCGAAGTCCAACGCGGCGCAATTTTGCTGGAATCCGACATCGAACGACTGGAGGATGACTTCGGGAGGGTGATAAATTGACCATTCACCTTTGAAAAGAAGGCAAGCAATACAGCGCGGCACAACATGCCGATGGGACGTTGCAGGCCTGATTTGAAGGATCAATCAGGCAGACCGCCTTCATCGACATGACCCAGACGCAATCGCAGGCCGTTGAGCCCTGCGCAGTGGATCTCACTGTTTCAGAGCTTCCTATACCAACAGCCGAGGCCGCAGAACAGGATCTGTTCACCACCGTGATTGAACCGAGCGGGGACGACGAATCCGGCGCAGACCCAAGCACTGAGGAGACCAAACCATCGGGCTTTGCTGGTTTCGGATTCAGCGAAGCACTGCTGAAGACCCTTGATGACAAGGGCTACAAGGAACCATCCCCGATTCAAAAAGCAGCAATTCCAGAACTGATGCTGGGCCGCGATCTGGTCGGCCAAGCTCAGACCGGCACAGGCAAGACCGCTGCCTTTGCGCTGCCTCTACTGGAACGCCTTGAGGGGCGTAGCAATCAGCCGAGGGTGCTGGTGCTCGCACCCACTCGTGAACTGGCGATGCAAGTTGCCGACTCCTTCAAGGCTTACGCCGCCGGACATCCCCATCTGAATGTGCTGGCGATATACGGAGGATCAGATTTCAGATCGCAGATTCACGCCCTCAAGCGTGGTGTGGATGTGGTGGTCGGGACTCCTGGCCGCGTGATGGACCACATGCGCCAGGGAACACTGAATACCTCAGGACTGCGCAGTCTGGTGCTGGATGAAGCCGACGAGATGCTGCGAATGGGCTTCATCGACGATGTGGAGTGGATTCTTGAGCAACTGCCTGAAGAGCGCCAGGTGGTGCTGTTCTCAGCAACGATGCCGAATGAGATCCGTCGTCTCTCGAAGCGCTATCTGAGCGAACCAGCAGAGATCACCATCAAGACCCAAGACCGTGAAGCCAAACGAATCCGTCACAGATCCATCACCCTTCAGAACAGTCACAAACTCGAGGCCTTGAATCGGGTCCTGGAGGCTGTAACCGGGGAAGGCGTGATCATTTTCGCCCGCACCAAGGCCATCACTCTCACCGTTGCTGAGTCCCTGGAGGCGTCAGGTCATGATGTGGCGGTTCTCAATGGCGATGTTCCGCAAAACCAGCGCGAACGCACGGTTGATCGCCTTCGCAAGGGCACGGTGAACATCCTCGTCGCCACAGACGTGGCAGCCCGTGGTCTTGATGTGGACCGGATTGGGCTGGTGATCAACTACGACATGCCATTCGACAGCGAGGCATACGTGCACCGCATCGGGCGCACAGGTCGAGCAGGCCGCACAGGCGAAGCCATTTTGTTCATCACGCCTCGGGAACGTCGCTTTGTCGGCAACCTCGAACGGGCGGTGGGTCAGGCCATTGAACCGATGGACATTCCCAGCAATGCCGAAATCAACGAGAGCAGGTTGAATCGGCTGCGTAGCCGCCTCAGTCAGGCTGCTGTAGCCGAAAGCGACGAAGAAACCACCCTGCTACAGGAGCTGATTCAAAGGGTGGGCCAGGAGAACGAGCTGAGCATGGAGCAACTGGCAGTGGCAGCCCTAAAGCTTGCAGTGGGTGATCAACCGCTGCTGGTGCAGGGTGACGAAGGCTGGCTCAAGACACCTGCTCGCGCCGATCGTCGCGATGATCGGCGCGATCCACGCGGTCGCGATCGTCGCCGCGTCGATCGAGAGTCACGCCCTCCTGAGGACAACATGATGCGCTACAGGGTTGAGGTGGGTTATCGCGACCGGGTCAAACCGGGGAACCTCGTCGGCGCTATCGCCAATGAATCAGGCCTGCAGGGGCGAATGATCGGAAGAATTCAGATCTTTGATGCGCATAGTCTTGTGGATCTTCCCAAAGGCATGCCTGAGGATGTGTACAACGCTCTTCGCAGACTGAAAGTCATGAACCGAGAGCTGCAGATCACTCCAGCCTCCTGACCCTGATGGTCGGCCGCCTTTGTTTGATCAGCATGGCACTCGCCACGCTGATCCCAGTCTGCGGGCCCGCACACTCCGTGGAAGCTGAAAACAAGATCACTCAGCTTTGCCTTGCGGGCTTCAAGACGGCCATGATTCAGGCCGGCAAAGTGCCGCCAAAGGGGATGGGAGATTTCACCTGTGACTGTTTTCTCAGAGAAATGAACAAGGGCAATTCAATTCAGTGGCAATCTCTGCTGAGCACCATTGAATCGGCACAGGAAACCTGCAAACAACAGGCAGCGAAACGCTTCAAGATCTGAATTCCAGCCAAAGTTGGTCGGGGTGCCTCCCCAAAGCTGAACTGTTGATCGGTGTGCTTTGAACTTGACCCGCAAACCGCCTATACCTCTATCAACAAGCTCCAACTGGAATTCGACGCTTTTTTCGCGTCTCTTTCCTGTCCAGGCTGTAGCGTGTAACAGCATCAGCATTATCGTTCGGCTCTGATCGGCTCGCTCCCCCAGGCTTCAGCTTCTCGGCTACAGCATCAAGGACTTTCCAATTCGGACCACGGCTTCACTGATCAAATGTCCATCGGTCCCAAAAGGAAATGACCATCTACATCGGCAATCTCTCCTTCCAGGCTGAGCAGGAAGATCTGCTTGACCTGTTCAGCCAGTACGGCGAAGTGAAGAGCGCCAGCCTTCCTCTCGACAGAGAGACAGGTCGCAAGCGCGGCTTCGGCTTCATTGAAATGAACACCGACGAAGACGAACAGAAAGCAATCGACGACCTCCAAAATGTCGAATGGATGGGTCGGATGATCCGTGTCAATAAAGCCACACCCCGTGAGCGTGGCGGCGGCGGTGGCGGCGGTGGCCGCGGTGGCTATGGCGGCGGCGGCGGCGGCGGCCGTGATGGCGGTGGCGGTGGCTACGGCGGCGGTGGCGGAAATCGCTGGTGATCAACGCCTTGGAGCCGGCTCAGAGAGCTGGCTCCTGCTCTAAGCCGTCCAGCCACTGATCACGCTGAAGAGCACGCCGTTGTAGGCGCTTACTCACGTCCAGTCGTTGATATCCACCCCATTCAGCTTGAGCGTCCGTAATCCTGCTGCGCAGGGTCTGCAGATGACGGTGTGCCAAATACCGATGGAATCGGTTCAGCGCGCGTGAACGGGTCATGCAACCTCCTCGTTCTCCTTTCATGGTCTAGCTCGGCTGTGAATGGACTCAAGCAACTGCTCAACACAACGCTTGAATAAGACAGTGAGCACGCCGAACGGATGCCCAATTCCAAGCCCCATGCCAGTGAGCAGGCGCCTCTGATTCGTTTGTTTCAGCATCTGCGCCCTTACCGCAGCAGGGTTTGGTGTGCGGCCAGTTGCTCGGTGATCAACAAAATCTTCGATCTGGCACCACCGGTGCTGATCGCGCTCGCTGTGGATGTCGTTGTTCAGCAGGACACGTCATGGCTTGCTCAGCTCGGCGCCACCACGGTGCTCAGTCAGTTGATCGTGCTGGCAGTGCTGTCGTTCCTGGTCTGGACGGCTGAATCCTTTTTTGAGTATCTCTATGGCCTGCTCTGGCGCAACCTCGCCCAAAGCGCTCAACACAGCCTTCGTCTTGAGGCCTATGACCATCTCCAGAAACTGGAGATGGACTTCTTCGAACACGACAGCAGCGGACGGTTGCTCACGGTGCTCAACGATGACATCAATCAGCTTGAGCGATTTCTGAACCATGGAGCAAATGAAATCTTGCATCTCATCACCACGGTGCTGCTGGTGGGTGGTTTGATGACGATGTTGGCTCCAGGTGTGGCGCTTTTTGCCTTCTTGCCCATCCCAGTCATTCTTTGGGGCTCGCTGAATTTCCAGCGCCGGCTCGCCCCACGCTATGGCGATGTACGCCGCCGAGCAGGAGATATGGCCTCCAGACTCACCAACAACATTGGAGGCATGCTCACCATCAAAAGCTTTGCCCAAGAGAAATGGGAGATTGAGCAGCTACGCAGGGAAAGTGATGCCTACAGGGAGTGCAACCGCCATGCCATCAGGATCTCTGCCGCTTTCATTCCACTGATCCGTTTCGCCATTCTGTTTGCATTTCTGGCCATTCTGCTTGTCGGGGGGATTCAGGCCAGGAATGGCTTGATCGCAGTTGGTACTTACAGCTTTCTTGTCTTCATCACCCAGCGGTTGCTCTGGCCGCTCACCACTCTCGGCCGCACACTGGACGACTACCAACGCTCCATGGCCTCTACGAATCGGGTGCTTGATCTGATCGACACACCAATCCAGATCGCTGGTGGAAGCTGCCGTCTCGCCCCTGAGCAAGTGCGTGGTGACATCCGCTATGAGCTAGTCGATTTTGCCTATCGGAATCGCCCGGCTCTGCTGAACCAATTCAACCTGACCATTCCCGCGGGAAAAACCCTGGGAATTGTCGGAGCCACCGGTTCAGGCAAAAGCTCTCTGGTGAAACTGTTGCTGAGGCTTTATCCACTCAATGGAGGGAGAATTTTCCTGGATGACATCCCCATTGAGCAGCTAAGGCTCGATGATCTCCGGCGTTCAATCGCCCTCGTTAGTCAGGACGTCTACCTTTTTCATGGCAGTGTCGGCGAGAACATCGCCTATGGAGCAGCTAACGCCTCTCCAGAGGAAGTGCTCGTCGCCGCACGAGAGGCCGAAGCGCTCGAGTTCATCCAGGCACTGCCGGAACAGTTCGACACGATCGTGGGCGAGAGAGGGCAACGGCTCTCTGGAGGGCAGCGCCAACGGATCGCATTGGCGAGAGCGATTCTGAAAAACGCACCTGTATTGATTCTCGATGAAGCAACGGCGGCAGTTGATAACGACACCGAAGCCGCGATCCAGCGTTCACTCATGCGGATTACCGCGAACCGCACCACACTGGTGATTGCTCATCGACTCAGCACAGTTCGACATGCTGATCGCATCGTTGTCATGGATCAGGGTTGCATCATGGAGGATGGCACCCATGAACAACTGCTGCATCAAGCTGGTGTCTATGCCGATCTCTGGCGCGTTCAGGCCGGACTTCGCCACGATGAAGCCCTGATTCTTTGATGGTCCACCTGCTCGCTGCGGCGTCACCGGGGTTCACATCGCTGTCCCATCTGGCACATCAGCCAATGGGCAGCTTTGCCTTGCTCGTTGCACTGGCAATGCTGGTTCCACCCCTATTCAGGAGAACGGGTCTTCCCGATCTCGTCGGCCTGCTGCTCGCGGGCGTGCTGATGGGCCCCAGCGCTCTCAATCTTCTGCAGCCAGACGGTGAGACCCTTCAACTCGTCTCTGACATCGGCGCGATCTACCTCCTGTTCATCGTGGGCCTGGAGATTGATCTCGATGAATTCAACCGTGTTCGCAGTCGATCTCTGACCACTGGAATTCTCCATTTTGTCGGTGGCATGACAACCGGGGGAGCCATTGGACTCCTACTCGGCTATCCACTGGTGCCCTGTCTGCTGATCGGGAGCCTGATTGCAACGCATACCCCTTTGGGCTACCCAATCGTGCGCAGTTATGGAGCACAGCGAGATGAAGCTGTCGTGGTCAGCGTTGGCAGCACCATCCTCACCGATATCGCCTCTCTGGTTGTGCTTGCGATCGCGATCGGTCTTGGCAAGCAGTCCTTTTCGCTCACCAATCTGGCCGGCCTGATCGCCAGCGTCTCCATCTTTGCCGTGGCCGTTGTCACGATCATTCGCAAGGTCGGAAGCAGGATCTTCCGCGGAAGCATCAACGACGAAAGCAGGATCTTCCTCACCATCCTGCTCATCCTGTTCATCGCTTCGATTGGAGCGGAGCTTGCCGGGGTGGAAAAAATCGTGGGGGCCTTTCTGGCGGGGCTGGCGGTGAACTCCGTTTTACCGGAGGGCAAGTCAAAACAGCAGGTAATTCTGGTTGGTGCGGCTCTGTTCATCCCCATCTTTTTCATTCACCTCGGCCTCCTGCTTGATCTGAACAGCCTCAAAAACTCCATGACCCATTTTGAGCTGCCTGTTCTGATGGTGATCGGAGTGATCAGCTGCAAAGGCGTGGTGAGCCTGATTGCAGGTCGAGCCTTCCGGTACAACGGCAACCAAATTGTGATGATGTGGTCGCTGGCCATGCCACAGGTCGCCGCAACACTGGCCACAGCATTCATTGGCTACGAAGCTGGATTGCTCGACCAAACGGTGCTGAATGCCGTTCTTGCCATGATGGTGGTGACCGCAACCCTCGGACCAATCCTCACCGCACGTTCCGTCAGGCAGTTGGTGGAACCGAAACGAACACGACGCAACGGCGCAGAGCTTGGCGAGCAGGCCTTGTCAGGTGATCACACTCCTCTCGATGTGGTCAGCCGTCCTTTAACCATCGTCGTTCCGATCGCGAATCCTTCCACGGAACAGGGGCTTTTGAGCATTGCGTCTCGGCTGCTAAGTGGCAGTGCCGAAATGCAGGGTCAATTACTGCCGCTGGCTCTGGTCTGTCCCAGTCTTGAAGAAGCGCGGGGGGGATTGAATCGTGCCGTGGCATCTGCCAGGGAACGACTGTCCCAGGCTGCGACTATTGGCAAGCAGCTCAAGGTCAAAACCCGCTGCCTGCTTCGACTGGATGAAGACATTGCAGGCGGAATGAGTCGCAGCGCCCTGGAACAGGGTGCTGATCTGTTGATGATTGGAGCGGGACGACCGGACAAGGTGAGGCGCTGGTTTTTTGGTGACCTCGTGGACGGGGTCTGCCGCAGCGCACACTGCCCCGTTGTTGTGGTCAACCTGGCCGATCGCCCGGTCGAAACCCTTCAACGCATTCTTGTACCCATCAAAGACCTCTCCGCCAGCGCCCGCGAACAGTTTGAGCTTGCCCAACGGCTTCTCGCGAGCCAGTCCAGCGAGCAAGGCCTGATCACGCTTTTACACATTGTTGATCCTCGACTCAATCGATCTGAACGCATCCGAATCGAACATGAACTGCGTCGCTGGCAACCCCGCGACAGCTTGGGCGCCGTCATTCGGATTCAGCTCTCGTCCGGACCTGGGGTTGAAACCAAGATCGAACGCAGCAGCCGCGATCACGATCTGGTGATCTTGCGTTCTCAGCGCCGTCAGGTCGCAGGTTTACCCATTCCGGCAAGTGATCGAACCAGCAATCTGGTGTCTCTGATGAATTGCGCTTCGATGGTGATCAGCGAACCCTTGACCTGAACCAAGTCAACCAAGAAATGATTAAGAAATGGAGATTTAGGCCTTAAAGTGCGCCAATGGATGATGCGAGAAAAGTTCAGCCAAAAACTTTAATCCTCTCAGCCATTGTGGGGCTGACAGGGGGTTTTTTGCTGGCGATTCCGCTCAGTCGTTCGCTCATGCCTGAATCTGAGGCTCCTCTTCTGCTGCCCTTCAGCAATCCCTTTTCAGCCTGGTCAGTCTTTGACAACCGCGAGATTCTCGTGCTTGGCATTGATGATGGTGGCGGCAACACCGATGCGATCTTCACGTTGAAAGTGGAAGGAGGACGCACCTCCATCACTCAGATCCCAAGAGATAGCTACATCGATTCCCATAGCTTCGGGCCTGTCAAGGCCAATGCTCTTTACGCCTACGGGGGGCATGAAGCCGTCAAGGCTGAGTTATCCAGGCTGATGGGTCGACCGATCGACCATCACATCCTTGTGAACCTCAATGGAATCAGAACACTCAGTGATCTGGTCGGAGGCGTTGAGGTCGATGTCCCGAAACGCCTTTACTACCGAGACAACAGTCAGGGGCTGCTGATTGATCTGCAACCCGGACCTCAGCTGCTCAAAGGTCATGACCTTGAGGGATTCCTGCGCTGGAGACACGATGAGGAAGGAGACTTGGGTCGTCTAGCGCGACAGCAGCTTGTGCTGAAAAGCCTGTTCAGCCGACTGACCCGGCCTGAACATCTTGTGAAACTGCCCGCCCTGATCAAAGAAGCCGGCAACAACCTTGAAACCGATCTCGGCGCCATGGAGCTGGGCGGATTGATTACGGCGATGGGGCTGACGGAACTGGAAACCGAACGTCTTGATGCACGCCCCTTCTATCGGAATGGCATCAGTTATCTCGACACTGAATGGCCTGCGCAACAGAGCGGTGGTGATGCCAGTGAATCCAGCAGCTGGCGCTACCGCTTCCTCTACTGACGTGTATCAGTTTTATTCTCAAACGATAACTGACTGCAATTCATAAAAATCATACATCCGCAAATTCTTTGATCTCGATCAAAGCCGAAATCAAATCGTTATTTTTACTCATTAAGCTTTGCGAGGAATAAGAAGACCTTGTTACCTTCTTCCAAAGATTAGGTTCGTCAATATTACGAACAGAACTTTTCTCAAAGCATCCATGCCTAAAGGGGATTAATTTCAGGCCTTAGTCAGCCAAGGCTTTAGGCCACAAAGAAATCAAGAAGACTGCAACGGCAGAGCCAATGAAAGATTCGCAGAAACGCAACAACGCGTTCAGCGCTGGGTTCAGCGCCGGATTCAGACTTGCAGTCACCATGACCACGAGCACTGTAATAGCCGAAAGCCTCATCCAGCTATTCATATTCAAAGAAGTGCAAATAAGCGATGAAAAGAAAATCGATACACCCATTCCAACCGCATGAAACGGAAAGAGAAAGAGATAAAGAGCACTAATGGCAGCTCCCAAAGCTGTTCCAATAATCCTCAACCAAGCAGAGTCAGCGGTATCTTTTTTGCTTACTTGAACTACTATGACAGCCGAAATCGCTGACCAGAGGCCTCCTATTTTCGGGAAATAACCTGGAAACAAAGCAGTAAAACGCAAGCCGATCCAATACGCCAAGAGAGCGACAAGAGCGATCTGAAAAGAGATCAAAAGCTCTTTTCGGCTGATTTGGCGCCTTCCACTCGTTTTGATCATCTTTTAATAATCAAGGAAACGATACTTGGCGTTCAATAAAGATTGAAGCCAGTTAGGACTCGTCAAATAGCCCCATACTTGAAGAACAAGGAATGAAAGAGAATTGCAGGTCCTCAGATCAACAGCGTGAACGAACTGATCACTGATTCGAACAGTCCCTGCACCTTCGACCAGCGATCTTCATTGGTGCTGGTCGCAAGGGTGTAGAGGCGACCGCGATCGACCACCACTGTGGCCAGCTCATGGCGATCGCGGTCTTCTAGATGCACGGCATATTCCAGGTCGTAGAAGACATGACCATCGGAATCACGCTCACGGGCTTCAATCAACTCAGCATTCCGCCCACTGCCATCAGGAGCGATCACCTCGCGCCGCAACCGCTCGCCAACTGCTACAGCACTGCCGAGTGTCTCAAGGTCTTCATCGGCGTCGACCTCAGAGACCACCAGACTCACAGTCTCATCACTGTGGATCAGGTCGTGAAACACGACTGCGGGCCCACCGGTCACCGCAACTCGTGTCCAGCCGGTGGGGTATAGAAAGGCATAACGGCCATCGGGACTCTTGAAGGAGTTGAGGCCGGCGCTGGCTCCGCCGCAGGCGCTGAGCATGAGCACACAAAGCAGAACGAGCAGTGACCGGAGTGGTTGACGCAGCAATGAACCCATTGAAGAACTTGAATTGAAGTTGACCGAATGCGCGCCATTCTGCCCGCACCATCACCTGATTAGATTTTCGCCACTTGCCTCAGTGTTCTGAGCGGATTCACCCGACCCCTCGCTCGTCTGATCGACCAGTTCGAGCGACTTCCGGGGATTGGACCCCGCACCGCGCAGCGACTTGCCCTGCATCTGCTCAGGCAACCGGAAGAGCAGATCCGCAGTTTCGCGGATGCCCTGCTGGCCGCACGCACCCAGGTCGGACAATGCCAGACGTGCTTTCACCTCAGCGCTGATCCCGTCTGTGAGATCTGCCGCAACGAAGAGCGTTCCAACGGCCAGATCTGTGTGGTCGCTGATTCACGCGATCTGCTCGCTCTCGAACGAACCCGGGAATTCAGCGGCCGTTATCACGTGCTGGGAGGGCTGATCTCTCCCATGGATGGAATTGGGCCCGATCTGCTGCAGATCAGCAGCCTGGTGAAGCGAGTGGCCGCCGACGACGTGGAGGAAGTGATTCTGGCCCTCACCCCCAGCGTGGAAGGCGACACCACAAGCCTCTACGTGGCCAGGTTGCTCAAACCGTTCACAAGGGTCAGCCGGATTGCATACGGACTCCCAGTGGGCAGTGAACTTGAGTACGCCGACGATGTAACTCTCAGTCGTGCACTTGAGGGTCGACGCGACGTGGACTGATCTTTGCTGCTGACTGCAGCGATTCGATCGATGACGGGTGTGGAGTCGGCCATCAGGTTCTCCCTTTCTGGAAATGGAGCCACCCTGAAAGAAGACCCGTGCATCGGCGTGCGCAAGACCAGCCGCTTTTCCTCCATCCAGCCGCATGAGCGGTTACCAGAGTGGCTGCGTCGCCCCCTGGGAGAGGCCTCCGCGATCGAACGCGTTCAGGGGCTGGTGAAGTCCAATGCCCTTCACACCATCTGTGAGGAAGGGCGCTGCCCGAACAGAGGGGAGTGCTACGCCGCAGGCACCGCCACATTCCTGCTGGGGGGGTCGATCTGCACGCGCAGCTGCGCGTTCTGCCAGGTGGGAAAAGGTCGCGCACAGGCCGTCAACCCGCTCGAAGCGGAGAAAGTTGCCGATGCCGTGGAAGCAATGGGGCTGCGATACGTCGTGCTCACCGCCGTTGCACGCGATGACCTCGATGACCATGGGGCCTGCCTGTTCACCTCTGCCATGACTGCAATCAGGGCCAGAAATCCCTTGATAGCCATCGAGGTGTTAACTCCGGATTTCTGGGGAGGGCACGCCGACTCACGGCGAGCCGTCACCGCTCAACGTGAGCGGTTGGCAACAGTACTGAAAGCTGCGCCGGTGTGTTTCAACCACAACCTCGAAACCGTCAAACGCCTACAGCGGGAGGTTCGCAGGGGAGCCACCTTTGAGCGATCGCTTGGCCTGCTGGCCGCCGCGCGAACACTGGCACCGGAGATTCCAACCAAGAGCGGCCTGATGCTGGGGCTGGGAGAAAGCAGGGATGAAGTCATCGAAACCATGCGCGACCTGCGTGCCGTTGATTGCCAGCGGCTCACCATCGGGCAATACCTGCGCCCATCGCTGGCCCACATTCCAGTCGATCGCTACTGGCATCCCGATGAATTCGAAGATCTGGGATCCGTTGCTCGCGAGCTCGGCTTCGCTGTGGTGAGGAGTGGGCCTCTAGTGCGCAGCAGCTACCACGCAGCGGACTGACGCCAACGCGTCAGAGCCCTCTCCCGCACCTGATCGCAGTCTCCAAGCATCAGTGCTCCAGCACCGCCCCAGACCATACGCAGCGGCAGATCCCAGAGAGCGGCCTGCACCTCGCGCACGGATTCAAACCCACGACACCTGAAATAACGCACAAGCCGTTGATGCTGTCGTTCGTCATCACGAATGGCCAGCAGCCTTGCCTGTCGGCAAGGGGTTGCCTCAACCGCCCAGGCCATGGTCGCCGCCCAGATGAGATCACCGCAACCAGCAGGAGCAGCCGGCAGCACGCGCATCGTATCCAGTTGCAATCCACGGGGACCGCTGTAAGCCCAGGCTTTCATCTCGCCGAGAAGCTGCAGTCGTTCCGACTGTGAACGAGCCACCACAAGCCGCAGACTCCACAGCCCCAGAGGGCGGCCGACTTGAAGTCTCAGCAGTAGGCCCCGTTGACGGGCCTCCATTTCCAGTTGATCCAGCATCACCGCTCCGAATCGAGGTATGGAGCCGCATCGACAACAGCCTCAATCGGCAATAGCCCATAAAGGTGCGGAAACAACTCTCCGCTTGGAATCGCATCGGCACGCAGAGGGGCGGTCAGCCGCGCCGCATCAATCGTGAGCAAGACCACAGACTCCGCATCCGCATAGAAGCGCTCAAAGGTGACAGCCACTTGTTCACGCCAAGACAGATGAATGAATCCCACCTGGTCAAGTCGCAGTCCTCGGGTGGACATGTCGTACTGACCCGACACGTTTGCAACTTTCCAGTCCTCAGCCAGCGCCAGATGAAACAAGGGTTGGTCAACTGGAACGTCGACGGCATCAGCGGGAAACAGGGGCTGAAGTCCCCCGGGATGCCAGGGATCAGCCCTCTGCATGAGGCGCTCAAAATCAGGATCTTGCAGAAAACGCCTCAACCAACCATGCAGCGGCTTCAGGGATTGATCAGCGTCAAATCCCTCAGGATCAGCAATGCGCCACTGACGCACAAACGGCCACAGTGCGACATCAGCGAGGGAACAGCTGGCATCCACAAGCCAGCCTCCACAGTCAGCGATCTGATCCGACCAACTCCGCAACACCTCCAACCCCTGCTGTTGATGGTCTTGTTTCGACTGTCCCGGATATCGATCGGTGTATTTGAAACGGTCGAGATGGTGTTTAAAGGTCGTGTCGTTGAGCTCAATCAGCTGCTGGATGCTGTCCTGCGTTTTGCCAGAACGCTGCCGGCGGAGATCGCACGGATCAGCCTGCTTGAGTGCCCAGTGCATCACCGCAAGACTTTCATCGATCACTGTGCCATCAGCGAGAACCAAAACCGGCACCGTTGCTTTCGGAGATGCCTCAAGCATCGGCGCTGGTTTGTCCTTGAGTTCAACTTCCCTCCATTGGACAAGCTGGCCTGCCTGCAACAAAGCCCAGCGTGCGCGCATCGCATAGGGACAGCGACGAAAGCTGTAAAGAACAGGCCGTGCTGCGCTCATCCGTGAGTGTCGGGACGTGATTGCCAGCCGGAAGATTGCGAAAGGACGCCTTGTCTGAGCTGGCTCTGCCGCATCGCGAAGCGTGCCCTGTCGTCATCCGTAAAACGATCCCTGCACTGCAGACACTGCACCCCGGGGATGTAACTCTCCAGTTGCCTCTGTTCCGGCGTCAGCGGCAGACCACAGGCATGGCACAAGCTGTGCTGGCCAGGCTCGAGCTGATGGTTGAGGGCGACTCGCTGATCAAACACGAAACACTCTCCCTCCCAGCGGCTTTGCTCTTCAGGCACCTGCTCCAGGTAGTTGAGAATGCCGCCCTGAAGATGATGAACCTCGGGGAATCCCCGCTGTTGCAGAAAGCTGCTGGCCTTCTCACAACGAATTCCACCGGTACAGAACATGGCGATGCGCGCCGGAGACGTGCGCTCTACCAGAGGACGGAGATGCTGTTCCACCCAGTCAGGAAAATCCCGGAAACTGTCCGTTGCTGGATCCAGAGAACCCACAAAACTGCCGACGGCCACCTCATAGGCATTGCGGGCGTCGATGACCAGCGTGTCGGGATCATCCACGAGCGCATTCCAATTGCGAGGGTCCACGTAGGTCCCCACATTGCGGCGGGGGTCAGCACAAGGCTGTCCCAGGCTCACAATCTCGCGCTTGCGACGGGCCTTGAAACGACGGAACGCCTGGCGGCTACATCGGCTCCGCTTCACCTGAAGGCGCTCGAAATGGGCATCCCCAAGTGTGATCCTGCTGCGCAAGCACTTCAGGATTGCGGTCACGCCCTGGTCGGGTCCGCTGATCGTGCCATTCACACCTTCTGGTGCCAGCAACACAGAACCAACAACCTGTTCCCGAAAGGCCAGTTCAGGCAGATCTGTCAGCAACGACTCCAATGCAGCAGGTGAAAGCGACGTGAAGGCGTAAAACGCTGCCACGAGAAACGATGGGCTGTCGGCTTGCGCCGCCGTCATGCCGCTGCTGTCTCCTGTTCTGGCTGCTGCTCGAGTGCCTCCTGTTCCTGCCAGCTGGCCTGAACCCCGGCAGCTTCCAGCAGAGCCCGGTCGGCATCCACAGCAGGGTTACCAGTTGTCAGCAAGGTATCACCGTAAAAAATCGAATCCGCACCTGCTTGAAGGCAGAGGATCTGAGCTTCCCGATTGAGTTCTTCTCGACCAGCGCTCAGTCGTACACGGCTGAACGGCATCAGGATTCTGGCAACGGCCACCATCCGGACCAACTCAAGCGGATCAACGGTGGGCAAACCTTCCAGGGGTGTTCCCTCGACAGCCACCAAACCATTGATCGGGACACTTTCCGGATGTGGGTCAATGCAGGCCAGAACCCGCAGCATCGAGGCACGGTCGCGAAGCGTTTCGCCCATGCCGATGATTCCACCGCAGCAGAGCGTCACTCCGGCACGACGCACGCGTTGCAGTGTTTCCAGCCTCTCCTCATAGGTTCGGGTGGTGATGATCCGGTCGTAATGCTCCGGACTGGTGTCGAGGTTGTGGTTGTAGGCCGTGAGTCCTGCTTCGGCCAGACGCTCCGCCTGCGTATCGGTGAGCATTCCTGCAGTGACACAAGCTTCAAGACCCAGCTCACGCACCCCTCGAACCATCCTCAGCATCGACTCAAAGGCAGGTCCTTCACGGATCTCCCTCCAGGCCCAGCCCATGCAAAAGCGATCGGCACCGGCAGCGGCCGCTGCTCGTGCCCTCTCCAGGACCGCCTTCACCTCCAGGTCGGCCTGACCACCCACATCACTGCTGTTGTACATCGACTGGGAGCAGTAGGCACAGTCCTCCTCGCAGCCTCCGGTCTTGACGCTCAACAATGAAGCCAGCTGAACCCGGTACCCAGGATTGGCGGCCCGGTGCACGCTTTGGGCGCGCCAGAGCAAATCCATCAGAGGCAGGTCAAGCAGGGCTTGGATCTCCTCAAGCGTCCAGTCGTGGCGTAGGTCCACCGTGTCCGTCATTGAACCAGCCACCATTGCTGCTGCACTCAGGATCCCAGAGCGTGGGGCTCCATGGACTGAAGCCCACCAAAACGTCGCTGACGGCTCTGGTAATCCTGCAGTGCGAGCTGGAGAGCCTCAGCATCGAAATCCGGCCAGCAAAGATCGGTGACATGAATCTCGGCATAGGCCAGCTGCCAGAGCAGGAAATTACTGATCCGCCGCTCGCCACTGGTACGAATCAGCAGATCCGGATCAGGCTCGCCCGCCGTGAACAACTCTGCGGCCAGGGCATTTTCATCGATTTGCGATGGCTCCAGCTCTCCACGAGAAACGCGCTCCGCCAGACGCTGGCTGGCACGCACCAACTCACGACGACCTCCATAATTTGTGCAGACGTTGAAGTGAATGCCGCTGTTTGCGGATGTCCGCTGCGTGGCCTCAGCGATCAGTGCCTGGAGCTTGACCGGCAATGCGTCCAGGTCTCCAAGGAAGCGAATTCGCACCTGTTCCTGCTCAAGCGCCTGCAGTTCTCTCTGCAGAACGCTTTCAAACAGAGTCATCAAAAAATTCACCTCGTCCCCTGGCCGAGACCAGTTCTCGGTGGAGAAGGCATAGGCAGTGAGTGCTTCAACCCCCCAGTCGCTGCAATGCCGGAGGGTGGACTTGAGCGCCTCGACACCGGCCCTGTGTCCCATGACCCGTGGCAGGCCACGAGCTTTGGCCCAGCGTCCGTTGCCGTCCATGATCACGGCGACATGGCCAGGCATCCTGCGTGGATCCAGTGCTTCAGGACAGCACCGTGGTGCAGCTAGATCAGTACTGACGGCCAGTCGTTGGCTCAAGGCAAGGAATCCTTAGTGCCTGAACTCACGCTACGCGGAGATGGTGATTTCACAGGCGCGGTCGACACAGACGCGGCAATCAACTCGGTGAGCAGATCCTGCAAACGTGAACTGGTGATCGGACGTTCCAGACGTCCCTGGTTGGCCAGTGACAGGGTTCCGGTCTCCTCGGAAATCACCACGCAGATGCAGCGATCAAAGCGTTCAGTGATCCCCAGAGCGGCCAGATGACGGGTGCCGTAGCGACTGATGCCCTGCCGTGACAGCGGCAGAATCACCCCCGCAGAGATGATGCGGCTGCCCTTAAGCACGACGGCACCGTCGTGAAGAGGCGTATCGGAAGCGAACAGATTCAACAGCAGTTCGCTGCTCAGCTGGGCATCAATGGTGATCCCCGGGTTGAGGAAGTCTTCCGGTCTTAGATCACTGCCGAGATCGACAACGATCAGGGCTCCTCGACGACTCTTGGAGAGACGGCCTGCCGCGTCGGTGAGCTGAGCCACGGTGCTGGCAGTCGCTCTCATTTTGCTTTGGGGATTCCCCAGCAACACAGCAAGACGGCCCGTGCCGAGCAGTTCCATCAACCGACGCAACTCTCCTTGCCAAAGGATGGCGAGCGACAGTGAGCAAGCCAGAACCAACGCATCAATCAGCGTTGAGGTGAGTGGAAGATTGAAAAAGCGCTTGACGAACCAAGCAAGCGCCACAAGTAAGAGATATCCACGCAACAACCAGAGCGTGCGTTGCTCATTAACCCTGGTGAAGAGCAGAAAGCCGAGGAGAGAAGCGCAGAGAACGTCGAGAAGAAGGCGCAGTTGCAACACCTCCAACACCTTCTCCTTCGCCCTTTAGTGTTCTCAGTTTACAGAGCGCAACCGTTCAGGCATCAGGTCGTAACGCAGCAGATCTTCCGGCTGCTCTCGACGCTGAACCAGCTCAGCATCTCCTGCATGCACAAGCACCGCAGCTGGTCTTGGAATGCGGTTGTAGTTGGAACTCATAGACGCGTTGTAAGCCCCAGTGGCAAAGACCGCCAGGATTTCACCGCTGCTGCATCTGGGGAAGGCAAGATCCTTGAGCAGCACATCTCCCGACTCACAGTGTTTGCCCGCGAGAGTGACGGTCTCTTCAGCATTGGCCAGAGGGCGGTCCGCCAGACAAGTGGTGTAAAGGGATTGATAGGTGATTGGCCTGGGGTTGTCGCTCATACCCCCATCAACAGATAGATAAGTACGGATCCCCGGAACCACCTTGCGAGAGCCGACGGTGTAGATAGTCACTCCTGAAGTCGCAACCAGCGATCGGCCTGGCTCGCACAGCAAACGCGGCAACGCAAGATCTCTCTCTCTGCAGGCCGTTACGACGGCTTCAGCCACCACTTTCACCCAGGCATCGATCGACGGCGGATCGTCACTTTCCACGTAACGGATTCCCAGTCCACCACCAACATTTAGATCCCGAACGGGATGACCGAGCTCAAGGGCCAAACGCAGGGCATCCGCCATGACAGCAGCCAGGTCGCGGTGGGGCTCGAGCTCGAAAATCTGTGAACCAATATGGGCATGCAGGCCTTCAACCCTCGCCCAGGAACATCCCTGAAGCTTGCGGAGCACGGGCTCGAGCTGATCAGGATCAAAGCCGAATTTGCTGTCGAGGTGGCCGGTGCGGATGTACTCGTGGGTATGGCACTCAATACCAGGCGTGAAGCGAAGCATGAGGCGTACAGGCCGTCCTCCTTCCGGAACAATCGTCTGCAGGCAATCCAGGTCGTGCTGGTTGTCCGCAACAACCATCACGTCCTTGCTGTAGGCCAACTCAAGCTCTTCGACCGACTTGTTATTGCCATGCAGCACCATCCGTTCAGCAGGCATGCCGCCGTCGAGCGCCGTCATCAATTCACCCGCCGAGACGGCATCAAGCCCCAGACCCTCCGACGCCACAAGAGCCGTCAGAGCCATTGAACTGTTGGCCTTCGAGGCATAGATCGCCAGTGAGGGTCCTGGATAATGACGCTTCAGGGCATCGCGATAGGCCTGACAGGCCTTGCGGATGCTGGCTTCATCCAGCACATATAAAGGTGTTCCATAACGCTCGGCCAGCTCGCTGAGAACACAACCGCCAACGGCAAGACGTCCCTGATCGTCAAGTTCTGCGGTGATCGGCGCGAGATTGCGATTCGGGCTGTTCAGGTCACACCCTGATTCGTAGGGCTGTGGCATGGAGCGTCGAGGCGGTCGGACAGGCAATGTAAGGAGGCGCGTCGCCCAGGCAGTGCTGTTTTGGTTGGTGAAGTGCTGATCACGCCACGCAGACTGGGGCCGGATGACCTCAGCGGCTGCCTTCAGCTTGACCGGATTGCTTTGAAGGGGCTCTGGACGAAACAGCAGTGGGAGAGGGAGCTTTCAGACAACAACAGACTGGTGATGGGCATCGACGCAGAGGATCAAAGTCTGATCGCCATGGCCTCGGCATGGTTAGTGGTCGATGAACTGCAGATCACAGCAGTCGCAGTGGATCCGACTCACCAACGCTGTGGATTCGGCGCGAGGGTGCTGCAGGCGGTGATGGAACGGGCCACAGGCCTCGGAGCGATATCAGCAACCCTGGAGGTGGCATCAACGAATGCCGTAGCGCGAGCCTTTTACGCCCAGTGCGGATTTTCAACCACTGGTTGCAGAAGCAGTTACTACTCCAACGGCGACGATGCCCTGCTGCAGTCGCGATCAATCAGAAGGGGTAGGGATTTCCGCACTGATCAAACTGAATAAAGGAACACATTTCGGCATTGATTAATACTTTCTGGGGCAATCAACCCCCAGCAACACTGGGATGTGCCTTTGGATCATCGATCCACAACTACCCGTTCAGCCCTGATAGGTTGGGTCGAACAGCTGTCGGCCTGAACGATGTTCGAGAGGTTTACCGAGAAGGCCATCAAGGTGATCATGCTTGCCCAGGAAGAGGCAAGACGACTAGGTCACAATTTCGTGGGCACTGAGCAGATCCTGCTCGGGCTGATCGGTGAGGGAACTGGGGTAGCAGCCAAAGTGCTCAAGTCCATGGGCGTGAATCTCAAGGATGCTCGCGTAGAAGTTGAAAAAATCATCGGACGTGGCTCAGGTTTCGTCGCAGTCGAGATTCCGTTCACACCCAGAGCTAAACGTGTGCTCGAGCTTTCTCTAGAGGAAGCGCGCCAGCTTGGTCACAACTACATCGGCACAGAGCATCTGCTGTTAGGGCTGATCCGTGAAGGTGAGGGTGTTGCAGCGCGTGTCCTCGAAAATCTCGGGGTTGACCTTGCCAAGGTCCGCACCCAAGTCATTCGGATGCTGGGCGAAACGGCTGAGGTGGGTGCTGGAGGCGGTGGTGGTTCCGGTGCCAAGGGATCCACCAAAACACCCACACTCGATGAATTCGGCAGCAACCTCACCCAGCTGGCCAGCGAAGCCAAGCTCGATCCGGTGGTTGGACGCCACAACGAAATTGACCGTGTCATTCAGATCCTTGGTCGGCGCACCAAAAACAATCCTGTGTTGATTGGTGAGCCAGGAGTGGGCAAAACTGCCATCGCCGAAGGTTTGGCTCAGCGCATCCAGCAGGGTGATATTCCCGACATCCTTGAAGACAAGCGTGTTCTAACCCTTGACATTGGTCTACTGGTCGCCGGCACCAAGTACCGGGGCGAATTTGAGGAACGCCTCAAAAAAATCATGGAGGAGATCAAAGGCGCGGGCAACGTGATCCTTGTGATCGACGAGGTGCACACTTTGATCGGTGCTGGTGCGGCAGAGGGTGCCATTGATGCTGCCAACATTCTCAAACCTGCTCTCGCCCGAGGTGAGCTGCAGTGCATCGGAGCCACCACACTTGATGAGTACCGCAAGCACATTGAGCGGGATGCAGCTCTGGAGCGACGTTTCCAGCCCGTCAACGTTGGTGAACCCTCGATCGAAGACACCATCGAAATCCTGCGTGGTCTGCGTGAGCGCTACGAACAACATCACCGCCTGCGCATTACCGATGAGGCCCTTGAAGCAGCGGCCACCCTCGGTGATCGCTACATCTCCGATCGCTTTCTGCCTGACAAAGCCATCGATTTGATCGATGAAGCCGGCAGTCGCGTGCGTCTGCTGAATTCCAAGCTTCCACCTGAAGCCAAGGAAGTAGATAAAGAGCTGCGCACAGTGCAGAAAGACAAGGAAGATGCCGTTCGCGAGCAAGATTTTGCTCGTGCCGGAGAGCTGAGAGACAAGGAAGTTGAATTGCGCGAAAAAATCCGCACCCTTCTGCAGAGCAGTCGCCAAGACACTCCCAGCGAAGCTTCGGAAACCACCGAAACAGTCGAACCCTCTACTGAGTCGACGGCTGGAAGTTCCGAACAATCATCCTTCCAGGGTGCAGTTGCCGAAACAACGACCCCGGTCGTGAGCGAAGAGGACATCGCCCAGATTGTGGCCTCGTGGACGGGTGTACCGGTGCAGAAACTCACTGAAAGTGAGTCCGTCAAGCTGCTCAATATGGAAGAGACGCTTCACAAGCGTCTAATTGGTCAGGACGAAGCTGTGAAAGCAGTTTCGAAAGCGATTCGACGGGCGCGTGTTGGCCTTAAAAACCCAAATCGCCCAATTGCCAGCTTCATTTTCTCCGGCCCGACCGGCGTTGGTAAGACTGAGCTCACAAAAGCCTTAGCTGCCTACTTCTTCGGCAGTGAAGACGCCATGATCCGACTTGACATGTCTGAATTCATGGAGAGACACACGGTCAGCAAACTGATCGGTTCACCTCCTGGCTATGTAGGTTTCAATGAGGGTGGCCAGCTCACCGAAGCAGTCCGACGACGCCCTTACACTGTTGTTTTGTTCGATGAGATTGAGAAAGCGCATCCTGATGTTTTCAATCTTCTTTTGCAGTTGCTGGAAGACGGACGCCTCACCGATTCCAAGGGTCGAACTGTCGACTTCAAGAACACTCTGATCATCATGACCTCGAACATTGGTTCGAAAGTGATTGAGAAAGGTGGAGGTGGTCTTGGTTTTGAATTCTCTGGCGATGAAAATGCTGAGGAGAATCAATACAACCGCATTAAGTCGCTCGTTAATGAAGAGCTTAAGCAATATTTCCGTCCTGAATTTCTCAATCGCCTTGACGAAATCATCGTCTTCAGGCAACTTAATCGCGAAGAGGTGAAGGAAATTGCAGAAATCATGTTGCGGGAGGTCTTCAATCGAATCGGCGAAAAAGGCATCACCTTGTCTGTGTCCAATGCCTTTAAAGAGCGTCTCGTTGAAGAGGGTTACAACCCTGCTTACGGCGCCCGTCCCTTGCGTAGAGCTGTGATGCGTTTACTTGAAGATAGCCTTGCCGAGGAGGTCCTTTCAGGTCGCATCAAAGATGGCGATTCAGCGGAAGTGGATGTGGAAGATGGCAAGGTGGTGGTGAAGCATCTTTCCGCTGTACCCAGCGAAACCCCTGCGCTCGCTGGTGCCGGTCTCTGACCTGGATGATCCAAACAGACTCCAGAAACAGTTCAATCTCAGTTCATTCCATCGCTCCCTCCCAGGTCATTCGTGGGTCGGGAGCTTGGATTGAAGCTCAGAAGCCCATTTCAAATCTCTGTCGTAATCCATTGCTGCTTGGCAGGAGTGAGTCCACGCAGAAGATTCGGTCCAAGCTTTGTCGTGAGCTAAATCAAAGCGGTCTGAGAGTGTTCCAGCAGAATCTAGAGCACGATTGCTGTGAGCTTGATCTTCAAAGGCTCCAGAACGATTTTGTTCGACAATCGTGCGATGGAGTGATCGCCGCAGGGGGTGGCAAGGTTCTCGACAGTGGAAAATTGCTAGCCGACAGACTCGAAGTCCCCTGTGTCACGGTTCCACTGAGCGCGGCAACCTGTGCCGGGTGGACTGCCCTCTCGAATCTGTACAGCCCTGATGGAGCTTTTGAGCGTGATCAAGGCCTCAGGCACTGCCCTGATCTGCTTGTTTTCGATCATGAGCTGCTGATAAAGGCACCGACACGCACCCTGGCCAGTGGGATCGCCGACGCGCTGGCCAAGTGGTACGAAGCCTCCGTGAGCAGCGGCTCGAGCCAAGACGGAGTCATTCAGCAGGCTGTGCAAATGGCCCGAGTTCTGCGAGACCAGCTGCTGATCGACAGCATCGAGGCCATCCAGAATCCTGGCTGCGAAGCTTGGAAACGGGTTGTGGATGCCTGCGGACTCACTGCAGGAGTGATTGGGGGTCTAGGTGGAGCTCGCTGTCGAACGGTCGCCGCTCACGCAGTTCATAACGGTCTCACTCAGCTCGAAGCATGCCATTCCGTTCTCCATGGCGAGAAGGTGGGCTTCGGAGTACTCGTTCAGTTGCGCCTCGAGGAGCGTCTCGGCGGCAATCGTTTGGCGGCGCAAGCCCATCGCCAGCTCTTGCCTCTGCTGCGAGAACTGGGTTTGCCCGTCTGCCTTGATGACCTGGGGCTGGGTCAAGCCAGCCTCAATCAATTGCAGCAGGTCTGCCAGTTCGCCTGTCGAGACGGGTCTGATCTGCATCATCTTCCTTTCGAAGTCACTCCAGGCGCTTTGATGGAAGCCCTTGTGGGAGCTGCTGAAACAAGCGTAGTTTTGCCTTGAAAGATCTGCTGGATTCGATCAAAGGCGAACTGTTGGACCCCAAGGCCAGCAACCTGGCGGAGCATCTCGAGTGGTGGGAGCTGCCAGAACTCAAGATTGACGCACCATTTCCTGTCGCTGTGGTGGGGGAGGGTCCCCCTTTGTTGCTGCTGCACGGTTTCGACAGCAGTTTCTTGGAATATCGGCGCCTGGCCCCACTGCTGAGTCAACACTTTCAACTGTTCATTCCCGACCTGTTCGGCTTTGGCTTCTCACCGCGTCCCCTCGATGCGATCTACGGTCCCGAACAGGTGCTCAGTCATCTAGATGCCGTGCTTGAGCACATCCCGAAGGCAGCTCCATGCGGCTTGATCGGAGCTTCGATGGGAGGGGCCGTTGGCGTGGAAACGGCACGCCGTCACCAGCATCAGATCAAGTCCTTAATGCTGCTTGCCCCAGCAGGACTCACTGGCAGACCGATGCCAGTACCCCCTCTGCTGGATCGCTTCGGCGCCTGGTTCCTCAGTCGCCAAGGAGTGCGTCGAGGCCTTTGCCGCCAGGCCTTTGCCGATCCAGACGCCAACGTGGGGGCCGAGGAAGAACAAATCGCTTCACTGCATCTGCAGTGCCCCGGCTGGGCAGAGGCACTCGCAGCGTTTGCCCGCAGCGGAGGATTTTCAGGTTGCGGCACACCGCTTCCCGATCAGCCTCTGCACGTGATTTGGGGAGACAACGACAGGATCCTCAGGGCTCCACAAAAGAAAGCAGCGGCTCTGATCCTCAACGACAGGATTGAACAGTTAGAGGATTGCGGACATCTTCCGCACATCGATCAGCCCGATCGAGTGGCCGAACGCTGTCTCAACTGGTTCCAATCCACGCTGTTGAACAACCATCCCTCGGACCTCATCGGATGATGAGGTTCTGATCCGCCATCGTGGTGCTCAGCTTCCATGCCCCAGACCAGCTCAGGCCCCGTTCTCCAGCTCCTGGCCAGCGGTCTTCAACGCTGGATTCGCAACCAGTGCGACTCTGTTGAGGAGTTGAATTTGGCCCTTCAGGGTTCAGCGATTGAGCTGCTGAGAGGTCGGCTAAAAGGTGTCTCGCTCGAGGCTCGCAGAGTGAGTTTTGAACAACTGCCCCTGCTGCGCGCTGAATTGCAATCCGGCGAACTGAAAACAATCTTCCGCCCTGGTCAACCCAACCAGCCGCTGCAACTCAAAGACCCTTTCAGCATCGAAGGGGAGGTAGTTCTGAGCGGAACCGATCTCAACAAAGCGCTGGCGACTGATCGCTGGCGATGGTTGGCCGATCTACTGGCTGAACAGCTGATGGGCCTAACGCCGCTGCGCTCAATGGCGATCGATAACGATCGATTGGTGCTAACAGCGGATGTGATCACAGGCAAAGACCCCGTGCAACGAAGCTTCTCCCTCTGCGCGGATCGGGGCAC
The DNA here is from genome assembly GCF_900473955.1 of Synechococcus sp. GEYO. Classification (NCBI taxonomy): domain Bacteria; kingdom Bacillati; phylum Cyanobacteriota; class Cyanophyceae; order Synechococcales; family Synechococcaceae; genus Synechococcus; species Synechococcus sp. GEYO. The sequence goes on from NZ_UCNL01000008.1 coordinate 503,753, forward strand.
GATCAGAGTGAACCACTGCGATGCGGAAGCAAAATTGTTGCTGCCCATGGATCCTTCCATCAAGATCATCGATGCAAGGCTGCAGGGCGGTCAGATGGTGATCAAAGGCAACGCCACAGTTCATCCCTGAGCAGTTCACCCCAGAAACGTTCAACCTTGAGCCATCACTGGCATCACTAGGGTCACCACGTAAAACACCACCGCTGGTGTGAACAGATAGCTGTCGATCCGATCCAGAATTCCGCCATGGCCCGGCAGGGCATCCCCGGAATCCTTCACGCCGGCATCCCGCTTCATCATCGATTCGGTGAGATCACCCACCAGAGCAAACAGGGCGACGAGCGCACCCAGACAACCGCCGGCGAGAGATCCGTAAGGCCACTCCAGCAGTGCACCGCCAAGCGCACCGATCAGCACCGCAGAGACCAGTCCGCCATACGCCCCTTCAATCGTTTTGCCTGGGGAAATTGGAGAGAGAGGGTGGTGACCAAAGCGCCGACCGATGAAGAAGGAGCCGATATCACTCGCGACCACCATCAGGCAGGCCATCAACGTGATCAGCAGACCGGAGCTGATCCAGGTCCAGGACATGTGATCCACCAGGGGGGCGATATCTACGGCCTTAAGGTTGCGAAGCCGCAACCAGTGACTGGGCAGAAACCCCAGATAGAACAGTCCAAAGATCGAGGCGGCGATGTCCGCAATCGAACCGGTAATCGGCTGCAGCAGCAACCAGCCACAGATGGCAGCTCCAGAGAGAGGCAACACCGCATCAGCGAGAGAAGATGCGATGCCTCCGTTCACAGACCACTGAGTGCTGATCAGCAGTAATTGGCAGGCCACAAGTGTGGTTTTTGTGGCTGGACGCATGCCTTTGAACTGGGCCATGCGGAAGAACTCCAGCAAACCCAGATGCACAATCACCCCCAGGGCGATCGTGAACCACCAACCACCCAGACCCACCACCACCAAACCAAACAGACCCACCAGAACCCCGCTGACCAGGCGTTTGTGATCGGCGACTCGCCCCTTGCTCACGGCCTTTCCGGTTGTGGCGTCTGAAATCACCTGTCAGATCCCAGGGCCCATCAGGCCAGAACCTTCACCATACCGGGCACCTGAACAGGCCATCGATGATGCTGCGATTGCAGCCATTGGCTTCGCTCTGCAGAGATTCTCTCTCCAGGTACGAGCAGGGGCACACCGGGCGGGTAGGGGCAAATCAGCTCAGCAGCGATTTGATCAGCGCACTCAGCCAATGGGCGAACGCAATGGGGAAGCCGTTGTGCTTCATCAGGGGTGAGCTCAGGAATCGACGTGCTCTGCAACGGCGGATCAGGGATGACCGGCAGCGGCACACCATCACCCTCACGAGCCAACGCCTGCCAAATCCTCTGCAGTCGCTTTGCCAAGCCCCGATGCCGAGCAAATCCAAGGCAGAACGTGAGACAAAGAGGCTCAGGCAACTCAGCGATCACGCCCTGACGCATGCAGAACTCATCCGCATCCAGACCACTCACACCAAGCTGGCCCGTTGCAAGGACCAATCGCAAGGGATCATCACTGGGATGGAACAAAACACCCTGCTCTCGCAGAGCATGGATCAGCTGGTTGGCTTGGTGCCGACGAGCCTCGAAGAGCGAAGTCCAGCGGCTGGACAGCAACCAATCAAGAGTTGTCTCACAGGAAGCCAGCAAAAGAGAGCTGGGACTCGTGGTCTGAAGTCTTGCCAGAGAACGTTGAACTCTCTCGTGGTCCAACCTTTGAGAGCGATGCCACAGAACTGCGGTCTGCGCGAGACCAGGCGCAGATTTATGAAGGGAATGCACAACCAGATCAGCTCCAGCAACAAGAGCAGACACAGGGCTGTCCTGCTCGGCATTGAAGGCCAGATGGGTGCCATGGGCTTCATCCACCATGACCGGAAATCCTCTGCTGTGGAGTAATTCGATCAGCTCCACAATCTCAGCGGAGTAGCCGTGATATGTGGGGTGAACAAGAACAGCACCAGCAATGGGACGACCTGGATCAGGCCAGGGAGCCAGGCTCTGCCGAAGGCCCTCAGCGGTCATCGCCCCGGCGTGACCGCGATCGGCAAAAAACGGCACCGGCAGAAAGACCGGCATCACGCCCCCCAGCTCGCAGGCAGCGATCAACGAACGATGGGCATTACGAGGCAGCAGCACAGCCTCTCCCGGTTGCGCCATCGCAAGCAGACCAGCCTGAAGCAGACCAGTGGCACCGTTCACGCCAAACCAACAGTGATCAACACCCATCGCTTCAGCCAGCCGCGCCTGACTGGTTGCCACTGCACCATGAGATTCGAGCGGACCACCGATCTCCGGCAACTCGGGCAGGTCCCAGCTGCCCGGTGATTGACGCAGCAAACGCTGCATCAGTGGCGGCAGAGCTGCTCCACGACCATGCACCGGAAGATGCAAAGCCAGACGTCGATCCGGTCGCAGAAGCTCGAGAAGCGACGGCATGAGCGCAGGGAATAGACAACAGGTCGGGGCATCACCGGCTCGGTGATGCCAGCTGGACTTTCCCCATGCAGCATGGCAACTGCTGCCGATGCTGACCGATGCTGATCTGCGTTGATCGGTCCGCTCTCTGCAACACAGAAGCATCGAGCAACCTTTTGGACTCTCTAGGATCCACACTCCCTAGCGCTGCTGGGCGTGGATTCGCTTCGCTACAACCCGGGCCGAGATGTCCGATGGCTCCTGTTGCGCCCATGGATCGGCATACCGCGCCTGATCCAGATCTTCTGGGCTCTACTGGGACTGGTCTTGAGCTTGCTGCTGAGGGGCGGCAGCAGCGACCCCCGTGTTCAGCGAGATCTGGCTCGCACTCTGCTGCGCACCCTGACCAACCTCGGGCCTTGTTTTATCAAGGTCGGACAGGCTCTTTCGACCCGTCCGGATCTGATCCGTCGAGACTGGCTGGATGAGCTGACACGGCTTCAAGACGATCTGCCGTCCTTCGACCATGCGATCGCTTTGAACACGATCGAAACGGAACTGGGTGCTCCAGTGGATCAGCTGTTTGAGGAATTTCCCGATACACCTGTTGCAGCCGCAAGTCTTGGGCAGGTCTACAAGGCTCGGGTCGGTACACAACGCTGGGTCGCCGTGAAAGTCCAGAGACCCAATCTGACCTTCATTCTGCGGCGCGACATGGTGCTGATCCGCAGTCTCGGGATTCTGGCCGCTCCATTTTTGCCACTGAATCTGGGATTTGGCCTCGGAGAAATTATTGATGAGTTCGGCCGAAGCCTGTTCGAAGAGATCGATTACTGCTGCGAAGCAGACAACGCCAGGCACTTCTCAAGATTGTTCGCTGACAATGACGCAGTCACCATTCCCGATGTCGACGAAGAGCTCTCAAGCCGCCGAGTTCTGACCACCAGCTGGATTCAGGGAAGCAAGCTTCGCGATTCACATGAGCTCAAGTCCCAACGCCTTGATCCCGCGGCTCTCATTCGCACAGGCGTGATCAGCGGACTCCAGCAACTTCTGGAGTTCGGTTACTTCCATGCCGATCCCCACCCGGGCAATCTCTTTGCACTCCCTGGTCGAAGCGGCGATCTCGGACACGTGGCCTACGTAGATTTCGGGATGATGGATTCGATCAGTGATCAGGATCGCCTGACACTCACAGGAGCTGTGGTCCATCTGATCAACCGTGATTTCGAAGCGGTTGCCCGAGATTTCCAGGAACTCGGATTCCTTGCACCCAGTGCTGACCTGACACCGATCATTCCCGCCCTGGAAGATGCCCTGGGAGGAAGTCTTGGAGATTCCGTCGGTTCGTTCAATTTCAAGGCGATCACCGATCGTTTCTCGGAATTGATGTACGACTATCCCTTCCGGGTGCCTGCACGCTTCGCTCTGATCATCCGAGCCGTGGTGAGCCAGGAAGGCCTTGCTCTAAGACTCGATCCCGACTTCCGAATCATCGCGGTGGCCTATCCCTACGTGGCCAAGAGACTCCTCGCTGGTGACACCAGAGAAATGCGAGAGAAGCTGATGGAAGTCATCTTTGACGAGCAGGGAAATCTACGCGTTGAACGACTTGAAAGTCTTCTCGATGTTGTTGGCAATTATTCGGGGGGTCAGAGCAGCGGAGAACTGCTGCCGGTGGCCGGGGCAGGTCTGCGTTTGTTACTGAGTCGAGATGGAGGAGACCTGCGTCAGCGCCTCCTGCTGACCCTGATCAAAGACGACCGCCTGAACCTCTCAGATCTGAAAGAGCTGACTGCCCTGATGCGAAAGACCTTTGGGCCGCGTCAAATTGCCGAGGGTGTGATGCAGCGTCTGAATCCGCTCGCGGCCTGATGAGACCTAACGCCCCGTCACCCCTGCAGTAGCAGAGCGATAATGACGTCCCAACGATCCTTTTCCTGACTTATGTCGATCGCGCCCGACACTGCTCCCATCGAGCTCGATCAGGCTCAGATCGACCTGCTGACCGAAGCATTCGGCGGTCTCAGCATGGATGACATCCTTCTCGACTACTCCAACCTGCAACAACCGCCCTATGCGATGGCAGGGCTGGGATTGGCAATCAGCGTGGTGTGCGGACTCACCTTCTCCAGGCTGGTTCAGAACCGCCTGGATGGCTGGAAAAAAGACAGGCTGCCATTGCTACCCCTCGGCAATGCCGAAACCGTGATGAGTTATACGGGGATCCTGATTGGCGTCACCTTGTTCATCGGGGGCTCACTCCAAGTTTTCGGCTTTGCTGCAGGTGCCGCCTATCTCAGTGCACTGGTGCTCTCAATCCTCACCGGAGGTGCACTCTGGGCTCAACTTGAGCGCTTGATGACCCAGGTCGAAGCTGGAAACTTCAAAGCAGTTGATTTCGACAACTTTGACGAATTCTTCTGATCACTTGTGTGAAATTGGCGGGTGTCAGGCCAGCACGTAAGCCTCAAGCTGAACATCACCACGGCGCAGTAGCTCCAGACCTTCGCGTTCGAGCTTGCGAGTGCGATCACGACTCATTTTTAGCGATTTAGCAATCGCTGTGAGGCTCATCGGATCTTGCCCGTCCATCCCGTAGCGCATCCGCAGCACACGCT